>JAFGHS010000098.1 GCA_016930075.1 Deltaproteobacteria bacterium
AAATGGGGAGGCTGTTCCGCGGCGGCCAGGACCTGGACGGCCCCGAGGTAGGAAATCCCCACCATGCCCACGTTTCCGTCGCACCACGGTTCGGCGGCGCAGCATTCCACGGAGTCATATCCGTCGGGGCCTTCAGGCGCGCCGACGGCGTACTCGCCCTCGGACGCAAACCGGCCGCGCGTGTCCTGAATGACCACGGCGTAGCCGGCAAAAGCCGCCTCGACGGGCGACAGGTAATTGCTCGGCGCAGACGGCGTTTTGTCGTAAGGCGTCCGAACGATGATGGCGGGGTGCTTTTCAGCGTCGTCGGGCCGGTAGACGTCTGCCCGAAGGGTGATGCCGTCTCTCATCTTAAAAGGGATATCTTTGTCGATACGGATCGATTTGACCATGAAGTCCTCCTTTTTTATCTTTATTAGGGATGCTTTCCTCATCCTCCGCGGAAGGGGGCTATCCCCGTTTGTTTTCAATGGTGGTTTGCCTGTCCGTCAAATTATTCCTCGACGATGGCCACCGGTCTGACCCACCCTGCCGAGGCGCGTTTGATCTTGATGGGGAAACAACAGACTGTAAAGCCGTGGGGTCTGCCGATGGCGGACAGATTGGCCATTTTCTCCATGTGGCAGTAGCCGATCTCAATGCCGGCGAAATGGGCCTCCCAGATCACCTTCGGATCATGTTTTTCCTGAAATTCCCTGGCGATAAGGGGCAGCGGCCGGTCCCAGCTCCAGGCGTCGATTCCCACAACGCGAACGCCCTTTTCCGTCAGATAGAGGGTGCTTTCGCGGGTCATCCCGCCGCCGGTAACCAGATATTCCGGTTTTCCCCAGGCCTTTTCCGCCCCCGTCTGAACGAGGACGATGTCGAGGGGTTTGATCTCGTATCCGATCCGCTCCAGTTCCTTTTTGACGTCGTCTGCCGTAATCCTCTCGCCGTCGGCCTTGTGGCGGAAATCGAGGAGGACGCCGTCGGAGAAGCACCATTCGAGGGGGATTTCGTCGATTGTCGCCGCCGATTTCCCCCGGTCCATCTTGGGGTGATAATGATACGGGGCGTCGAGATGAGTCCCGCTGTGCGTGGACATGGTGATTTGCTCCACGGCCCAGCCCAGGCCCCCGGGAAGTTCCTCCTTCTTGACGCCGGGGAAATAATTCAGCATGGATTCACAGCCTTTTTCATGATTGATGTATTCCACCTGGGGAATCATGCCGGGCGGGTCGCTCGGCAGCCCCCCTTCGATGCAAATGCTCAAATCGACAAATCGTCTGTGCTTCATAATGGACTCCTCTTTTATGCAAAATACTAGGGACAAGCAGGCGCCGGGACGTTTTACAAACGCATCCTCTATTCGAGACCTTTGAAAAACGCGTATTATGTCATTGCGAGCGAAGCGAAGCAATCTCATAAGTATCCGATAATTGGAGAGATTGCCACGGCACTTCAGTGCCTCGCAATGACAGAAAACAGAGAAATTCAAAGGTCTCTATTCTTACTGCGGCGGCCATGATCATTAGGCTGAATGTCTTTATAAAATACGGCGAAATATTATTTCATTTGAGCGCATGCCGCCCCTTGCGGGAGTGGCCGGAGTATATTGCTGCGCTGATCACATGGATGGTTCTGGTGATCATCTTTCTGCTCGCCGTCGCCGTGGAAAGCGCCCGGTGATTTTACGGGATATGTCGATCATAAATCAATATATTTTGTCGTCCGGAATCTCTTTATCCATCAATGATGAAATACGGCATGACAAGCGAGGCCAATATGAAACTGTCAAAAATCAGCAGGGATACAAAGAGCTGTAAAACGGCTTTACCTTATTATCTCAAGGGCGGACAGGCAGCGATTTTTGCTCTTCACGGGTGCTTGGGGGACAGATTTCAAATCTGGCCCCACAATATCCACTGTTTATTTCAACACGGTTCCCGGAGCAACCTTATATCCCCGGAGGAATTCCCCGACGGGCATCCTTTTCTTGCTTTCCAACTGGACATCCTGGAGGTAGACGATGCCGTTTTTTGACCTGACGGGGAGCCCTTTCGGCGCAGCCGCGCCGACTTCTCCCGGAATGCCGACGCCTTGCGACTCTTCGGCTGCCGCCTGCAAAACCCTTAACTTCTTTCCCTCAAGAAAGGTATAAGCCCCCGGTTGGGAAGACAGCCCCCGTATGAGATTGACAATTTCTACGGCATCCTTGCCCCAGTCAATCAAACCGTCTTCCTTTTTCAGGCGCGGTGCAAAGGTGGCCAGGGTGTGATCCTGCGGGATGCGCCGTGCCGTGCCGTCCATGATTATTGTAATCGTCTTTAACAGCATCTCTGCACCTGTTTTCGCCAGGCGGTCATGGAGATCGTCGCAGGTTTCATGGGGCCGAACGGGCGTTTCTTCCTGAAGGAGGATGTCCCCCGCATCGACGCCTTCGCTCATAAGCATGATGGTGACCCCGGTTTTCACCTCGCCCCGGATCAGGGTCCAGTTCATCGGCGCCGCCCCCCGATACTTGGGCAACAGAGAGGGATGGACATTAAGGCAGCCCCTTTGGGGAAAATCTATAATCTCTCTGGGCAGGATCTGTCCGAAAGCGACGAGGACAACCATATCCGGGGCGATGGCCCGGAACATTGCCAGAAACGACTCATCCCTCACCCGTTCCGGCTGAATTATCGCAAGCCCATGTTTTTCGGCGCATACCTTGACGGGCGGCGGGGCCAGGGCCTTGCCCCGGCCCTTCGGCCGGTCCGGCTGCGTGACAACCCCCGCAACAGGATAGGCGTTCGCCACGAGCAGTTCCAGGGACGGCACGGCAAATTCGGGGGTTCCCATAAAAAGGATTTTCGGTTTGTCGATCATCTTTTTCTCTCCTACATGAAACTGACGGGGTCCACATCGCACTTGACCGTAAGCCCGCATTGTTTGCCCTCTTCCAGAAGCCGGCGGGTCAGGCGGTTCATGTCATGGATGTTCCGGCCTTTGATCAGCAGCTGCCAGCGGTGCATGCCTTTGATCCGGGCAATCGGCGCTTCCGCCGGGCCCAGGATTTCGACCGTGCCTTTCATGCCTTCGTTAGCGATCATTTCCCGTGCGGCCTTTCCGATCCGGGCGATGCCGGCGAGCCCTCGCTCCTTATCGGCGCTGGAGAGCTGGAGATTCACGAAGCGCGACAGGGGCGGATAGGAAAGGCCTTTTCTAAGCAGCAGCTCTTCTTTATAAAAGCCTTCGTAATCATTTAGTTTTGCGTGCTTTACGGCGTAGTGGTCGGGGTTGAAGGTCTGAATGATCACCTTGCCGGGGGAATCGCTCCTGCCGCCGCGTCCGGAAACCTGCATGAGGGTCTGGAAGGTCCGCTCGGCAGCCCGGAAGTCGGGCATGTTAAGCATGGCATCCGCCGACACGACGCCCACAAGGGTGATGTTGGGGAAATCGTGTCCTTTCGTGATCATCTGGGTTCCCACAAGAATATCGATGGCCCCGCCGTCGAGGGCCTGAAGGATTTTTCCGAAGGCGCCCTTCCGGGCCGTCGTATCGGAATCCATGCGCGTCACGCGGGCTTCGGGGAAAAATCGTTTAACCTCTTCTTCCAGTTTCTCCGTCCCCGTCCCGTAGGCGCAGACTTTTTTCCCGCCGCATTCGGGGCAGGTCATGGAGGCGGGCATGACGTAATCGCAGTAGTGGCACTTCAGGGCCTTTTCGGCCGCATGGTGGGTCAGCGAGACGGCGCAATTCCGGCACTTAAAGACATACCCGCATTCCGGGCAGATCAGGAAGGTGTGGTACCCGCGCCGGTTTAAAAAAAGCAAAATCTGTTTTTTTATCTTCAGGGTGTTTTCCATGGCATAGAGCAGATGGGAAGATAAAACCGGCAGGTCTTTGCCTTTTTCTTTTCCGTACAGGCGCATATCGACGATCTCCATCTCCGGCATGGGCCGGTCTTCGACCCGTTTGGGGAGAGAGAGGTAGCCGTATTTCCCGCTTCGGCAGTTATGATAGGTCTGGATGCCCGGCGTGGCCGATCCGAGAATGACGGCGGCCGAGGCAAGCTGAGCCCTCACCACGGCAAGGTCCCGCGCGTTATAGCGCATCCGTTCTTCCTGCTTGTAGGAGTTGTCGTGCTCTTCATCGCAGATGATCAATTTCAGATTCTTAACCGGCGCAAAAAGGGCCGACCGCGCGCCGACGACCACGGTGATTTCGCCCCGCCGGATCTGCCGCCATTGGTCGTAGCGGCTTCCCTGCGCAATAGCGCTGTGAATAACGGCAATAGGCAGGTCGCCGAACTTCGCCTGGAAACGGCTTAAGAGCTGGGGCGTCAGGGCGATTTCCGGCACAAGGTAGATGACGCCCCCGTTAAGCTTGAGGGCCTCCTCGATGGCCGTCAGATAGACTTCCGTCTTGCCGCTGCCCGTCACGCCGTGGAGCAGAAGAGGAGAAAAGCGGCCGTCCGCCAGGGACGCGCAGATTTTTCCCAGGGCCTTTTGTTGGGCGGGGTTGAGATGGAGGCGCCCCTCGGTCCGGCCGATGGAAAAGGACTGATTGTGGAGCCGGGCCGTCTCCCGGTCGGCAACGCTTATTTTGCCTTTTTTTTCAAGGTTTTTGATGGTCGGATAAATATTGGCGAAAGCGTCCTGCAAAACTCTGATGGAGGCGTTGCCCCTTGCTTTCAGGAAATCCATGACCGCCGCTTCCTTGCCGGTTATTTTTTCTTTGTTCGCCGCCGGCTTCATATCATCCGGGAGAAGAGAAATGACCTTTTCCGTTTTGGGCTTGATGACGGCAGGCAGGATATGGGCAAGGGTCTTTCCGATGGGGTGGATGTAATACTGGGAAAGCCACTGATAGAAGGCCAGATCGTCGGGGGAAAAAAGCGGCTCGGCATCGAGGACGTCGATAATATCCTTGACGTCTTCGCAATCGGCGCAGTCGGTCAATTCGAGGATATAGCCCGTGGCTTTTCTTTTTCCGAAAGGAACCAGAACCCTCTTGCCGACGGCAATATCACGCTCAATATCCGGGGGCGCTGAATAGGTAAAGGTTTTTTCCGACGGGATGTTGATTGCCACCCTCACAAACATTTTTTCCGTCCTTTGTTTTGAATGCATCACGGAAAATGAAGCGTGATCTTATTAAATGCGGAAGGGCTTTAACCTTATTGTTTCTGGCGTGAAAACCGGTGAGATCAACATCTTAAGAGGCCAACGGCTGCGCAAAGACAGGCAAATCGCCGGGGATCGTTTATTCCCCCTTTTGTTTTTCCAGCTTTTCCTGCTTCGTTTTGCAATCGATACACAAGGTGGTGACAGGTCTTGCGGCCAGTCTTTTCTCCGAAATGCTTCCGCCGCAGACTTCGCAGACGCCGAAAACCCCGTCATCAATCCGCTTAATGGCCTCCTGCAGTTTAAGGAGCAATTTTCTTTCCCGATCCCGGATGCGAAGCTCGAAATTCCTGTCTGATTCAAGTGAAGCCCGGTCGTTCGGGTCAGGGAAATTCTCCTTTCCGTCGGTCATATCGGAAACGGTTTTCTCAGCGTCATTGAGAAGCTCACTGATCTTCTGATTCAGCATGTATCTGAAGAATTCCAGCTTTTCAGGTTTCATCTTTATCTTTCCGGCCACAGGCAATCCCCTTGAAAATAAATTGACTTTTGCTCATACATAATGAACGTCTTTTTGTCAAAGGAAAAATGACGGCATGCGATAGGGCCGTTTTTATACGGAACCCTTTTTGCTTGATAATGAAAAGGGATGAAAGAAAATATCCTCCCCGTTTCAGGGACGGCTGTATACGGCAATGATTTTTTCGATGACGTTTGTTGAGGAGGCGCCTTCTGTTTCCGGCATGATGAGGACCTTGCCGCCCCATTTTTTCACTGCGTCGCCTCCCACAATGTCCTCTTCCTTCCAGTCGCCGCCTTTGATGAGGATGTCCGGCTTGAGATATTCAATCAGGTTTAAGGGCGTCGATTCGGAAAAGATGGTGACATAATCGACGGCGGCAAGGGATGCAACGACATACGCCCTGTCGGTCTCGCTGTTGAGCGGCCGTTTTTCGCCCTTCAATCCCCTGACTGAAGAATCGCTGTTTAAGGCGAGCACGAGCACATCGCCCGTTTTCTTCGCATCGTTTAAGTACCGGGCATGACCGACATGAAGAATATCGAAGCAGCCGTTTGTAAAGACAATTTTCTTCCCCTCCCTGCGGAGGGCATCGATTTTCTCTTTTAATGCATCCCAGGATAAAATCTTGTTCATCCGTCACACATCCTTTTCATGAATCAGACCGCTCTTGCCAGGGTCAACACGGCCACATCCTGAGCCCCCGCCTTCATCAGGACCGTTGCGCATTCCCTGACGGTGCTGCCGGTTGTATAGACATCGTCCACCAAAATAATCTTTTCTCCATTGATTCTGCCCGCATCGACTGCCTTGAAAGCCCCTCTGACGTTTGCCTGACGTTCGTCTTTCCCCAGATTGACCTGCGGTTTTGTATATACCTGCCTTTTGAGATTCATAAAGTCAACGGGAAGATGATGCTGCTTGGCGATTTCTTTTGCCAGGATCAGGGATTGATTGAATCCCCGCTCCCGCAGCCGCTTCAAATGCAGCGGAATAGGGATGATGAGACTGTAGTCGGAAATCCTGAACGCAGGATATTCGTACTGGGCCATCAATTTTCCCAACCGTCTGCCGGCGCCGATATTTGCATTGTATTTAAACTGGTGGATGCAGGAAAGCAGCGGCTCTTCATAGCGCCCCACGCAGCGGGCGGCGGTGAAAACCGGTTTTCCGGTGAGGCATTCGCCGCACGGATGGTCTTCCTGCTCTTTGCCGGCAAAGGGAATGCCGCACTGCGTACAGACGGGGGAGCGGACAAAGCCGATGCGATCATAACAATCGCAGCAGAATGAATGATGTTCCTCGTCGATCAAAATCTTCTCGCAGGCGATGCACCGGGGGGGAAAAATAAGATCGGCCAGGCCTGCGAGGATTCTCTTCAAGGCTACATCCCTCTTTTTAGAGCCTTTATTTTAATAGTGTCATCGGCAATCGCCATCTGCGGCACTTCCGACCAGAGGCGCTCAATCTCATAAAATTGGCGAGTGGGGTCATAAAAAATATGGACGATGAAATCGCCATAGTCCATGAGCACCCACTTGCCGATATTTTCGCCCTCGACGCCGAGGGGCGCGATGCCGGCTTTTTTCAGCGTTTCTTGAATGGACGCCGCAACGGCCTGGACCTGGCGGTCCGATGAGCCGCTGCAGATGATAAAATAGTCCGTCACAGATGAAACTTCTTTTACTTTCAGGATAATCAGGTTGGTGGCTTTTTTCTCAAGAGCTGCATTGACGCATAAAACAACCCTTTTTTTTGTGTCTGCATCGGCCTTTCTTTTATCCAATAAAACCTCCTTTTCACAATTAAGTTACTGTTTTCAGTAACATAATGAATATATGGTGTCAATGGGGAAAATGGACGTTGTTAAAAGACACCTGTTATGGTAAACGGACTTTCAGACTTTTTTGCATTACAACCACCGGCAATCACTTGAAAATATGGTATGAGAGCGGTCGGCAGCCGGTGATCAGCCAAAACTCAGAGGGATGCCTTTGCTCGCCTATATTGTTAAAAGATTGTTTTTTATGATCCCGATTCTCATCGGCATCACCATCATCTGTTTTATCGTGATTCGCCTGGCCCCGGGATCGCCAACGGACCTCGAAACGCAGATGAACCCCAGGGCATCCGCAGAGTTGAAAGAGCGCCTGCGCTCCCTGTATGATCTCGATAAACCGCTCTATCAACAGTATCTGATATGGGCGGGCAAACTCATTACCTTCGATCTCGGAAAATCCTTTTCGTCGGACCGCCGGCCTGTGGCGGACAAAATCCTGGAGCGGATGCCCATCACCATTACCCTGAATGTCCTTTCCATGATCCTGATTATCGTAATTGCCATTCCCATCGGCGTGATGTCCGCCGTCCATCAGGATTCAATTTTTGATAAGGTGACGAGCGTCATTGTCTTTATCGGCTTTGCCGTCCCGACCTTCTGGCTGGCCCTGCTGCTGATGATCTTATTCGGCGTGCATTTGGGCTGGCTTCCCATTTCCGGCATCCGGTCTTTAAATTATGAATACATGACGCCCTGGGCGGCGTTTATCGACCTGCTGAAACACCTGATTCTCCCGGTTCTGCTCTCGGCGTTCGGCGGCCTGGCCGGCCTGTCGCGCTATGTGAGAGCCAACATGCTCGAGGTCGTCAGGCAGGATTACATAACCACGGCCCGCGCGAAAGGCTTGAGCGAGAGATTGGTCATCTACAGGCACGCCTTGCGGAACGCTCTTTTGCCCATTATTACCATCCTCGGCCTTTCCGTACCGGGATTGATCGGGGGGAGCGTCATCTTTGAAACGATCTTTGCCATACCGGGCATGGGGCAGCTCTTCTACATGTCCGTCATGGCACGGGACTATCCCGTCGTCATGGGAATCCTGTTTCTCGGCGCATTGCTGACGCTCATCGGCAATCTCCTGGCCGATGTGTCTTACGCCCTGGCCGATCCGAGGATCAGGATCGCATAGGGGGACAAGGTAAAATGGTTAATGGTCATGCGATTCGATATGAAATGTATGCCACCGGAAATGACAAGAAAATATCGATAGAAAAATAAATAGCGGAGGTTTTTCCATGTTGGATTCAGAAAGGGATTGGGGGGCTGATCTTTTCAGCCTGCCGCGGGAACAGTGGACACTCGGAAAGTTGTTGACGGAAAAGGCCGTACGAAACAGGGGAAAGGAATTTCTTCTCTTCCAGGACCAGAGCTTTACATTTGATCAGTTCGAGGAAAAGGCGAACCAGGCGGCCAATGCCCTTACCGCCCTCGGCATCAAAAAGGGCGACAAGGTCGGCGTCCTGATGTTGAACTGTCCGGAATACCTCTTCCTTTGGTTCGGGATCTGCAAGGCGGGCGCCGTGATGGTCCCCTACAACGTCGAGTGGAAAGGGGAAATTCTCGGCTATATCCTGGAGCATTCCGATACGCGCGGGGTTGTTGTGCAGCAGGATCTCCTGCCGCAGGTGCAGGATGCCCTGGGGGGCCGCAAACTGGATTTCTATGTCGTCCGAACAGAAGGGGGGGGCGGCGCTTTGCCGCCCGGCACGTCGGACCTGAAGGATTTTTTCACCGGCCCCGCAACGTTCACGTCGCCGCCCATTGAACCGACCGATCCTTTCCAGATCATGTACACGTCGGGCACGACGGGCCGTTCCAAAGGCGTGGTGCGCTCCCATGAGTACGTCATCCTGAGGGCCCTCCGGGCGCTCCGCGTTTTCGGCTATCGGGAGGACGATATTTTTTACACCGCCCTGCCGCTCCATCACGGGAATGCCCAGAACCTGACGACGCTTCCCGCCCTGCTCAATAATGCGAAACTCGCGCTCGGCGTTCGCTTTTCGGCAAGCCAGTTCTGGCTGGACGTCCGCAAGCACAAGGCGACGACCTTCAATTACATCGGGGCCATGCTGCCCATCCTTTACAAGCAGCCGCCCACGCCGGAAGATGCGGACAACAATGTCCGGTTTATCCGGGGCGCCGGAGCGCCGGAGGACATCATTCTCGATTTCGAAAAGCGGTTCGGTTTGGAAATCGTTGAATCCTACGGAACGACGGAAGGGGGCTCCATCCAGAACCGTCCGGGAAAGCGGAAGCTGGGCTCCATGGGTTGGCCGCCCTATTATAATGAGGCCAAGGTCGTGGATGACGAAGACAACGATCTGCCCCCCGGCGAGGTGGGCGAGATGATCATCCGCCCCACGGACCCGGAGGAAAAGTGGGTGGAATATTATAAAGACGAGGAAGCGAGCGGCGAAAAGATGAAGGACGGCTGGTTCCGCTCCGGCGATCTGGCGATGGTGGACGAAGACGGGTTCTTCTTCTTCAAAGGCCGAAAGAAAGACGCCTTAAGAAGGCGCGGGGAAAACATCTCGGCCCAGGAAGTCGAAAGGGTGATCGACCGGCACCCGGCCGTCTTTGAATCCGCCGTTTTCGGCGTCCCGTCGGAATTGTCGGAAGAGGATGTCATGGCGGCGGTGGTCTTAAAGCCCGGGCAGACCGTCACTTACGAGGAACTGATCGAATACTGCCAGGCCAATATGGCCCGTTTCATGGTGCCCCGTTATGTGGAGTTCATGGATGCCCTTCCCAAAACACCGACTCTGCGGACGGAGAAGTACAAGCTTGTCGAGCGGGGGGTGACGCCTGCGACGTGGGATCGGGAGAAAAGCAGTGAGGTGAAAAAATGAGAAAACTACGCATATTGATTGCCAAGGTGGGATTGGACGGCCACGACCGGGGCGCCAAATCCGTTGCCGTAGGACTCCGCGATGCGGGCATGGAGGTCATCTATACGGGAATCCGGCAGACCGCCGAAGCGGTCGTCTCCATCGCCGTTCAGGAAGATGTGGACGCTATCGGCATCAGCAGCCTTGCGGGCGCTCACATGACCATGTTCCCGAAGGTGGTTCGCCTCCTTCAGGAAAAGGGAGCCAAAGACATTCAGGTCTTCGGCGGCGGCATCATTCCCAAAAACGATATCACCGAGTTGAATAAGATGGGTGTGGGGAAAATTTTTCTGCCCGGGACGAAAATCTCCGATGTGGTGGCCTATCTGAAAGAGGCTTTCCCGAACTGACAGCCGTGCCCGCTTCCCCGGTGATCCTTCTCTACCGGAAAGAGGGATCAGGGTGGGGGAGAACAATTTTTCTTAGGAATGGATAAAACAGACGCGCCATGACCGACAATCCCGATGAATTAGAACGTTTGCGTAAAATTCAGGGAGGCGATGTCCGCACCGCCTCCCGCCTGATCAGAAACCTGGAGGACAACCTCCCCGAGGCAAAAACCGCCATCCGGCAGATATTCCCCCATACCGGCCGGGCCCATGTCGTCGGGTTCACCGGCGCGCCCGGCGCAGGCAAAAGCACCCTCGTTGACGCCATGATTTCTGTTTTCCGCAAACAGTCGAAGACCGTCGGCGTCCTTGCCGTTGATCCGACCTCCCCTTTCACGGGAGGCGCCATTCTTGGCGACCGTGTCCGGATGCAGGCCCATGCGGAAGACCCCGGCGTCTTTGTCCGCAGCCTTGCTACCCGCGGCGCCTTGGGCGGGCTCTCCAGGGCCGTCGGCGACGCCGTCCATGTCATGGACGCCATGGGCAAGGAAATCATCATGGTGGAAACCGTGGGAGCGGGACAGCAGGAGGTGGACATCATCAACCACTCCCATACGGTGATTGTGGTTCTTATTCCTGGCATGGGCGACGAAATCCAGGCGATTAAGGCCGGCATGATGGAAATCGCCGACATCTTCGTGATCAACAAAGCAGACCGGGACGGCGCCGGCCAGCTTGAGAATGAACTGATCTCCATGCTCAACATGGTTTCCGAATTTCCCGGCGGCTGGCGGCCGCCGATCATGACGATCGGTAACCTCTTTGACGCCGCGGCCTTCAGGGAAGATGTTGAAAAACTGGCGGACGCCGTGGGCGACCACTACCGGTGCCTCGTCGAAACGGGCCTCCTGGCCGACCGGCTACGCCGCAAGACCGTCATGGAAATCCATGACGCCCTTCACGACGCCATCCTGTCCCCCATCCTGACAGAGTTGACCCAAAGCGGTGAAATGGACCGAATCACCAAACGCATCCTGCAAAAGGAATCCGACCCCTATACCATCGCCGACGAGATCGCCGGAAAATACGCACGTGACGGAAAGCGGAACAGAATGATTAATTGAAAGAGTATAAAAATAAATCCGTCCCCTTATTCACGCTTATTCATGCTTCACCTCGTTGATGATAGTTTCTTTTTTGCAAAATTAACCTATCACCCTGTCTATTCAGGATCAACGAGGTTTTTTATTTTTTTTGACGGTGGATTAAGGCCGATCAGTGTGCTTGACTTCAAATGGTTATCAGTTATATTAAAACCTATTTTATCATGATGATGTTGCACGAAAAGTGCTGGCTCAAGGCTGAAAGCGAGGGTTGCACAGAGTGGCTGTGGATGCATTGACAACGCATTTTGATGGTCCTTCATCAGGTCAAATCAAAACGCTGGTGTCCATGTTAAATCATGGGCGTTATACCGAAGGAGAAGCCCTTGCACATAAGATGACGTTGCTTTTCCCATATGCCGGGATTACTTGGAAAATGCTAGGAACAGTGCGTGGATTGCAGGGGAAGAGTGCAGAAGCGCTGGGGCCTCTGCAGACAGCGGCAGAACTTTTGCCGAGAGACACTGAAGCACACAGAAACCTGGGCAATGTCCTCAAGGATCTGGGCCGGCTTACGGAAGCAGAAGCCAGCTATCGACGGGCGCTGGAGATAAAGCCGAATTACGCTGAAGCGCATAGCGACCTGGGCAACGCCCTAAAGGACCAAGGCCGGCTCACGGAAGCAGAAGCCAGCTACCGACGGGCGCTGGAGATAAAGCCGGATTACGCTTTAGCATATTATAACCTGGGCAACGCCCTCACAGACCAAGGCCGGCTCACGGAAGCAGAAGCCGTCTATCGACGGGCGCTGGAGATAAAGCCGAATTTCGCCGAAGCACATAACAACCTGGGCAACGTCCTCAGGGACCTAAGCCGGCTCACGGAAGCAGAAGCCAGCTGTCGACAGGCGCTGGAGATAAAGCCGGATTACGCTTTAGCACATAACAACCTGGGCAACGTCCTCAGGGACCAAGGCCGGCTCACGGAAGCAGAAGCCCGTTGTCGACGAGCGCTTGAGATAAAGATAAATTTCGCCGAAGCACATAACAACCTGGGCAACGTCCTCAAGGATCAAGGCCGGCTTACGGAAGCAGAAGCCAGCTATCGACGGGCACTTGAGGTAAAGCCGGATTTCGCTTTAGCACATAACAACCTGGGCAACGCCCTCAATGACATGGGCCGGTTCACGGAAGCAGAAGCCAGCTATCGACGGGCGCTGGAGATAAAGCCGAATTACGCTGAAACACATCACAACCTGGGCAACGCCCTCAATGACACAGGTCGGCTCACGGAAGCAGAGACCAGCTACCGACGGGCACTGGAGATAAAGCCAAATTTTGCGGAAGCACATAACAACCTGGGCAACGCCCTCAAGGGCATAGGCCGGCTCACGGAAGCAGAAGCCAGCTATCGGCGGGCGCTGGAGATAAAGCCGGATTACGCTGAAGCACATAACAACTTGGGCAATGCCTTCAAGGAACAAGGCCGGCTCATGGAAGCAGAAGCCAGCTATCGGCGGGCGCTGAAGATAAAGCCGGATTACGCTATAGCGCATAGCAACCTGCTATTTACCTTGAGTTACACCAGTCACCATCTTTCAAATTATCTTGAAGAAGCTTGCAGATACGGACAGATGGTGGCCAGAAAGGTCGGGATACCCTTTTCGGCCTGGCCGTGTAAGACCCGGCCGGAACGGCTCAAAGTAGGACTTGTGACGGGTGATCTGTGCAACCATCCTGTCGGCTATTTCCTGGAAAGCTTACTGGCACGGATCAATTTGACCCGCATTGAATTGATCGCTTACTCCACTGACAACAAGGTGGATCAACTGACATCTCGCATTAAACCATACTTTGCTGACTGGAAATCACTGGTCGGCCAGAGTGATGAAGCCGCTGCCAAACTGATTCATGCCGATGGAGTGCATATACTCCTTGACCTTTCCGGCCATACCGCCCACAACCGCCTGCCGGTGTTCGCTTGGAAACCGGCTCTGGTGCAGGTGACCTGGCTGGGTTATTCTGCCACGACCGGGATGAAGGAGATGGATTACATACTGGGCGACCCGTATGTTGCGCCTGCGGAGGAAGAAAACCACTTTACTGAAGCCGTATGGCGGTTACCGGAAAGTTATATTTGCTTTACCCCGCCCGACGTCACTCTCAAAGAGGCGCCGCTACCGGCACAGTCTTCCAACCGTATCACTTTCGGTTGTTTTAACAACCTGACCAAGATGAATGATGCCGTCGTGGCTTTGTGGTCGCGTGTACTCCAGTCTGTTCCCAACTCGTGCCTGTTTATCAAAGCGAAACAACTGAATGATCCGGCATTATGTGATACCACCCAAAGGCGTTTTGCCGCTTGCGGAATCACCTCCGACCGGCTCATGCTGGAAGGGTACTCTCCCACCAGGGCCGAATCACTGGCGGCCTATCATCGGGTTGATATTGCCCTGGATCCATTTCCGTACACCGGAACCACCACCACCGTGGAGGCGTTGTGGATGGGGATACCGGTGATCACCCGCCGGGGGGATCGATTCCTTTCCCATGTGGGTGAAAGCATTGCCCACAATGCGGGGCTGGCGGACTGGATCGCTGCCGATGATGACGACTATGTGTCCAAAGCCATTATCCACACGTCTGATCTGGAACGCTTGGCGGCGTTAAGGGCGGGGTTGCGTCAACAGGTCTTAGCCTCCCCGCTTTTCGATGCAATGCGCTTTGCCAGGCACTTTGAAACGGCGCTGTGGGGAATGTGGGAACGTTGGCAGCGCAGCTAAATTTATGAAGAGTCGGGGACATGGGGAACGCTGTTAACTTATTGACTTATTCATTGATAAGACTGATAAATAGTCTTATTGAAGCATCATGCCGAGAGGATCACGCATAGATGCCCCAGGGGCTGTCCACCACATTATGGTACGCGGCCTTGAGCGGAGAAAAATATTTGAGGGCGATGCCGATAGGGATCATTTTCTACTTAGATTAGGTGACATTGTTCGAGATACCGGTGCCACATGTTTTGCCTGGTCATTGATGCCTAATCATTTTCACCTGCTTTTTCGAACGGGCAATGTTCCGATATCTACCGTGATGAGGCGGTTATTGACCGGATATGCCGTCTGGTATAACCGGAGGTATCGCAGACACGGCCATCTGTTTCAAAACCGCTACAAATCCATTCTCTGACAGAAGGATGCCTACCTTCTGGAACTGGTGCGATATATTCATCTCAATCCATTGCGGGCCAGGCTGGTTCGTATTTCCAGCCGTCAGCTATTTTTCGAAAAGTGTCGGTGTATGTGCATACAAGAAAAATGAAAAAAAGGCGGCAACGGTCTTAAAATCAAGCGCCCTATGTCATGGCGTTTGATTTAGGGTGCACTTTTTGCTAAAGAACATCAGCCACGAATGGAAAATAAACAGCAGGGAGATGTTGAATGATAAAACCGTTAGAGGGAATCAGAATATTGGAATGGGGCATCGCTTACGCCGGGCCGGGCGCGGCGGCTATTCTCAGCGACCTGGGCGCTGAAGTCATCAAGATCGAACAGCCGCTTATCGGGGACCCGACGCGGTATCTCAGCGGCATGAGGCTTGAGATAGAAGGAGATGTGAATATCATATTTAATACGGCCAACCGCGGCAAAAAGAGCATTACCATTGATCTTGCGCATGCCGACGGTAAAAAAATCGTTTATGATATGGCGGCGAAATCGGACGTTTTCCTGACGAATTTGCGGAGTCCTACCATCGACAAGATGAACATGGATTATCCGTCTCTGGCCGGCGTCAATCCCCGCATCATTTACGCCAGAGTCAGCGCCTACGGCACGCTAGGCCCCGACGCGGACCGGGGAGGCTACGATCCCCAAGGCCAGGCCAGATCGGGCATGATGTATATGCTCAACGAAGCCGAACCCAGGATGATACCGGGCGGGGTCGTGGATCATGCAACCGCCATCATGGCCAGCTACCAGATCATGATCGCCCTTTTTATGCGCGAACGTCTCGGGATCGGACAGGAGGTGGATGTCTCGCTTCTCGGCAGCGCGTCATATTTAATGTACCTCGACAATCTCCTGAGGCTGAGCAAACGATGGGGATCATTCAGACGCGATGAATTAAGTCCGTTAAGGGCCCATTACAAATGCGAAGACGGCGAGTGGCTGATTCTTCGGACGCCGGATAGAGACTGGCCGACCGTTTGCCGTCTCATCGGCGTTGAAAGTCCGGAGAATGATCAAAAGTTTAAAGACATGGAAAAGAAGCCTGCCCATGCCAGGGAGTTGATCGCTGTTTTCCGGAAGGCTTTTGCCGGTAAACGGAGAAGCGAGTGGCTCCGCATTTTCAGCGACAAAAATTTAATCATTTGCGCCGTCAATTCGAAGGCGGATGCCTTAGATGATCCCCAAATGGTGGAAAACGGCTACGTTGTGGATTTCATGCATCCTGATATGGGGAAGGTCAGAATTCCCGCCTTTCCCATCCGCTTCAGCAAAGCGGAGGTCAAGAGCCAGCTCATAGGCCCCAAACTTGGCGAGAATACATTTGAGATCCTCCATAATTTGCTGTCGTACTCTGATGATGACATCGCTAAACTAAAAGAGAATGGCGTAATTTAGAGGTCTTTGGGTTCTTTCCTTTTAAGAAAAAATATGACATACCCTATGCACAAGAAAAAACAGAATGAAGAAGGATTCACAACGATAATCCAAACGAATTCACTATAGGAAGGGGCTGCCATGGGAGCTCTAGATATCGATTTCTTATTTCATCCCAAATCTATTGCTATTGCTGGCGTGAAAGACGCGAGTATTCAATTTAATACGGGCTTGATGTTTTTAAAGGCCCTGGTAAATTTTGGGTATCAGGGCAAGATCTATCCGCTTAATCCGAGAGGCGGAGAGGTGATGGGCCTGAAGATTTACAAGTCGCTCAAAGATATTCCCAGCGAGGTGGATTATGTGATATCAGCGGTCCCTTCAAGGAATACACCTCAACTGATGGCCGATGCCGTCGCCAAAGGGGTGAAGGCCTTACATTTCTTTACCTCGGGCTTTGGAGAGATAGAGAATATCGAAGGGAAAAGGCTTCAGGATGAAATTCTGGGAATCGCCCGCAAAGGAGATATACGAATCATCGGTCCGAACTGCCTCGGCTTATACTGTCCCAAAGGCGGGTTGGCCTTCAACCCGGATGCGTCAACGGAAAGCGGACCTGTCGGCATGATCTCTCAAAGTGGTGGAAACGCTTCACATGCCCTGGCTGAAGGCAAATCAAGGGGGATTCATTTCAGTAAGGTTATCAGTATGGGCAATGGGGCTGATCTCAACGAATCGGATTACCTGGAATATTTAACTAAAGATCCTGACACCAAAATCATCACGGCCTATATTGAAGGAATCAAAAACGGTCCCCGTTTCTTGAAAGCCGTTGAAACAGCCGCAAAAACCAAACCGGTCATCATTTTCAAGGTTGGAACTTCTGAAGCAGGGGCGGAGGCTGCCGTTTCCCACACCACGGCCCTGGCCGGCGCCAGCCAGGTATGGGAAGGGCTTTTAAGGCAGGCGGGCGCCATCCAGGTGCACAGCATAGAAGAAATGATGGATATGGTCGTGGCCTTTTTACATCTGTCTCCACCTCAAGGAAAAAGAGCTGTGATCGTAGGCATCGGAGGCGGGGCCAGCGTTATCCTGGCCGATGCGTTTTCCCAGGCCGGTCTTTCATTGCCTAAATTTTCTGATGAATCACGTCAGAAATTAAGGGGCTTTTACTCTTCCGAGGCGGGCCGGATTTTTAAAAATCCTGTAGACATTAATAATCTTGAAAGCCCCAAGGTCTTCACGGACACGATAAAGATGATCGATGACGTACCGAATGTGGATTTTCTGGTGCTCCATATCGCCTTCGACCATTTTGGCCTGGCCAGTCAAGAAGACAAAGCGCTGATGATCGAGGTTTACCTGTCCTTGATTCTTGATTTAAAAAACACGATCAGCAAGCCCATAGCGATTATTTTACATTCCTTTGCAAGTGAGGGTGCGAAGAAATTAGCCAAAGATATCGGCAATTCTTGTATTAAAGAAGGATTTGCCGTGTTCCTGTCCATTCAGAGTGCCGCCGTCGCCCTCAACCGATATGTCGAACATCAACAATGGCTGAAATCACTGTAGGCCGCAGCCATATTGTCGGCCATGTGTAAACGCGCAAAACGTGATCTATCTCAAATGGCTCGCTACTTGGGAACGACTGCACAATTCTGGCTCAATCTTCAGACCAGCTATGATCTGAAGTTAACTGAACAAGCCATGGGTGATAAAATCAAGTCCGAAGTCCATGCGCGGCTTGTCGCATAGGGGAATAGATGGGTCGTCCATAAAATTATAAATTTCAGACAAAATCCTCGATGCGATGGCCCTCTGTTTTTGTCATTTGCCTGCGGCGTCTGACAAATATACTTGCTGACGGCGGAGTCTTTAATAACAATAAATTACTTTTTCCCCCTTTTTTTTTTGACACCCATATTCCATTTCTTTACGATCACCATCATTTACAATCCGATTCATGAGAAATCATGAAATTTGTTTTGGAGTCAGATAATGCCTATTGATGATTTTAACCCTTATTTTAATCCCAAAGGGATCGTCATAGCGGGCGCCCGCAGATCCATGGGGTTCGGATATGACATCCCCGTTTTTTTAAAGGAGCACGGCTGGGGAGACCGGACTTATTTAGTCAATCCGTCCGGGGGCGAGCTTCACGGCATGAAGCTCTATAAACGCATCGCCGATGTGCCTGATCCCGTAGACCTGGCGATCGTTATCGTCCCGGCAAATGTCGTCCCCGCCGCGCTTTCGGAGATCGGCGCCCGCGGCATCCGGCATGTGATCATTGAGAGCGCGGGTTTTGCCGAAACGGGCGAAACGGGCGCGGCCTTGCAGGAAAAGGTCAAAGCGACAGCCGAAAGGCTCGGACTTCGCGTGATCGGCCCCAATTGCGTTGGGGTGGTCAATACGGGAAACCGGTTCGCATCGACAAATTTGATTGAAGAGGCGATGACGCCGGGCCCTGTTTCCATCATCGCGCAGAGCGGCGTATTCGGCAATATCCTGATGGATTTTCTTCATCAGCGCGGCCTGTTCATATCAAAGGCGATCACGCTGGGCAACCGGATAGACGTCAATGAATGCGATATGCTCGATTACCTTGATAACGATCCGGCGACGGAAGTGATCATGATTTATCTCGAAGGCGCTGCTGACGGTCAGCGCTTATGGGAAACGCTGAAGCGCGTCACTAAAAGGAAACCGGTCATCATATTAAAGAGCGGCAAGACGCCGGAGGGGAAGCAGGCGACAGCGTCGCATACGGGAAGCTTATCCGGCGAAGACGGGATTTATCATGCTGTTTTTGCGCAGACGGGAGCGGTTCGAGCGGAGAGCCTTGAGCATCTCATCGACCTCGCGAAGATATTTACGACCCAGCCGCTGCCCAAAGGCAATCGTCTCGGCATCATGACGTCGAGCGGCAGCATGGGAGCGCTGGCCACGGACATTGCCGTCTCAAACGGCCTCACCGTGCAGCCTCTTTCGTTATCGACGGTGAAGCAGGTGCGCGGAATCGCGCCGGACTGGATGAATGTAAAAAATCCTCTCGATACGGGGCCGTCCATGATTTTTAATCAATTCCTGCCCATGATCATGAATGATCCTTCCGTGGATATGGTGCTTGCCATTATCGCCGTGCCTTACTCCGCCATAAAAACCATCAAGCAGCTCGGCATGAAGATGGAAGACCTTTTCGGCGATCTGGAATCCATGAGAGCAAAGCTCCCTCAAGATAAGCCTTTAGTGCTGACGGTCGTCGGACATGGCGATTTCGTCAATGAAATTTCCAGCATGGCCGGTCATGCGATCCCGGTGTTCACTGCGCCCGAAGCGGCGGCCAAGGCCCTTGCGGGATTGTGGAGATATGCTGCCCAAATCAGTCGCAGTTCTTAGAGGCCGGTAAAGCGGTTGCAATACTTCTGAAAACACGCGAGAGCGCCGATGGCCCTTTCAAAAGAGGGAAACGCGGGTACGCCCTCTTCGCAGAACCGGCTCCGGAGCAGGGCGCCTTTCCGGGTGAGATCGGGATCGCCGCCGTCGTAATCGATGGTGAATACCGTCGGTTTTCTGTTCTTGTGCGTTTTAATGAAATCGGCAATCTCCTCGACGGCATCGGGAAATTCCGGACCGTGAAAAG
Source organism: Deltaproteobacteria bacterium (assembly GCA_016930075.1). Classification (GTDB taxonomy): domain Bacteria; phylum Desulfobacterota; class Syntrophia; order Syntrophales; family JAFGHS01; genus JAFGHS01. The sequence goes on from JAFGHS010000098.1 coordinate 20,020, forward strand.
CGATGCGCGGAATCAGGCGATCGACGATCACCATGGAAATGCGGGCATCCGCGTAGGCAATGTCGAGCGTTTCCAAAAGAAGTTGAGGATTCAGAAAGAGCTCCCAGTCGTCGAGAGGATTCCCGGCAATACTGCCGGCGGCGGGAACGAACCGGCGAAGTTTTTCCATGCTTTCCGATGAGAGCGTGGGCACGTCGAGGCCCGCGCGGGCGCACGCATCCGAGGCAATCACGCTGTTGCCCCCGCCTCCGCCCATAATGAACAGCCCGTTGCCATTGCTTTTCGGCAGGCAGGAAAAGGCCAGGCAGGCATCGACCCATTCGTTCACGCTGGAGACGGACACCACGCCGGTTTGCGCGAAAAAAGCCTTCCACATTTTCCGGTTCCCCGCCATTCTTCCCGTGTGGGATTCGACCGTCGCGGCCCCCTTTTCCGATTCGCCGCCCTTCAGCATGATAATAGGCTTGCGGGGAGACACCTCGCGGGCCAAGTCGAATAAGCGTTGTCCATCACGGATGTTCTCCAGATAGAAGGCGATAAGGCGGGTATCCTCGTCGCCGGCCATGAATTCCAGAAAATCCGGGCTGTCCAGAACAGCGGCATTGCCGATGCTCGCCGCCTTGCTGATGCCGATGCCCAGCGAACTGACGTATTCCGTGAACCGCTGGGTGATGCCTCCGCTCTGGGAGATCACGCCGAGATGCCCGTCGCGCCCCGGTATGGCCCCCCAGGCCGTCAGGCGGCCGGCCGGACAGTAGGGGCCCATGCAGTTCGGTCCCATCACCAGAAGGTTGTGCTCTCCGGCGACGGCGGCGATCCGCTTTTCCAATTCCCGCCCTTCCGGGGTCCCCATCTCGCTGAAGCCGGAGGTGAGCACATGCACGTAGCGAACACCCTTTCGGGCGCACTCCTCAAGCGCTGCGGGCACGAGGTCGGCCCGAACGGCGATCATAACCAGATCCGGCGCCTCCGGGAGGGACGCGAGAGACGGGTAGGCCCTCAGCCCAAGAATTTCCGAAGCTTTGGGATTGATGGGATAAAGCCGTCCGGGATATCCGGCATCGAGATGACGCTGCAGGAAGCTGTTCCCTCCGATGCTCGCGGACTCCCGCGAAACGCCGATCACGGCGATACTTTCCGGTTTGAAAAAACCGCCTAATTCATGGGCATGATAATAAGGCATGTCACCGATCTCCTATTTGTCCCTGACCAATCCCGGCGTCTGCAAAGGCCCGCCGCGGCGACGGTCGGGATGGTCCCGTTCTCTGAATTGGCGAAGCCCCTCCTCGGTGGCGGGATCGAAAATGGAGCGGTTGAAACATTCCGCTTCAATCCTGAGTCCCTCGACCAGGGGGAGACCGAAGCCGCGGGCGGCCGCTTCCTTGTCCGTCCGGAGTGCGGGCTGCGGGAGCTTGCAGATGAATTCGGCCAGTTCGAGGGCGCGCTCCAGCGACTTGCCTTTCGGAACGACTTCATTGACGAGGCCGATCCGTTCGGCTTCGCGGGCGTCGATGACGCGTCCCGTGATGATCAGTTCCATGGCGCGGCCCATGCCGATGATCCGGGGCAGGCGCTGGGTGCCGCCGTCTCCCAGACCGATGTTCCAGCGGCGGCAGGTCACGCCGAAGGAGGCGTGCTCCTCGGCGATGCGGATGTCGGCGAAGCAGGCCCACTCCAGGCCGCCCGCGTAGGCGACGCCGTTGACGGCGGCGATGATGGGCTTGTAGATGTCCGTCCAGCGCGACGGTCCCAGCATGCCGGGACGCTTGCCCCGGTTGTGGGCGGCAATCTCTTCGGGTGTGCTGGGCACGATGTCTCCCCCCGCCTTGAGATCACCGCCGGCGCAGAAGGCTTTGTCGCCAGCGCCGGTGATGATAGCGACGATGGCTTCATGGTCGTCGCGGAACTGCGTCCAGGCTTCAATCAATTCCCGGTGTGTCGTCGGACCGACGCAGTTCATGACCTCCGGCCGGTTGAATCGGATGATGGTCACCGCGCCGCGCTTTTCGTATTCGATTTGCGTGAAATTCATTTGGCGCCTCCGGATAGGAAAATATTCTTTAATCAAGGGGGAACAATCTTGATGGTCTCGTAAAAAAGTCGCAAAACATCAGCAATGTCATTTCGACCCCGCATTTTGCGGGGGAGAAATCCTGAAATCATTAAAGATTTCTCGCCGTCCCGCTTCAGCGGGACTCCTCGAAATGACAGGATTCTACTTTTTACGAGGTCTTCAATTTTAATGTATCTATAATAAAATCGGTAGCGGCTAAAACGTCAATATCGAAATTCTTTTGGGTCTCATTTTCCATTTTCTCCTTTTTAGAAGGGGGAGTGGGATCGTTTCTTGTCTGTCTGTGAGATCCCTTGAATATGCGGGATCAGTTCCGACAAGCTTGAAATCACGGGTCCTTCCCATCCATCTGCATTTTGCTCAGCGCCTATATGATGATTGCCCACCCGGATGGTATACATGCCGACGGCGGATGAGGCCTCCAGTTCACGGTTCGCGCCGTCTCCGACATAGACGCACTCATTGGGAAGGAGCCCCAGCCTCTCCAGGCACGTCAGGAAAATAGCGGGATCCGGTTTTCTTGTTTTTTCAACGAAAGAAAACACGGCGCAATCGACCCATTTCGAAAGCGGCGATTCGGACCAAAGGGTCGGCGTTTCCATGGGGCAGTTTGTGATGACGCCGATTTTATAGCCCGTGTCTTTCAAGCTTTTCAGCGTCGCGATGGTATCCGCGTGAGGCATCAGTAATTGCTTTTCGCAGGCCCAGTGAATGGCCGCGGCCGCCGCCAGGTCCGGTTCCGATTCTACCGGACCGGCCAGGGCCGTGATGTAGTCGGCGACATCACCGAACTGCCCGATTTCCCGCTTCGCCCAGTTCGCGTGCCAGGCCGGAACGAACTGATCCGGGTCTTTCCCGACGCGCCGCGCCATGGAGGCAATGACCTCGCTGTAGTGCTCGAAAGAGAAATCAACGAGCGTCTCAAACAGGTCGAATATGACGGCTTTCATGTTCATGGCCTTCAATACAGAGACAGGGAATCAATAATGTTGTGAGCGGCTCTGGATAGCTTTAATTCTTTTTCTTTATCCTTTTTCAAAATTTCCGCGACAGTCATGAACCGGACGGCGGAAATTTCGTCGCGATTAAAATGGAACGGACCGTTCGAACGGCCCCGGAAGACGGCGGAGAACTCATTCTCCTTTCGGTAGCGATAGAAGAACTTGCCGGCAAATTCCAGCGGCACATCGATTCCCAATTCCTCTGTCACCTCCCGGCGGGCCGTTTCTTCGTAATCGTCTCCGGCGTTGACATGGCCGCTGGCCGAGGTGACCCACTGACCGGGGGCCGTATCCTTTGTGAGGCTTCTCTTCTGCCAGAGGACCTCGTTCCGGTCGTTATAGATCAGGATGAAAACCGCCCGGTGGATCAGTGCGGGATTGGTGTTGCACTCCCCGCGGGTTGCCTGTCCGATCACGCGATCGCAGGCGTCTACGATATCGAATATTTCCTCGAGATTATCTGTCGTAACCATGGATGACGACCTCGTAAAAAGTCCTGTTTCCTGTCGCTCCCGCGAAGGCGGGAGTCCGGAACTATTTAAAATGACTGGATTCCCGCCTTCGCTGGAATGACAACATGTTGCCCGTTTCGACTTTTTATGAGACCATCATGGATGACAGTGATCGGAAAACCTGTTGATGCGTTTATCACCGGTGTTGCATCGCATAGATTTATTAAGGATGCGTCATGTCGAGGGAAGCAAGAAATTTCAATGATGGTAATGAACGGCAAGATACCTCCTCCCCGCAATATACGTGGTCGATGCGACCATTTATTTTGAGACACAACGCCCGTAACGTATTAAGAATAAAAAAAGCAGAATGCCTGGAAAGCATCCGGCTTTTTTTATTCGTACCTCATTTACGGATTACCATAAAACTACTTCAACTGGTTGCGGTTGAATCCAAGAATCTGGCGGCAGACAACGAGCATCTGGATCTGACCGGTGCCTTCGTAGATGTCGTTGATCTTGCAGTCCCGCATCCATTTTTCGACCAGCCAGTCGCGCGAGTAGCCCAGGGGCCCCAGAATGGCCACGCATTTCTGACACACATCCCCGATGACCCTGCCGGCCTTTGCTTTGCCCATGGAGGACTCCAGGGAATTTCTCTGGGCCTTGTCGAGCATGGAGGCCGACTGCCAGACCAGCAGTCTCGCCGCATCCAGATTCGCTTCCATGTTCATGATTTCTTTCTGGACGGCGCTTAAAGAATGGATTTTTTTATCGTAAGGGAATGTGTACCCCAACTCCTCGAGCTTCTCTTTCGTGAATTCCAGAGCAGCGCGGCCGACGCCGATACCCTGAGCGGCAACGCCGGGCCGGGTGGCGTCGAAGGTGGCCAAAACGCCGACCTGCCCGCCTTTGGCCTCTTTAACTTCCGGCGAACCCAGAATGTTGTCATAGGGGATGCGGCAGTCTTCAAAAACAATGGAGGCCGTGTCGGAGGCCCGGATGCCCAGTTTGTGCTCGAGCTTTGTCAGGGTGCAGCCGGGGCGGTCTTTTTCGACGATGAAGCTTTTGATAGCCGCCCGGCCCTTGCTTTTGTCGAGGGTCGCCCAAGCAACGATGGCGTCGCAGCGCTTGCCGGAGGTGACGAAAATCTTTTCACCGTTTAAAATCCACTCATTTGTGGCCGGATCGAGCTTGGCTGTTGTTGCCACCGCTGACGTGTCGGAACCGAAGCCGGGTTCCGTGATGGCCATGGAGCAGTAAAGCTTGTCAAAACGCTCTCTCTGATCCGGCGTCGCGACGGCGCGGATAGCCGCGTTTCCCAGGCCGGAAATGGCAATCATGCCGGCCGTGACGGGGTCGCCCATGGATCGGACTTCACCCAGCATAATGTTGGTCAAAAACTGTCCTTCACCCGGTTCCGGCCCGCCCATGACTTTCATCATGGCCGCGGCATTTTTCCGGAGTTGTTCCAGATCTTCCGGTCTCGCATTCGTATGTTCGTTTTCGTCATAGTAGCGGGCAATGCTTCGGACGAATTTATTGTTTTCTTTCTGTAGCTGGAGAACCTTCTGTGTTTTCGTCGCTATTGAAAAATCGATCATTATATCTTTCCTCCTTAGGGATGGAAGCCTTCATCAGGCTTCGTCAGATGTTGTTGATGCCGTGCAGGTCTC
>JAFGHS010000099.1 GCA_016930075.1 Deltaproteobacteria bacterium
CAAATCGAAAAATGACATTTTAAGCGAATTTTAAAAGTGTTTCATAAGGTTACACTATCAACAAAACTCAACGTTGGGACAGTAGTGGAAATTTTTAAAATTTTAATCACCTTGACAGGATTTTTCATATTTGATAGGGTGCGATCACAAATCTAAATCATATTAAGTAGTAAACTAAAAAATCAGGAGGTTGCTTATGAAAAGAAGTATGTTCATCGCGTTAGTAATTTTGATCGCGGCGTTTGTCACTGCGCCGGCATTCGCCGCAAAGCCCCCTTCAATAGAAATCCTTACATGCGACGGCGGCGCTACCATCAAGGTAAACACAAATGTCGGTGTTAAAATCGCGAACTGGACGGATGGTGCTAAATACGATGTCCTTATCGTCGATACCGTTAATACTATGACTAAGCTCAAGGAAGTCCTTGGTGCTACTATGATGAATGGAGTAATTTTTTGCACAGGATACACACCGACAGGTCTTGCCGGGCACACTCTGCGAATGCAGGTAAAAAACACGGCAACACAAGCAGCTGTGCTCAAAAATTTCAGTGTCTCGCAGTAATACCCCACACGCCTTAACACCGTAAATTTTTTTCAAATAAACGCCCCCTTAAAAACGGGGCGTTTATTATTGATTGAAGTGATAATTACAGGAAGCTGAGAAATAATTCAAAAGTATGCAAGAGCCGGATGAATTGAAATTTGTTGTTGACTATAATGATAAAGACAATATAATAAAGCCACTGGTATTATCTTATTCAAGAAGCAATATATAGAGCTTTTAACGTTAATTGGAGGAGACAATGAATCAATTAAAAATTGACTGGAAAAAGCCGAATCTCATCATCATTGGGCAGGGCAGGCCTGAAGAAGATGTCCTTAAGGGGTGTAAGAGCCATGCGAATCCATCTGGGCTTTTGTCAACGGCCACGAAAACAAATTGTAACTTGCTGGAGGGTAAGTGCGGAGGTTGCCAAAGCAATGGCGGGGGGGTATCATAAAAATCATCCTTGATCCCTATGGTTGCGTCAACCTTGAAGTATCAGTTATTTTTAAATTGAAATATACGACTGCCCCGCCTTTATCAAACGAATGATTGCTGACGCAACATGATGAGTTTCGATATATTTGCCAAAAAAGATATCCATAGATCATTTCTAAGATTACCTCGATACGGCTGGTTTGATCTCACTTATCGGTGCAATAACAATTGTCGGCACTGCTGGGTTCGCCTGCCGGCATCTTCACATGAAAAAGGCAAAGAACTTTCTTCTGATGAAATATATCGCGTCGCGGACGAAGCCCGGCAAATGGGCTGCAACGAATGGTCCATCTCCGGCGGCGAGCCGATGCTGCGTCCCGATTTTCCTGAAATATTCGATTACCTGACACGAAAAGTCGTTTCTTACAGCTTGAACACCAATGGTTATTTTATTAACCCCGCGACAGCAAGATTGCTGGTTCGCAAGGGCCGCAAGATGGTCGCTCTCTATGGCGCGGATGCAAAAGTTCATGACATGATAACAAGGAGGCCGGGATCATTTGCCGGGTTTCTGAGGGGATGCGCCTATCTGAAAGAAGCTGGAGCCGGTTTTACAGTCCAGATCGTACCCATGCGTGACAATTATCATCAGCTAAACGCCATGTTTGAACTGGCGGCAAGTTTGAGCCCGAGCTATCGGATCGGCGCGTCATTTTTATACCTGTCGGCGCAGAGGAATCCAAACCGAAATCGGGAGATCATCCGGCAAAGGCTGACAGCCCGGGAAGTGGTTGACATGGACCCGGCAATACCTCGCCCCGAAGACCTTAAAGATTGTTCAGTAGGAGCCGATCATGTGCCTGACGATCAAAAGAAAACGAACTGGTTTTTCAGGTCTTGTATCATGGAGCGGCAGGAATTTCACATCGATCCTTACGGCACGATGAGTTTTTGTTCTTCTATCAAAGAACCTTCGTGTCGCTTTGATCTGCGTCGTATGTCTTTTCAAAACATCTGGGATAAACAGTTGCCTACCCTGGCGGATCAAATTCGTAGAAACGATGAATATGATAAAAACTGCGGCGCCTGCGAATACGCCAAGACTTGTTCCTGGTGCCCCGCTTATGCCTATCTGGAAACGGGCCGCTTATCTGCGCCGATAAAATATTTATGTGAAATCGCAAAAGAGAGGGAACTATACAACCGGAACTGGCTGAAAAATAACCGGAGATATTTTAATATCGCGGGCCTATGCATTCAAGTCGATTCCGATCTTCCGTTTGCGGAGCATACATTCGATAAGCGATTTGATTCATTCAGGGCCGGAGCGGACAATAAGGAAACTTTTTATATTCATCATCACTTTAATCTCCCGGACCTTTCCCTGTTAAAAAACGCTCAACGGGTTCACAAAAAAAAGCCCTGGGAAATCTATCGACAGGGATCATCCTGGATATATGTCGTCAGCGGCCCTAAAAATAACCGTTCCCAAGTGGGAGGCGTTGCTGTTTTCAACAACGACCACACCCGCGCCAACGTCTACCATCGTGATGAGCAGCTATTCCATCAAGGGAATTGGGGATCCCTGACCAGTCTGTCGTCGGACCAGATCATGCTGTCCCACGGCCTGGCCGATCGTCAGGGCTTTTTCCTGCACAGCTCCGGCCTCATACTGAACGGCCATGGGATATTATTCGTCGGCCCGTCGCGCGCTGGTAAATCCACCATGGCCAAGCTTTTGAGGGATTACGGAGAGCTGCTGTGCGACGATCGCATAATCGTCCGCCGCCGGCCTGAAGGCTTTTTCATCCACGGCACATGGGGCCACGGCGAGCTGCCGCAGGTTGCAAATAAGCAGGCGCCGCTCAAGGCGATCATTTTTTTGAAGAAGGCAAAAATAAACCGCCTGATACCCATTGTGGATAAAAAGCTGGTTTTTCATGAAATCATTTTCCGGGTCGTCAAGCCTCTGGTTACCCCCGATTGGTGGGGAAAAACCATTGATTTGCTGTCTTCTTTTTCCAATGAGGTTCCGGCTTATCGCTTTTTATTCACCAAGAGTCCCGGGGTGCTCCGTCCTCTTGAAAGTCTGGTGGGAAAGCTTAGGTCTTCCGATCAAAGTGTGCCCCGGGCTGATAAGATGGAGGGAGGGCTTTGAATTTTGTCATTTCGAGGAGTCCCGCTAAAGCGGGATGACGAGAAATCTGAAACATTGCGAATCAGCAAGATTTCTCCCTACGGTCGAAATGACAGAATATAGGCATTTTTTAAAGGTCTCGAATGGTCGTCGAAAAGGAAAGACCCGGCAAACACGAAATAAATCAGAGAAACCCTGACATGGAAAGCCGCAAACAAAAGGACTCCGGTCATACCCTGTCGATCCACGCCAGACCGGACATTTTGTGGAAGTCTTCCCAGCCCCTTTTAGGGGCAATCGACATTGAGTTGACGGAGCGCTGCAATAATAATTGCGTCCACTGCTGCATCAATCTTCCCGAGCACGATACGGCTGCCTGTGCCAAAGAAATGACGACGGAACACTGCAAAGATTTGATCCGCCAGGCGGCTGAACTGGGTGCCTTGACTGTCCGTATGACCGGCGGCGAACCCCTGTTGCGCGATGATTTTGTCGATATTTATCTTTATGCGCGCAGACTGGGCATGAAGGTTATGATTTTTACCAATGGCCGCCTCATCACGCCATCTATGGCAGACCTTTTTGCCCGGGTTCCGCCCCTCGAAGCAATCGAATTGACGGTTTATGGTATGAGAAAGGCCACCTATGAATCCGTCACGGGAAAGAAAGGATCATTTGAGGAATTTCAAAGCGGATTGAAAAATCTCCTGGATCGAAATATCCCCGTGTATGTGAAGGGGACACTGTTGCCGGCCAACCGCCACGAGATCAACGATTTCATCGCCTGGGCGCAGAGCCTTCCCCGGATGGATGACCTGGCGTCTTTTGTCATGTTCCTGGAGTTGCGCCATCGCCGTGATTCCGAGCGCAAAAACAAGCGGATAGCTAAGATGCGTCTGTCTCCGGAGGAGGGATTGAAAGTTCTCACCATGCAGCCGGAACTTTATCGAAAAGAGATGAAAAAGTTTTTTGATCATTTTATGATGAAGCCCACGGATCTGGTTTTCACCTGTAATGCGGCCAACAGAGTCTGTATTGACGCCTACGGAAATATCCAGTATTGTCTGGCCCTGCGTCATCCCGATACGGTCCTCGACAGTAGGCGATACAGTCTCGAATATGCCGTGAAGGAATTCTTCCCGAAGCTGCGGGGCATGCGGTCAAGGAATGCGGATTTTTTATCCCGGTGCGCCCGATGCTTTTTACGCGGCTTCTGCGATCAATGCCCGGCCAAATCTTGGAATGAAAGTGGCACCCTGGACCAACCGGCAGACTATTGGTGCCGGATCGCCCACGAACAGGCCCGGTATCTCAACATTATCGGCAACGGTGAAAATGCGTGGGAGGTGAAAAACTGGCGGGATAGAATTAAAAGAATGGCGGAATAGGGGTAAAAAATATAAGACTTTTGAAAAACACCTCTTTTGTCATTGCGAGCGAAGCGAAGCATTCTCATTAGTATCCGTTAATTGGAGAGATTGCCACGGCACTTCGTGCCTCGCAATGACAGAAAGCAGAGAAATTCAAAGGTTTCAATGTACTAACGAAGGAGAAAAAAATGGCAGGGAATCAAAAGACCGGCAAGGTGAAAAAAGCTGCGGCCAAGGCAGGCAATAAAGGCGGGGCATTAAAGAAGGCAATTGAACTGGATGACATCTATTGCCATTCCGAAGATGTTGTGGTGCGAACGATCGAAGACGAGTTGATTCTTGTCCCTTTAGTGGCCGGGATAGGAAGCGTGGAAGGCGAGATCTACGCCCTTGATGAAACGGGCAGGGAGATATGGAATCGCATGGACGGCCGAAAAACCGTGTCTGAAATTATCACGGATTTGGAAAAAACATATCAGTCTTCGGAAAGATCGATCCAATCCGATGTCAGGGGACTGATGGGAGAACTGGCCACAAGGATGCTCATTCAACGGAGGACGATTGCCTAAGGAATCATTTATCATACCGACAACAGTCCCTGAATTAGTCGATCGCCTCGTGTCAGATGCGGAACGACGGGTCATGTCGTTTGAACTTGAGCTTACCGCCCGCTGCAACAACAACTGCCGCCACTGTTATATCAATCTGCCTGCCGGCGACAGAAAGGCGCGGGAAAAGGAGCTGTCCCTTGACGAAATCGGACGCCTGGCCGATGAGGCCGTTGATCTGGGCGCTTTATGGTGCGTCATCACCGGTGGCGAACCGCTGCTGCGCGAAGATTTTGCGGAGGCTTACCTGCTGCTGAAAAAAAAAGGCCTCCTGGTGTCCGTATTCACCAATGCGTGTTTAATTACGCACGAACATATCGAATTGTTCAAGAAATACCCGCTCCGGGACATGGAAGTGACGGTTTATGGCGTGACACGGGAAACGTACGAAAAAGTGTCGCGCAAGGCCGGCTCATACCGTGCGTTCCGGCGCGGACTGGACCTGCTGCTTCAAAACGGCATTAAAGTTCGCTTGAAAGCCATGGCCTTGCGGTCCAATTTCCAAGAATTGCCGGCCATCGCCGAGTTCTGCCGTCTCCACACCAGAGATTATTTCCGCTTCGATCCCCAACTCCATCTGCGTTATGACGGCAACGGCCGACGCAATCGGGAGATCATTGCCGAGAGGCTCACGCCCGCAGAGATCGCGTCTATCGAACAGGCCGACCCAGAACGCTCAAATGCGATCCAAAGAAATTGCGACCAGTTCATCTTCCCCGGACCGGAACATCATGATTGCGAACATCTTTTCCATTGCGGAACCGGCAACACCAGCTTCACGATCAGCCCGGAAGGCTATTTCCGCCTGTGCTCCTCGCTCTGGCATCCTGATTGCGTCCTTGATTTAAGAAAGAACTCGTTGGCCGATGCCTGGAATAAACTGGCGCCCCGTGTACGCTCGCTGACCTCTTCCGACCCGGAATTTCTGCTTAAGTGCCGTAATTGCCGAATTGTCAACTTGTGTCTGTGGTGCCCGGCCCATGCTTACCTCGAACATGGCCGCCTTGATGCCTGGTGCGAATATTTCTGCCAAGTGGCCCACGCCAGGGCCGCAGCGATTGAACAAAAAAAGTCTGTTTGAAGACGCCCGATGAAATAAAAAAGCATTGGCGTAAACATAGCCGTAGCGATTGAATAAAAAAAGTCTGTTTGAAGACCTTTGAAAAACGCCTCTTATGTCATTGCGAGCGAAGCGAAGCAATCTCATGGGCATCCAATAATTCGAGAGATTGCAACGGCACTTCGTGCCTCGCAATGACAGAAAACAGAGAAATTCAAAGGTCTCGCAGAATGTCTATTCGATATTATTCTTGGTGACTTCGTGAAAAGTCCCAAAACTCTTTCTCCCTTGAAAGACTGTGTCATAATTATTAAAGTTGTTTTCAACGCCGTCATACCGGCGAAAGCCGGTATCCAGGAATATATGATTTTATTCTCTGGATTCTCGCCTTCGCGGGAATGACAGGAAGCATATTTTAACACAGTCTCTGAGGAGAGAGGCTTGGGGTGAGGGAATGATCTTCTATGAACGTAAGCGATAACGGAATTTCCTTGTCGGCCCCGGTGATCATGGAATTGATCGAAGCGGTCCACGAAAAGGGCGCCGCCTTCAGGTTCCAGGCCAGCGGTTACAGCATGACACCAGCTATCCGTGATGGAGACGTGATTACGGTCTCACCGCTGAAAGACATCATTCCCGGCAGGGGCGACGTCCTTGCCTTCCGCCATCCCGAACAACCTCATATGCTGGTACACCGCGTCCTGCGCAAAAGGGGAAATCATTATTTAATCCAAGGCGATAATTGCCCCGGGGCCGACGGCTGGATTCCGGCGGAAAACATTCTGGGCCTGATCACCTGCGTGGAGCGGCAGGGCACAGTCCGTTTCTGGCCGAATCGTTCAAAGCTTTCTTTTTGGTCAAATCTGTATCTGTCTGCTTATCCTCTCTGGCCCCCATTGCGAAGAAAACTGTTAGGAATCCTGCGTTTTTTGAAGCGAATCGTCATGCGCTGACAACATCCATGAGGATACTTTTGAAAAATACCGATTTTCTGTCATTTCGACCCCGCATTTTGCGGGGAGAAATCTTATTGGTCTAAATTCGTTGAGATTTCTCGTCATCCCGCTTTAGCGGGACTCCTCGAAATGACAAATTAAAAGGTCTCAAAGCTATTTCATCGATCCTGATAATGTCGTGCCTGCGTAAGATAGAGGCGGGCATAATGGCCGTTTTGTCTCAGCAATTCAGCATGGGTCCCGTGCTCAATGATTTGACCCTTGTCCATCACGTAAATGCAATCCGCCATTTGAACGGTTGAAAAGCGGTGGCTGATGAGAATGGCGCTATGGCCGCCGAGCAATTCGCGAAAACGATCGAATAGCCCGGCCTCGGCAAGCGGGTCAAGCGAACTCGTCGGCTCGTCGAGGATGAAGATATTTGCTTTGCGCCAGAAAGAACGGGCCAGGGCGATTTTTTGCCATTCGCCGGTGCTCAGTTCCTGTCCGTTTTCAAACCACTGGCCGAGAACGGTATCGTATGTCCCGGGAAGTCGGTTGATGACTTGATCTGCACCGGAGCGTTGCCCCGTTTTCATGATTTCGGAAATGTCCGGCGCCATTTTTGTATCCCCCAGCCAGATGTTTTCCCATGCCGTCAGCTCATAATGCACATAATCCTGAAATGTGACGGCGATTTCTCTGCGCCATTCAACGAGATCAAGGTCGCGCAAATCAACCCCATTCACACGGATCGCTCCCCGTGTGGGATCATACAGACGGCAAAGCAGCTTTACAAGCGTCGTTTTTCCTGAACCGTTTTCACCCACCAAAGCGACGACCTGGCCCGGATTCACCGTCAGGCTGATGCCGCGCAGGGTTTCGTCTTCATGATTTGCATAAGTGAATCCGACATTTTCAAAATCAATCTTGCAGGGGACGGGTTTGGGTATCGGCTTTGCATCGCCCGGCGTGATGATTCTTGGCTTCAAATCCAGAAACCGGTAGAGGTCTGTGAGGAACAGGTTGTCTTCATACAGACCCGACAGCGCCCGGACCGCAGCCTGCAAAAAAGACAGCCCGCTTTGAAAGCCCAGGTAGTAAACCATGAGATCTCCTAATGTCACGGAGCCGAGCAGCGTTTGATGTACAATCCAGGCCAATGAGCCAAACAGGGCAGCGATCGTCAGCCACTGGGCCAGTAAATCATACCCGGAGCGGATGCGGGCCAATTTCAGCCGGCCGCTTCGGATATCCTGTCTCAAATCATTGTAGCGACTCTTGAAAAGGTTCCCCAGTTCAAATAATCTTAATTCCTTGGCATTCATCTTATCCGTCAAAATATCGTGGTAATACCAGGAACGGCGCTCCTTTTCGGTCTGAACCTGTTCAAACCCGTACAGGCGGCGTGAATTGATCAAGCGGATGAAAATACCCGGAATCGTCGCGGCAAAAAGGATAAGCACCAGCAGCCAGTTGAACGTGATCAGCAAACCCAAAATGCCGAGCAATGAAAATCCGTTTTGTGCGGCCTGAATCAAGTGGTTAATAATGCTTGTCGGCCGGTGTGGGGCTTCCCTCTGCGCCCGGTGAAGCGTGTTGTAATAGGCCGGGTCTTCGTAGTATTCAAGATCCATGGCGATGGATTTGGCATGCATGATATCGGCCACGGAATCGGTCACCTGCAATGACTGCGCTTGAGATGTATATTCGCTTACGGACCGCAGCAGCACATTGAGCAGCGCCACACCTGCGGCAAGCAGAACCCAAAACAGGACGGATTGAAAAGCGTCTATGGGTTGGGGCGTCTTCAGACCGGCGCCGACCGCATCGAGGATGCGTTTTATCAGGTAGAGGGCGGCAAGCGGCAGGGCGCTCTGAAAAATCAACAAAGAAAAGTTGACAACCGTCCATCCCGGCGCAGTGAGCCAGACCAGGCGCAAGGCACGCCATAATTGCAGAGCCGTTTTAATCCGTTGGCCAATGCCGGTTTCTTCAGGATTCATAAATTCTTTTACTATTAATGTTTTCCCGGATCGTATGAGCTCTTGTGGAAATTGACATTACCGAGACCTTTGAAAAACGGTTCTTATGTCATTGCGAGTGAAGCGAAGCAATCTCATAAGTATCCAATAATTGTAGAGATTACCACGGCGCTATGCGCCTCGCAATGACAGGAAACAGAGAAATTCAAAGGTCTCATTACCTATCTTTCGGACACGGTAACACTGTGAAAGGGTTTACCCTTATGAATGACACGGGCCGGCACTCCGGCAACGACGCAATCTGACTCAACATCTTTAACAACACAAGAGCTTGCTCCCACTGAAACGTAATCTCCAATAGTAACGTCTCGCACAAAAGCATTAGCTCCCACGGAGCAAACACTGCCGATTTTCGCTCCGCCGTTAATCGTCACATTCGGACTGATAATACTGTAATCACCGATGATTACATTGTGACCCAACACAACATGGATATTGAGCATGGCAAAATTGCCGAGCCGGCAGCCAACGGTCAAGTCCGTATATCGACCAATGACTACGCCGGTTCCGATACGGTGGGATTTATGGACCCTCACGGTTGGAGAATACAGATTCGCCCATTTGTTAATTTTTGTTTTATTTTGTTCAATGACTGTCTCACGCAGGCGGGGATCTCCGAAAGCGATGACATAATGGGCGTCCTGAAACTTTTCAATCAATGAATATCCGCCCAAAACCGGATAGTCTAAAAAATTTTTCCCCTGAACTCCAGGATGCGGATCCATGAATCCGATAAGGTTCCAGGTCTTTTTTTCTTCATTGATTTCCTCTATCAGCCACGCAATCTCCAAACCAAGGCCGCCTGCGCCTAATATTATAATATCATTCATAAAATATTCCTATTTTGTTTGGTCTCATTTAAAAATTCAGACTTTTCCCTACCCCATACCGCTTCCGCCACCCCGTCCATACCTTTACCTTCCATACAATGTAGCGCAGATAGCCTATCGGCAGCATCCACCATCCGGCAGGATGGTAAAGCTCCCGGATGACTTCCGGAGGTGGAAACAGGTTTCTCAGGTATGAACGAAAAGTCGTCCGCAAGTGGTCAAGGGCAAACCGGGCGAAAAACATATTCACATAAGGGTTCGTCTCTGAAGTTTTATTGATATTCATCCGGAAGTATGACGCAAGAAAATTCGGCGTCTTATAGCCCATCCCCATCATCGACTGCTTCACCTCGCGAATCGATTGCATCCGGGAAACGCCGCCGGGCCAAAGGTCTTCAATCTGGCTTATGGCTATGAGCGTCGTTTTTATAAGCCCCAGCCTCTTGAGCCTGACGGCAAATTCAGGCCAGTGAATGCTCCGGTCGTATTTATGGAAGGCCCAAAGAAGATCGACAATGATCCTGAGTTCCCTGAAGGAATGAATGTGGTGGTTAATCAGGAGAGTAATCATAAGCATTTCAGGCAACAGGGTTAAACGGCCGTCGCTTTCAACACCGACTTCTTCCCATATCTCTTCCGGCGACAATCCGAAAAATCCCGGTAATCCACAAGTCCAGTGCACCTCAATGATATTTTTTGTTGTGGGATCATGATATTTTGCATGGTGATCATAATACATAAAATAGGCAAGCGGAACTTTATCGATCGGGACATACCGGGCGGCCTGCAAAATGGAATCGGCCTTGAAGAAATCCTCCTTTTTAACAAGCACATCAATGTCCGATGAGCATCGGCAGTTGGGATCGCCATAAAGCGACCGAGCAATCTCGTTGCCTTTGATGATGCAGGCGGGGATGCCCTGCCTGTCCAGCACGCCGACCACCTCATTTTCCACCGCCTCCTGCCTCATCGATGCGGCTATGCCTTGCAGGTATGGATGCTTCTTGCGTTCCAGATAGTCGTCAATGGAGGCATCCCGCCCTGCATAGTGTTTCTTCAACTGAAAATAGAAAAGCATCTCCACACCGTGCATTCGGGCAAGCTCCACACACCGGGAAAACCCGGAAGGGCTTATTGATATTTCAGAAGGTGGAAAGGGGGACAGTATTTCTGTTAAAGGATACATTTAGGAAGCAATTCTATATCTTTGGGAATATTTATTTAAAACATCTTGACAGGATGTATTTTATAAAATACAACACAGCCATGTATGAAATTATCCAAAGTGCCACATTTTCTGAATGGCTGAGTGGATTAAAAGACCATCAGGCACGAATGAGAATACATGTGCGACTTGACCGTGTCAGGCTGGGTAATTTTGGTGACGCAGAACCCATTGGAGAAGGACTTTCCGAATTACGCGTCCACTACGGCCCGGGTTATCGGCTGTATTACATTCAACGCGAGATGCGGGTTGTGATATTGTGCGGCGGCGATAAATCCTCTCAGCCTCGTGATGTTGAAAAAGCGAAAATAATCGCTAAGGAATGGAGGAATTAGATTATGACTGAAAAATTCACACGATACGATACGGCCGAATATCTGAAAACCGATGCTGATATGGCGGCTTACCTTGATGCCTGTCTGGAGGAAGCGGGGGATGACCCCGCTTTTATCGCCAATGCGCTGGGCGTGATT
Organism: Deltaproteobacteria bacterium; assembly: GCA_016930075.1. Classification (GTDB taxonomy): domain Bacteria; phylum Desulfobacterota; class Syntrophia; order Syntrophales; family JAFGHS01; genus JAFGHS01. The sequence continues at coordinate 11,669 of JAFGHS010000099.1, forward strand.
GCGCGTGCTCGTGGAATGACGCAGCTTGCGCGCGACACCGGCCTGGCACGGGAAAATTTGTACAAAGCGCTTTCCGCGGATGGCAATCCGGAATTTGGTACGATTCTTAAGGTTATTAAAGCCCTCGGACTAAAGCTCCACGCGCAATCGGCATAATGCCGGCGAATAACTCATCTCCCGTGCCCCAGCAGAACGACCTTTAAGGTTTTCAAAAGCAGGCGCATATCGAGCATCAGATCCCAGTTGTCGATGTACTCCAGATCCAGCTTCATCCAGTCATCAAAGGATATATCATTCCGGTTTGGCGCCGTCTGCCAGATGCATGTGAGCCCCGGCTTCAAAGAAAGACGCCTTCTCTGTATGGGTTTGTACTGCGCCACCTCCTCGGGAATGGGAGGCCGCGGCCCGACGAGACTCATTTCACCGCGCAGGACATTGATCAATTGAGGCAGTTCATCCAGGCTTGTCTTTCTCAGGAACTGACCGACATAGGGAATGATCCGCGGATCTTTTCTGATTTTGAAGACGGGGCCGTCGGCTTCGTTCAGAGCCTCCAGTCCCTGCCTTTTCTTTTCGGCATCGGCCACCATGGTGCGGAATTTATAGAGGACAAATTTCCGGCCGTGCAACCCGCTGCGCTCCTGCTTATAGAAAACAGGCCCCCGTGAGGACATTTTTATGGCCGCGGCAATGAGGATAAATAAAGGGGACAGGATGACCAGCCCAATGGCAGCGGCTGCGAAATCCATGATATCTTTAATCATCAGGCTGTCCGGATTTCTTATCATCGACGACAGCCTGATGGCATAAGTGCCGAAATAAGGCTGCATTTGAATACGGCCTTTGATAGGGCGATATGTCATGCGCTCCAGATCCTGGACCAGAGTCACAGCGACCCCCAATTCTTCGGCGGCAATGATATGGAGGCGGGGATCATCCAATTTCCTCATGGGCATGGCAAAAACAACCTCGTCAATAATCGTCTTCAGCAAAACCTCCTGGATATTCTGGACCGTGTCGATAACGTAAACATCATCGGTCACATGCTTTCCCACGAAATCGTCGGACAGCTCGAGACATCCGATGATCCGGTAACCGGTCCCCCGCTCGGATATGATATTGTGAATCAACGATTGCGCCATCGTCTTGCTTCCGACAATAAGCAGGTTCCTGGTATTGAATCCCCGGCTGCGGTACCTTTTCAAAATCATGTACACAGCGCTTTTGGTGAAAGCCAGCGCGCCGAGATCCAGTAAATAAAACAATATCAGGAGCAACCGGCTGACTTTGAAAATCCTCAATACGTACATGACCGTTAGAAGGATAATCAGTTCCACGGTGACGGCCTTGAACATTTGCCATAAGATCGAGGAAAGTCTTTGCTTGCGATAGGGCTCATAAAGGCCGAAATATGCAAAACTCAGATACGAGATGATAATGATCAGGAAAAGGACAATATAGTAATCGGGCTCGTCCGTTAAACCGCCGAGGGGCGCGGGCAGAAGATCGCGCTTGATATAATAAGCGCTGATAAATGCCGCAGCCGTAAGGATAATATCCAGGCCCTGATGCAGTCTTCCAATAAGTGTGCTCCGTTCACGCAACATCTAATTTAAATCTCCGTCAACTTCGCCCATATCCGTTCCGCCGCCCTGCCGTCCCACAACGGCGGAATCGAGGCGCTTTTTGCCTTGGCAAAACATTGCCGATATGCATTTAAAATTCCTTCTTTGGTCGTACCGGCCAATACGTTGGTTCCCAGCTCAACGGTGATCGGCCGCTCCGTATTCTCACGAATCGTCACGCAGGGGATTCCGAGGGCTGTCGTCTCCTCCTGAAGGCCGCCGCTGTCCGTCAGAACCACCGCAGCATCTTTCCAGAGAAAGAGGGATTCCTTAAATCCCAGCGGCGGCATCATCTTGATATTTTCTGAAAATTCAATTTGAAACTGCTCCATCATCTTTTTTGTCCGCGGGTGGACGGGGAAAATGATGATCATCTTTTGCGCAATCTCATTTAAAGCCTCGGCAATTCCCATAAAAGTATTCCGGTCGTCAACATTGGAAGGCCTGTGCAGGGTCATAAAGGCATAGGACTTTTTCTCCAGCTTAAAACCCTCTGGCCTTCCCGCGCCACTTTTTGTCATTCCCGCGAAGGCGGGAATCCAGGAACCAGAACCCTCCGCCTTCATCTTCTCAATCTGATGGAGCAGATTGTCGATCATGACGTGACCGACATAATGGATACTGCTTTGAGCTTTGCCCTCCCGCAAGAGGTTTGTCACACCGCTTTCCTCCGTAACGAAGAAATAGTCTGAAATGGCATCCGTGACCATGCGGTTGATTTCCTCGGGCATGGCAAGATCAAAACTGCGCAGCCCCGCCTCCACATGGGCGACCTTGATCAAGAGCTTTTTGGCGACAATACTGCAGGCCAGTGTGGAATTAACGTCCCCCACAACCATCACGAGATCAGGTTTTCCCGATTCGCAAATCTTCTCGAAGGCCACCATGATCTTTGCCGTCTGGACAGCGTGCGTCCCGGACCCGGCTTCAAGATAATATTGCGGCGTTGGAATCTCCAGATCGTCGAAAAACGCCTGGGACATTTCATGGTCGTAATGCTGACCGGTATGAACAATTTGGCAGCTTACTTCCGGATGTTTCAGTGATGCCCTGTATATCGGTGCAATCTTCATAAAATTGGGCCGCGCCCCGGCAACTAAAAATACTTTCATCCCTTCCAATCCCCTAATCCTCTAATCTTCTAATCCCCTAATCCTCTGACCCTCGCTCCGAGACCTTTGAAAAACTCCTCTTTTGTCATTGCGAGCGAAGCGAAGCAATCTCATAAGCGTCCGATAACATAAGAGATTGCCACGGCGCTCCGCGCCTCGCAATGACAGGAAAAACGGAAATTCAAAGCTCTCGCTCCGCACCCGCCAACACCATTGTCCGGGAAGAGCTGTCAAAGAGTGATGGATGCGTCTTAATAGGAAAATCCCGATTGATTAAGCACGTCAAACATCGCATCCATCGCCGTAACAGGGTAGACAAGAACTGCCTGGGACCAGTTAAAGTGACAACGGGATATTGAGATGCCAGATCACAAAATAGCGGTTCAATTATTCTATCAATCATATCATGCAACTAAATCATATTTGCACATATTGCAATTTTGACGACCTCGTAAAAAGTCACACGGCAAATCCGATGGTATAGAGCATATTTTCCATCGTTGGGTTGAAAATATTGCTGAGCCGA
>JAFGHS010000100.1 GCA_016930075.1 Deltaproteobacteria bacterium
AAGATCAATGAGGGTGTGAGCAATCGTTCATTAACAAATCATGAAGCTAAACGCCTGCGCAATGAACTGAAAAGAATTGAGTCAGACATATCGCGGGCGGGGCAAGGCGGACTACGCCAGGATGAGATGGAACGCCTTGAACGGGAATTTGCCAACCTCCGAAAGGATATTTATAGAGAGAGAAACGACCGGGAAGGAGGTCATCAGAGGAGGTAGTAAACAAGAGATCCTCAGATAATTTATACTACTTAAACGTGAATATGCATTAAGGTGACAGCAGAACTTCTGTATCATCATCCATTACCATGTTCTTACTGGGATGTCGGCCGTGCGCCATGTGGTACGGCTGACCATGATCCCGTTAAGTCAATTATTTCAAACGCAAATCCTTAAAATATTCCGCCCTCTATAGGTGCTGCTTTGTAGGTGGAGACGATAACCGGCACCATCGGCATTTTCCTTGGTGATGCTTGAGCATTACGGGTAAGCTGCTACACACGCGCTTTCCCTCAAAAACAAGACTTCAATAAATAATTTTCAGAAAATCAGTATGTTTGATATCATCAATAAAAGAAGTGGATTGATAAAAACTCATCTTTCGAAATGCCAATATCCCATTATCAGACACTAAAGTCGGTTATTGATATTCCGTCTTGACCTCATGGCATTCAGAAAACAAACGTATCTCCGTGCTGGAGGAGGAGGTCCGCCTGCTCCGGGAAGAGTTGATGGAGCTTCGGAGAGTGATCGAGGAATTTAAGGGCCAATTCGAATAATTGATAGGGCACTTTATTATGAACAAGATGAACCCATACAAAGGCGGAATAATGGTGTTCAGTCGGCGGCGTCCTTATCCCCGGCCAGGGCCGTGGCGGTAATCTTGACCCCGCCGCGGGGTTTTTGGACGACCGTCACTCGGCACCAGCGGGGTTTGCAGGCGTCATAGATGTCTTTGGCGATCTGGCCGGCCAGGGCCTCGCAAAAGATGCCCTCTTCGCGAAAGCTCCAGAGGTATAATTTAAGGCTCTTGCTTTCGATGCAGGAGTTTACGGGGGCAAATTCGATGGTTACCGTTTCCCAGTCCGGCTGGCCCGTGACGGGGCAAAGGCTCGTCACTTCATCGCTTTCCAGGACAACCCGCTCAACCCCCGCCGGTTTGGGAAATGTCTCCAGCGTGCATGTCGGGGCCGCGACCTTTTTACCGAGGGCGGCAAATTCAGGTGGTTTCATTCGTCTCCTCCAAACGGAAAGGGTTGTAATTGGCTTGATAGTCGAAGGCATCGACGCCTTCCCTGCCCTTGATCCAGCCGACGAGGACATAGGTCAGCGGTGTGGCGATGACTTCATAGGCGACTTTCCAGACGTATTGCGCCATCATCATCCCCATCAGAACAGGGAGCGGCACCAGGCCGATAAAAGCAATAGAGATGAACACCGCCGTATCCGCGGCTTGTCCTACCGCCGTCGAGCCGATGGTTCTGATCCAGAGGAAGCGGCCCCGCGTCAACAGCTTGACTTTCGAAAGGACAATGGAATTAGAAAACTCGCCGGCCAGATAAGCGATCATGGAAGCGAAAACAAGGCGCGGCGTAAATCCCAGAACCGTGGCATAGGCATCCTGATTCGTCCAGAAACCGGGATGGGGCAGGGCAATGGCGATGAGAAATGTGACCGACATCAATGCATTGGCGCCGAAGCCGATCCAGATGACGAGACGCGCCCGCTCGAAGCCGTATACTTCCGTCAGGACATCCCCGAACAGATAGGTTAAGGGGAAGATAATCACGGCGGCAGGCAGGACAACCCCCCAGAAGACAGCCAGTTTTCCCGCAATAATGTTGGAAATCAAAAGACAGGTGATGAAAAAGCAGGTCAGCGTCAGAAAGATGGGTGAAAATTCTTTTTGGTTGATGGTCATGGTGCATATCTCCAGTTTTTTTTAGGCGGGTTGCTGTGACCGCCGGCTGCATGTCTATTATTTCATTTGCGTGATTCTGGCAATCATTTTTTGCGCCGCGCCCCCGTTGCGAACGTCCATGAGATGGTCGCGCCCTGCAAGGGTCGCCATCGGCGGCAGATTCAATACGGCTCGGCGCTCAATTTGCGTCGTTGATTCCAGATGGCGGCAGAAGGGATCGGGAAAGGCAAAAAGCCCTGTGTTCATATAGTCCACAGGGCTTTGCCGTTTCCGCGATTTTCAGGATTTAAAAGACAAACGGGGCGGCGCCATCGGGGATTGCCGCAGGCATCAAAACCTTTGAAAAACGCCTCTTTTGTCATGGCGAGAGAAGCGAAGCAATCTCATAAGTATCCGTTAATTGGAGAGATTGCCACGGCGCTTCATGCCTCGCAATGACAGAAAACAGAGAAATTCAAAGGTCTCGCTCCATTTGGTTGCCATCATCCTCATCCCTGCGTTTTTCCCGGGATGACGGGTAAATCAATATAAGAGGGGTATTCCGGCTGATGAAAGACGGTCTGCATTGCCGTAACGCCCGTTGCATCCACTCCGAAAGCATGGCCCGTGTTCATGTTGCGTTCGAACCGCGGGAAATTGCTGCTCATGATGTCAATCCCGATGCGGTGCCCTTTCAAAAAAACATTGCTTGTCGAGGCGAGGTCAATGACGTACTCGTTGACCTCGCCGGGAACCACAGGCCGGGGTTCCAGGATGGAACGGCGATACCTTGCCCGAATGCAGCCTTCCGCCACGTTGATTGCCAGCCCGTTGGGATAGTGATCGACCATTTTGACAAAGAAGTCCGTATCCACCGCCGACGTGGCGGCAAAAAGGTGCAGGGTCAACGGTCCCGTCACTTCCAGGTCGTCCTTCAACTCCGGTGTTTTGTAGCAGAGGACGTCATTGCGCTTTTCAACGATGGTCTGATCCTGCGGCCCCGCCGCCTGATTCAGATCGGGATTGATGCGGCCGCCCCGCGTCGGAACCGGATCGAGGGGATTGTAGATATAGTTGTCCGGCGGTTCCGTACCCGGTTCATCGCGGTTGATAAGACCGTCGCCGGCGGCGGAATTGGCGTGTCCGCGGCTGTGCAGATAAAACCGCTGCCACTCGGTTTCCGGCAGCGGCCAGGTGTCGGCGTTGGCCCAT
>JAFGHS010000101.1 GCA_016930075.1 Deltaproteobacteria bacterium
ACACTTTCCCCCCAATAGTTTAGTGTAGGGCGGGAAGGAGAAAAATAAATGGGAAAGAAAGAAGTCATCGTTATGAACCTTACACCAAGAGTTGAGGAAATGGAAGGAGCCCGTAGGGCGACTGGAATTTCCTCAACTGCCTCTCGCGACGGAAGACGCAAGCGGAACTTTAGGGTCGTTTGTCAAGGTTCATTACCTTTTGGACGGATACTTTTTCCCTCTTTCCGATCTTCAGGAGAGGTTTTTGCTTGACAACCGACGGCCATATAGAAGTTATCAAAATAATAGTGATTAAACTGCAATGGCAGTGAGGGTGTATAAGCGGGCTAATTGGGCGGCGGTCCGAATGTCTCCTCTTCGCAGGCAATCACGCACATCGTCTAATTTTTGTGCATCTTCTAAAGAAAGATATGGTGACCATCCTTCATCAGTGTCAATCAACTCGATATCAACCTCTGCAACATACTCACCTTCATGAATGAGTTTTTTATAAAGTCTTTTCTTCATGATTTTCTCCTCGAAAAATCATCTGACCATTTACCTTTATCTGGTCTGTATGCCGTAACCAAGACAGCAGGAGACGACAATCCCGCAGGGATACCCCACACAACATGAATCGGTTTGTTAACAGCGTCTTTCTGCAATACAAGCACACAAGGACCTTTTGGATAATCCGGATAATCTTCAATTGCAACTGCGTTCACGACACCGGCCATAGACGATGCGGGGAAAAATCGGCCTGAGTTCCGGCGTCGGGTTGATTGAAATGTTCGCTTCAGCGATAAACATCTTTTCGGTGCCCTACCTTCACCACCCAAACAGTAAGCTCTTCATCTTGAATAGAATAGATGATCCTGTATGGTCCTTGACGGACTCGATATTTTTCTTGCCCTGTAAGTTTCTCGTGTCCAGGAGGTCTTGGATCTTTTACAAGCGCCTCAATACGTAAGAGAATTTTCTGAATATCTTTTTTGGGTATAGCGCGGAAATCTTTTTCAACAGATTCTTTAAAATAGATTTTATATACGGCCATCTTTTTTCAGCCTCTTGATCATCGCTTCATAGCTGATTAGTGGCTCCTTTGCCCTTTCTTCAAAAGCTGCAATATCTTCAGCATCTTCCGCAAGAGATTCCTTAATGGCATCATTGACCAGCTTTGATAAGGACTGCGATGTTTCCACCGCTTTAAGCCTGAGTGCTTTGTGTAATTCAAGGTCCAAATATACAGTGGCTCGCATTGTTGCTGTTCCCATAATATCACCTCCTTTACTGCTATGTCACCATAGCACCAAAACGTTATAACGGCAATATTTATTTATTGCGAAAGACGAAATAACCCGCGCCAGCCAACGAGCGAGCAGAAAAAGCGACTGCGATGCACGGTGTCGGGTTGATTGATGGGTTCTCTGATTTTTTAAGGTGCGATTCCAATAATTACCAGTGGAACAGCAGGGACACCCCGGCCCTGCCGAACAACATTATAAAGTTCACCTTCATAATAGGCAACGCCGGAACTCATTTGGGCTTGGAGTGATTTCATAGGTAATATTTCGATGCCGACATCTATATGGTCGCCAATATAAAATGCTAAGTGTTTAACAAAAAGGTCGTAGGCTACGAATGAATATTTACCGAATTGTACCTCCACAGCCACGCGATCTTTTACGAAATCAGTCTGGTTGTAACTGAATATCGGCGTTTCTCCTTCAGCTTCAATTTCTTTCTTTTGTTCGGCAGCCGGCATAGCTATCGTTTTTCGTATTAATTTTTCATTTTTAGTAACCCAATAACTGACTCTACTCTCATTCCATTGATTTGTGTGAAGCAATTTTGAGAATGCCTTATTCATATCGATTGGGCTATATAACAATTTCCCTTTCATTGTTTTTTCTTGGGATACTTTTGTCTTGCAATTATCTGCATTAACTTGGGCAACTACGCTTTTAATCTCTTTCCACAATTTTGGTTTGTGAACGATTAGAAATTCCAATCCGTTTAAATGAGAATATGTCTCGATAATTTTCATTTTGCGTTATACCTCGCTCGTTTACCAAATAACCGCGGCTGCTCATCATCTTCTGATTTTTTAGACCACGGTGCTATTCTCAGACTATTGCCCGCCTCCTCTGGATCATAAATCGGCTTATCCATTGGACGTGTTTTTAGTGTACCAGCAAGTTCCTGGCTGATTCTCTGTTTGGTAAGGTCTATATATTTACTGCTCATTTCCGCACCGGCGCCACGTCGCTTATGCCGAATGGCAGCGATTATTGATGTGCCGGTACCTAAGAACGGATCTAAAACCCAATCACCCTCATCTGTCATGGATAGTACGAGCCTTTCAATAAGCTCAACTGGGAACTGGCAGGGATGATCTGTTTTTTCCACATGATTACTTTTGACATTTGGGATAACCCATAAATCCCCAGGATTTTTTCCCAAAGGATTACAAGAATATTGACCAGCTTTGGGGCCTTTGAAATATTTTTTTCCGGGATACTTTTGAGGTACCCTAATTGGGTCCAGATTAAATGTATATTTATCGGATTTTGTGAACCATATTATTGTTTCGTATCTTCCGGAAAATCTTTGAGTGCAGTGGAGCCCATGTTCAAAATGCCATATAATACGATTTCTCATCTTAAGACCCAGACCAGAGAAAATCGGATAAAGAATAGTATCAAGAGGAATAATGGCACCATTATCAACGTAATTCCCAACCTGCCAGCATATGCTTCCACGCGGCGAAAGGCATCTTACGCACTCATGAATAACCGCTGATTGCTGCTCAATGTATGATTCCAGCTTGAGGCGCTTTTCATATTCCTTACCAATATTATATGGCGGTGATGTTACAACGAGTTTTAACGAGCCCACAGGGATAGTTTCCAAAAGCTTTAAACAATCGCCGGGATGAAGGACAATGTCCTCTGAAAGAGAGAATTTATTAGATATTTTTAGTTTTTCAAACATGGCGGAAGCATATCAAGTCGTTGTGAAGTAGTCAATCGATTCATTTTTCTTAAGAGAACGAAAAGCTGAGCCGGAGCAGCGCCTGGCGCTGCGATCAGCTCAAGCGACTGGTTGTGTATTATTCGATAGCTGATAAGCAAACTCATAAAACTTTAATAACGAGGTTCTGTTCCATGATATCTAAATTGTCATTCCATTGGCCATTCCAAGACACTTCTACAATCGTTGGCGATTTTGACACATAGTTATCTGATATAATCTCTAAGCAATAACGAATCGACTCTTGCGCATGTAAATACCCTTTGAAGTTATTGCTATATGAATAAAGTGTTGGTTTGAAAAAAGCGTCACCTTCGCCGATACAACCAAAGTCTAGGACTTGTTCTTTATTAATTGTGGTTACAATTGGGGTAAATTCTGAAGGTGACCATGTAAATTGGAGAGGAACTACATATGATACGGGATGGTATTCGCCATCAGGGCCTTTTTTAAATATTTGCTTCAATATAACTCTACAATTTCTTGAAACGAACCAATGCCGATGATTAACGACTCTAAGATGATAAAATATAACCTTCTGACCACTGTTGTAATTTGTTAATGATCCTCTAAGATTATGTTTGTCAATTGTCAATTTTGGTGGCGCTAGTTTAGCACGAACCCAATCACCCCATATGGCCACAATTGCCACAATTAATGTACCTATCGCAGATAATATCGAAATTGCAATTTTGAGCCAGTTACAGTTATTTTCACACATAATTTACTCCCTTTTTTACACAACAATTATTATACGGATTCCGCGTTTTCTGGAAATTGGGAAAAAAATTAACATATGAAAACAGAAATTACAAATAATTATTAGAGAAATTAGTATTGATGTGCAGGCATTATTATAAATAATTTTCTTGACTTAACAGAAGGAATGTTCTGCAAAGCTAAAAAATAATCCAAATGAGGAAACTGCCTGACGTCCGCATTTGATCCGTAATATCAGGATATGCGGAATCCGTATATCCTGGTCAGGGACTTATATGGGGGAGAAAATGCTGCCTTCCAAAACACTTCCTGATTTATAAAAAAAATGATTTCTCATAAACTTGTGCGCGAGAAGAATGTAACCTTCAAGATCAAAATCATCCTGCCGACTGGCAGATAAAACAAGCCGGACAGGTGGCCGAGATTTATGTATACCGTTTCCTTAAGAAAACCCCTTTACCGGCCGGAAAAGAATACCGGGTTGAAAAATAAATCTGTCCCCTTCTTTATCCAGGCTGATTCGGTCCAAGTTACTTTTCGAGCCACTTAGACATCCTTTTTTCAGCCTCTTCCTGGCTTATGATGCGCCCTTCTTGAATATCTTTTAAACCGCGTTCGATCTTCTCCCGGACATATATATGGTACTGTATGTCCTCAAAAGATACATCATCCGGAATCAGATCAAGAATCTCCCTGACTTCTTCTTTTGCTGTTCTCATGTTTTAACTCCTATGAAATACCGATGACAAAACGCAAATATTTACGATTAATACATATATTCATTTGTAGTGGAAGTATATGAAGAGAAAATTTGGGTGTCAAGGGGATTTTGGCAGCCTTGTCCAGCACCTTTGCCTCTTATAAGCCTGCAAAAGAAGATGCGGGATATATTTTCTCTTTCCAACGGTCCAAATATCGATGAGCTTGTCGGGCGCTGGCCTATCAAGCGGCGACACGCCTGAGATTCATGCGCCTGGCTATACGTGCGCTGCAAGCCAGGTTTCCACGTCCTTAAGGACGCGGTCGCGCTCCGGTTCGTTGAACACCTCATGGTACAGCCCATCGTAGATTTTTATGGTCTTATCCGCGGAACTTGCTTTGTCGTAAAGCATTTGCGCCCCGCCGGGATCGACGAGTTTGTCTTCGCTTCCCTGTACGACGATAAACGGCAGGCTGATCTTGTCCGCCTCCGCCGTGACGCGCAGCATGGCTTTCAGTAATTCCGCCGCCAATCGCGCCGGTGTTTTGCCGTGAAACACCAGGGGGTCATTGATGTAAGCCTCCACCACTTTCCGGTCACGCGAAATGCCATCGACATCCAATGCGAGCAACCCTATTTTGGGTGCTAAGGCCGAAAGAATCTTGCCTACAATGATGGTTGCCGGTGAAATTTTATCACTGACTTTGACAAGCGGCGCGGAGATGACGGCGCCTCTGAAGCCGGCTTGATGGTCGAGCAGGTAATATGTTGCAATCAGGCCGCCCATGCTGTGGCCCATGAGGAAGACGGGTTTTCCCGTCTGCCATCCGTTGACCATGTCGTGATACACTTTCAGCGTATCGGTGTAATCGGTGAAGCTCTCGACGCCTTCGCGCGCACCATCGGACTTGCCGTGGCCGATATGATCGAACCCGTAGACGGCATAATTGAGCGGAACGAAGTGGTTGACCACATTCATGTAGCGCCCGCTGTGCTCGCCCAGCCCGTGCACGACGAGCAGCACAGCTTTAATCTCCCCTTCGGGAAGCCATGCCTGATAATAGATGCCGGCGTCGCGCACACCCTTGAAACTACCTTCGATGTGATTCATAAAGCCTCCTTTGATTTATTTGCATATTTACCTTTCACATCCCCTCCGGTTGCTGACCTTCCGGGGATATTCTGAGATAATAAGCATTGGCTCTCTGATCCAGCGTCTGATGAACAAAATAGTCCTTTGACGGGTCCATGTCGCGCACGATTCAATAAGACGGGCGCTCCGGACTCTCCGGCTCAGGCGATGGTTTTTGAAGTTCGTCGTAAAGCATCATGATCGTGTTTACATAGACCGCGCTGCGGTTGTAATGCCAGACAGCTTTGCGCTTTTGTTCTATGGATGCGCTTTCGGACCAGCCTGATTTTTTCAAATAATTCCCCATGCTCAATTTGGCGTCCGTCATATTGAAGGGATTGCATGTGCCGTCATTATCGCCGTCGATGCCGTAGGCGCGAAAGGTCGAGGGAATAAACTGGGCCGGTCCCAAAGCCCCGGAAAACGAGCCTCTGATCGTCAAGGGATCAATGGCCAGGTCGCGGGCGATATGGGCCAGATGATAGAGTTCGTCCAAGGCCCACTTGGCCCTTCTCTGTGCGCGGGCCATGACGTCTTTATCGTTAATCTGCGGGTATTGATCGGCATACTTGCTCTGAATATCTTTGAAATATTCCGGATCAAGCAAAAAGGCGAGGTTTGCATACGCCGTTACAGCGCCGTAGGGCATGGGATACTTGCCCAACCGGGATTCTATGATGAGGATGGCCGTAATGATCCGGGGCGACGCGCCGAAACGCTGCTCCACCAGCGCCAGCAATCCGGCGTTTTCCTTCATGAACCCCCGGCCCTCCTCAATCAGCGCGGGATCGATCTTCATGACCGACGGCTGTTCTCCCGAACCTTTCGGGCTGGAATAGAAGAGGTTTTTAATGACAATATCGGGATTCAGGTCTATCCGGGGGTCATAAATGATGCGCTTGACTTGATCCGCATCCAGACCTTTTTCGACAAGTTGCTTTTCTATCAACTGCCGCGCTGCGTCGCTCACCGCTACCCCGGCATATCCGGAAAATGCAAACAGGAAAATAAAGACGAACACGTATGTAATTTTAGTTTTCATGCCTTCTCCCCGGCATCAGGTCGGATCATAACCCCATGCCGTTGTAAACAGCAATGATCAGACGTTGTCCGCGACGCCCCGGATGAAAATCGGCTCCATTTCCAACTCGGCGGCATGGGCTTTCATTGCATTTTCCATAGACAGAGCGTCGATGTTATCCGTGACATCATCGGCCGCTTCCAGGATGAGGGGCAGAAGCGTTGCATCGCTTGTTGTGTTGAGAAAAATACGGGGTTCCCGCAGCACCCAACGGACGACATGGCGAAGGGCTTCCGGCGCCTTGACCGGTTCATACCAGCTGAAATGCTTCTGCGCATCGCCCTCGCGCCAGCGGCGTCGGGCAACCGCTTTGATCGTCTGGACAGCGACGCCCCGGCTGACGCAATGGTCAATAAGGTGGTGTGCGCCCGCCGCATAGTCGGGGTTCTGCATGAGCATATAATTGAAAGGAAATAAAACGGAATCGAAGGGGAAGCGTTCGAGACTGCGGAGGTGCATTTCCGGCGCCCGCGTCCCGTGGCCCGTGACGCCGATAAAACGGACGAGCCCTTTGTCCCGTGCTTCAACGGCTGCCTCCAGGGCGCCGCCGGGGGCGAAGACCTGTTCCCAGCCCGCTTCATCCGTCAGGTTGTGGAACTGGATCATGTCAATCTGCTTGACCTGGAGCCGCGAAAGGGAGCGGCGGATGCTCTCGCCGGCCCCCTGAGCCGTCCGTTCCCCCGTTTTGGTGGCAAGGAAAAACCGGTCCCGGTGGGTCTTCATCCAGGAGCCGACGCGCAATTCCGCATCGCCGTAGCTGGCTGCCACATCGATGTGATTGACGCCGTAGGTCAGGAGGATTTCCAGAACCTGATCGGCCTTCTCCTGACGCATGGCCCCCAGAGCCGCCGCGCCGAATATGGTTCGCGTGCTCAGATGCCCCGTGCTTCCGAACGGCATTGTTGCAATCATCGGTTTCCATCCTTCCTTGTGCCCGCGACGGGCATGCGTTTTAGATAAAAATCCTAAACGTTTCGTACCTTTTTCGCCTTGGCCATAAACCGGTCGATATTCTTGCGGATGGCGATCTTGTCGTATTTGCCGACGCTTGTCTTCGGCACGTCGTCGATGAAGGCGACGTAGACGGGAAGCATCCATTTGGTGATCTTTCCCGTATCGACGCCCTCCGTCTGGAGATGGGTCAGGATGTCTTCCTCTTTTTTATCGGAACCCGGGGCGAGCTTGACGAGGGCCATGGGGATTTCGCCCCATTTCTCGTCGGGGATGCCGACATAGGTCGCTTCGATGACGAAATCGGCGTTGCTCGTCAGGTTCTCCAGAAGGACCGTCGGAACCATTTCCGCGCCGCTGCGGATGACGTCGTTTATCCGGTCAACGATGGTGATATAGCCTTCGGGATCGACCTTGGCTGCGTCTCCTGTGTGGAACCAGCCGCCCCGCCAGGCTTCCGCCGATTTTTCCGGTTCGTTGAAGTACTGCTCCGTGATCCAGTGGCCTCTCAAAACGATCTGGCCGATGGTTTCGCTGTCCCGCGGCACCTCGACGCCGTTTTCGTCCATAACGCAGACCTCCAGCCCCGGGTAGGCGATGCCCGTCTTGACCCGCACCTGGGCGATCTGCTCTTCCGACCAGTCTTCCATGTAGCGCATGAGGCGGGGGGTGAGGGCCAGGGCCAGGGTTTCCGTCATGCCGTAGCCGCCGCCGGCCTGCAGGGCGGGAAAGACTTTTTCCGCTTTGCGCTTGAGGCCTATGGGAAGCGCCCCGCCGCCGACGGTCATGTGCGTCAGGCTGGAAAGATCGTATTTATCGACATCGGGGTGGCCGATGATCATAGCGAGCATTGTCGGCACCATGGTGCATCTCGTCACTTTTTCCGTCTGCACCAGCTCACAAAAATTCTCAGGCGTGAATTTACCGCCAAAGACAAGCTTGTTTGCGGCAAAAACATTGTGAAAAGGGGCCTGCCAGGCATGGATGTGGAAGAGCGGCACATTGGCCAGGACGACGGGGAAATTGTCCTTGAGTGGATCCGAAGGCAGACGGACATCGAGGTTGCCGAGGGCGACCACATGGAGATTGGCCAGATAGACCTGACGGTTGGTGAACATGGCCCCCTTGGGCAGGCCCGTCGTTCCCGTCGTATAGTAAAGGACGGCATAGGTGTCTTCATCGAGATTGGGCCAGTCATAGGTTTTGGGATAGTCCCTGATCAGCGCTTCATATTCGTAAAGGGGGGCGATTTTTGTCTGGGGGAGCCCCGGCTTTTCCGACATATAGACAAAGGTTTTGACGTGATCCTTGATCCGGTCGTACAGGGCCTCCACGATGGGCCTCGTATCCTCGTCGAAGAAAACGATTTTGTCCAGTGTGTGGTTGATGGTGTAGGCCATGTGATCCATGGACAGGCGGATATTGATGGGATGGGAGACGGCGCCGGAGCAGATGGCGGCATAGATGTTTTCCATGTGCCAGTGGTGGTTCAAGGCCATTGTCGCCACCCGGTCGCCCACCCCGACACCGAGGGCCTTGAGGGCGTGGGCCAGTTGGCAGGTGCGTTCGTGCCATTGCCGCCAGGTGAA
>JAFGHS010000102.1 GCA_016930075.1 Deltaproteobacteria bacterium
AAAATCCCTGCCGCATATCTTCATGCTCACACGATATCATTAACTCTCTCCTGTGTCCAGCAAAAAGATATGGGACATGTTCAGCTCCAAAGGGGGGACAAGCTCAGCCGTTTTGACGCCGATGCAAATACCCTGCTGATTGCCTCGTTTAAATTGTCTTGCCAACAGGAATGATTCCTTGGTATAGAGGCCCTCGTTTCAGACAAGGAGTTGAAAAATGGAAATCGGGATTCTGGGGCTTCCTTTAAGCGGCAAGAGCACCCTTTTTGAAATCATGACGGGCATAAAAAGTTCCGAGATGCACGGCGAAACATGTATCCGCGGCCTGGCCGCTGTGCCTGACGAGCGCTTTGACGAGCTTGTGAAAATCTTTCAGCCTGTGAAGGTGTCGCCCGCCCAGATCACGTTCATTGACGTTACTGCCCAAGGAAAAAACAGTTGGGAGTCCGTCAGACAAAATCTCAGCTCCGCCGACGGGCTGCTCCATATCGTCAACGGCTTTTCCGTTGACGCAGTTCAGGAATGTGCGGCTTCCTACCGGAAGCTGGAAGACGAATTGATCCTGTCGGACCTCATGATTATTGAAAAGCGTCTGGAAAAGCTCCTCAAGATGCCCAAAAATATCATCAAACCCCAGGATATCGCCCAGATCGACATCTTAAACCGCGCAAAAATCCACCTTGAAGAAGGAAACCCCCTTCGGAATCTCAGCCTCACGGATGAACAGATATTTTCCCTGAGGAGTTTTTCCTTCTGGACCATCCGCCCGGAATTGATCTGCATCAATTTGCGAGAGGACCGGATGTCAATGGTCGATGCCTTCATCGCCGAATGCGCCCCCGACGTGCCGACCGTGGGCATTTGCTGCCTCATCGAAGCGGAATTGACGGACCTGTCACCGGAAGACCGAAAAGAATACCTTGTTTCCATGGACATTGAAGAGCCCGCCTTCCCCAAAATCATCCGCCAGTCCTTTGCCCTGCTGAACCGGGTCTCTTTTTTCACCGTCGGCGAAGACGAGGTAAAAGCCTGGGTCATTCCCGCGCAAACAAAAGCGCCGAGGGCGGCGGCGGCCATTCACAAGGATTTCGAACGCGGCTTCATCAAGGCCGAGGTCTGCGCCTATGAGGACTTCATGGCCTGCGGCAAGACGACGGCCGGCGCCAAATCCGCCGGCAAGCTGCGCCTTGAGGGCAAGGAATACATCGTCAAGGACGGCGACATCATCACCTTTCGTTTTAACGTCTGAAAATGAAACATTTATCGGGAACGGATTCAGGGCCGTCCCTCATAAATGCTCTGCGGCGGAAGGACTCCCATGTTGAAAAAAACCTTATACCATCACCTGTTGATTATTGCCCTTGCGGGCGGTCTTTCTTTCGGCCTTGCCGCCTGCATGCGAACCGGCGCCCCATCATTAAAGCCCGTTTATACCTTAAATATCCTCCACATGAACGACACCCACTCCCACGTTGATCCGGAGGACTGGACCGTCAACATCAACGGCAGGGACACTAAAATCGCCCTGGGCGGATTTACACGGATGATGAGCGCCCTGGCGGAAGAGCGGGGCAAGAGGGAAAACACCCTCGTTCTGCACGGCGGCGACGCCTTTCAGGGCACTCTGTATTTTGTCCATTATGAGGGCGCCGCGGACCGCGATTTTCTCAATCTGTTTAACATCGACGCCATGGCGGCGGGCAACCATGAATTCGACAAAGGCCCGGCATTCCTGGCCCGATTCGCCCGCACCGTTCGGTTTCCCATCCTGTCCGCCAATACCGAGATCGATCCGGCCGGTGATCTTGCAGGAAAAATCCTCCCTTACACGATAAAGGAAGTCGGCGGTCAGAAGATCGGGATTATCGGTCTCACCACGGTCGAAACAAAACATTCATCGAGTCCCGGCGGGCAGGTTGTCTTTACAGACCCCGTAGCGGCGGCGGATAAATATTGCCGGGAACTTGCAGGCCGGGACATCAACAAAATCATCGTTCTTTCCCATCTCGGCTTTGAGACGGATCGGATACTGGCGAAAACGGTCAGGGGAATCGACGTCATCGTCGGCGGCCACTCCCACACCCCCATAGGAACTTTCAACCGTTTCGCTATCGACGCTGTTGATCCCTGTCCCTGGGTGGAAAAGGGCCCTGACGGGATCAATGTTCCCATCGTCCAGGCATGGGAATGGGCAAAAGTCCTGGGCAGGATCACCCTTTCCTTTGATGCGGACGGCCGCGTCATCGCTTATGAAGGGATGCCGCAATTGATCGTGGGCTGTCCTTTCAGGCAGCGGTGGAAGGACGTAAACGGCGACGGCCGGATCGACGGAAATGACCCATACTCAGAAGTTACGCCCGAAGAGGCGCCGGACCGGTATGAAGACATCGTCCGGCATATCGAAAGCTCCGGTCAGGCCCGGATGTGGAACGATCATCAAGAGGCAAAAATCCTCCACGATCATTACGCCCGCGGCCTCTACAAGATGAGAAAGACGGTTGTCGCTGCGGCATTGGAACCCCTGGACGGCGCAGGAAGCAATTCCGGCGCCGGTCCCCTGGTCGCGGACAGCATGCTGCGGAAAACAAAATCCTTCGGCGCCGTCATGGCTGTCGAGAATGTCCGGGCCTTAAGGGGCGACATTGCCAAGGGAGACATAACGGCCGGACAGATTTATGAACTGCTGCCCTTCCGCAATTCCCTCGTGATCATCGATTTGAGCGCCGCCGAAATCAAGAGTGCTCTTGAAGAGGCCATCGCCAAGTCCCATGAAAAATGGGGATACGGTATGGATAAATATCTGTACGTTGCGGGGGTGCGATTTCGCGTGGATTTAGCGAAACCGATGGGAGAACGGATTTTCCGAATTGAGGTCATGACGGACGGCGTCTTTCGACCCCTCATGGAAGGCAGTCGATACAAGGTCGTCACCAACAGTTTTCTCGCCGCCGGAGGGGACAACTATGGAACATTCAAAGCGGCATTATCTAAACAGGATACGGGCTTTATCGATTCCGATGTCTTTCTGGAATATGTAACGGAATTGAAAACCTTAAAAAATCCCATAGAGAAAAGGGTCGTCGTGGAGGACCTGCCGTGAATCGGGGGGCAGGAAGCTGAGGTCAGGACGCAGGGGTCAGGACGCTGGAAGCGTTACCCGGGATTGAACCGGCCATCGCTGCGGCGCCTGCGGCGGGCGGTTTTTCATCCGAGAAGGACGGCAGCCAGATCACAGATCGTCAACGACATCGTTATCCCGCTTTAATATCCTCGTTACCCGCAGGACTTCTTCGATCGTCGTGTCGCCGGCAAGAACCTTCCGGACGCCGTCTTCGTGGAGCGTCCTCATCCCCTGCCTGACAGCCTCATCATTGATCTGGTTGGAGTCGGAGGTCTTCAAAATCAACCGTTTCAGCCGCTCATCGATGATCATAACCTCAAAAATGGCCGTCCGGCCCCGGTAGCCCGTATTCATACAGGCCTGGCACCCCTTCTTCATGAAAATGGCGTGATCCCGCAGGGTGTCTCTGTGGATGCCGATATTCTCCAGCGATTCGTCATCGGGAATATGAACCTCCTTGCACTTGGGACAGAGAACCCGCACCAGCCTCTGGGCGACAATGGCGATGACGGACGAGGTTACGAGAAACGGCTCGATGCCCATATCGATGAGGCGCGTCACGGCGCTGGCGGCGTCGTTGGTATGGAGGGTGGAAAAAACCAGATGCCCCGTCAGAGACGACTGGATGGCGATTTCCGCCGTTTCGCGATCCCGGATCTCGCCGACCAGAATCACATCCGGATCCTGACGGACGATGGAGCGCAGCCCCGCCGCAAAGGTGAGGTCGATCTTCGGGTTGACCTGTATCTGGCCGATGCCTTCGATCTGATACTCAATCGGGTCTTCAATGGTGATGATATTGATCTCCGGCTGGTTGATGCTGGTTAAGGCTGCATAAAGGGTCGTGGTTTTTCCGCTGCCTGTGGGCCCCGTGACGAGAACGATGCCATAGGGCGACTTGATCAGTTTGTTGAAGGTCCGGATCGTCTCCCGGTCCATGCCGAGATCGAAAAGCTCAAGGATGGAGGATGTCTTATCCAGGAGCCTGAGGACGACCCGCTCGCCGAAGGCGGTGGGAATGACGGAAACCCGGATGTCGACGCTGCGGTCGGCGATTTTTATTTCGATCCGCCCGTCCTGGGGCAATCTTTTTTCGGCGATATTGAGTTTAGCCATAATCTTGACGCGCGACGTCAGGGGAGACTGGATCCGCCGCGGCAGACTCAAAATGTCGTAAAGAATGCCGTCGATGCGGTAGCGCACTTTCAACGTGCTTTGATACGGTTCAATATGAATGTCGCTCGCCCGGTCTTTAATGGCCCCCGACAGGAGGAGATTGACCAGTTTGATGATGGGGGCGTCGCTCGTTTCGTCGAGAAGATCGCCCGTTTCGTCGATCTCGGAGATGATGCTGTCCGTCGATTCGTCGTTCATCTCCCGGAAGAATTCCTTTGCCGTGCTCCGGCTCAAATCGTAGGCCAGGTTGATGGCGGCCATGATGGACTCGTTCGTGGACAGAACCACCCGGTAGTCCTTATGGCCGAGCAGTCGGCACAGATCGTCGACCGGCTGGAAATTGGCGGGGTCGTTGACGGCCACAAAAAAACCGCCGTCCGTTTCGAGGGGCACCATTTTGTGCTTCTTCAGATACTGGATGGACAGTACGCCGGTAAAATCGGTGTTCAGGTGATCCACAGGCAATTCCGGCCAGAAGGGTATATTGAACTGGGCGCTCACGGCGTCAAGGAGCTGCTCTTCCGCAACGGTTTTCTTCTGGATCAGCGAATCGATAATGCCGGTGCCCGTTGTCCGGTAAAGCCGGCGGGCCTCGGCGAGCTTCTCTTCCGAAATGTTTGACTGGATGAGGCGTGCATCAAGGTCCATGATCAATTAATTTCCTTCACCTTCTTTTACCGCCGGTTTCTTCTCGTACATCTTGATGACGCCGTCTTTGATCTCGCCTAATTCTTCTTTCTTTTTAATGGAAATCTCTGCGGCGTCCTTCTGATTCCGGATGATGCGCGGGGTGATAAAGACAAAGAGATTCGTTTTCTCCTTGCTCCTTCCCATGGTTTTGAAGAGCCACCCGAAAAGGGGGATGCGGCCAAGGCACGGCACTTGATAAGTGGATACATCCGTCGTGTCCCCGACGAGTCCGCCGATGACCACAGTTTCGCCGTCCTTGACGACGACCGTCGTTTTTGCCGTCCTCTTCCGCGTAACGGGGCGGGTGGACGTCGTATCGGAAATGATGCGCGTCACCTGCTGATCCACCTTGAGGCGGACAAAGCTGTCCTCGTTGATATGGGGAAGAATTTTGAGGATGACGCCGACATCCTTGTATTCATAGGTGCTGTAATCCGTGGTCGAACTGACCGTCGAGCTCTCCTGCCTTGTCAGATATGGTCGGTTTTCGCCGACGGTGATTTCCGCCTCTTCATTATCGACGGTCAAAAGCTGGGGCGTGGAAAGAATGGAAACGTCCTGATCGGTCTGATACGCCTGAAGCACGGCGCCGATGCTGGGAAACAGGATGTCGCCGATTTTAATGCCGGCGCCGAGGATGCCGAGAGAAAATCCGCCGGGAAAGCCGATGCTCGCCGTTGTACCCACCGTCGTTAAGTCCGGAATAATATTATAGCCGGCTCCCGATGCGCTGCCGCCGGAACCGATAAAGGCGCCCGTTCCGGAACCCTCGAAGCCGGTCACGGCGCCCGTGTTCTTGACGCCGCGCCACTCAACGCCCAACTTGAAATCCTTATTGACCGACACTTCCATGATCAGGGCCTCGATATACACCATGGGCCGGGGCGTATCGAGCTTCTTGATGACGCCGTCGAGGACCAGATAATCGGCCCGTTCCGCCGTAATCACCAAGGTATTGGTGGCCTTGTCTGGAATGATATTGATGTCTTTTGAGAGGACCGGAGATTTTCCCTTCTGGGCAGGATCCTTGGCATCCTTCGGAAGGTTCATGAGGACCTTGGCCAGATCTTCGGCATTGGCGTTCTGCAGACGGTAGATATGCAGCGACGTTCCCGACTTGGGAATCTCCTTATCCATCAGTCTGATCAACTCTCTCACGCGGGCCGTATCCGCTTCGCTTGCCATCATGATCAGGGAGTTTGTCCGTTCGTCCGGCACGATGCGAACCGCGGAAAGCCCCTTCTGCTGCTGAAATATGGTGGTCAGCATTTTGGATACCTCGTTTGCCGAGGCATATTCGAGAGACGTATAGGTAATCTGCGCGCCGACGCCCGGCACATCGAGGGCGTCAATAATTTCCCGCAATTTTTTTATGTTGGACAGCACATCGGAAACGATCAGCATGCCCGTCGGCGGATAGGAAATAATCACGCTTGTCCTGGAGATCAGCGGATCCATGACTTTTTTCATGTCGTCGGCGTTCGCATGGGACAGGGAGATGATCTGGGTGACGATCCGGTCTTCTGCAGCAACTTCAGCATTGCCGACGAGGGTCTCGACGCGTTTTCCCCGGACGTCCATTGCCGGAATGATTTTGATGACATCGCCCGCAGCGACGGTGGCAAACCCGTTGACTTCAAGGACCGATTCAAAAACCTTGTAAACATCGTCGACAGCGATTTTTTTCGGGGAAATGACCGTTACCTTGCCCTTCACCTTATCGTCGATAATGAAGTTCTTACCTGTCAGTTCGCTGATGAACTTGACAAAAACCTGGATATCCACATTGTCGAAATCGATGGTGACATACCGGGCATCCCTTGCCGGCTTCGGCGCAGGCACAGGCGGAGGGACAACGGGCGGCGACGCCTGCCCGGATGCATCTGCGGCAGTGGCGCGCTCCGGCGCCTCTGCGTTACCCGGCACGGTAGTAGCCGGAGAAATCGTCATTCTTTTCTGTTCCACCGCCGTGCCCGCAGAGGGCGGCGCAGGAGCAGGGGCTGTCGGCGTTTGCGCTTTGACGGCCTGGGGGGGTGTCTGCACAGGGCCGATGTTTGGTGATGGAGAGGCATTCATGTCTTTCGGCTTCACTGAAGGCGCCGCCGTTGATGAGGCGTCTTTCTGAACTTCCGAAGTGGCGACAGGTTTGTCTTCGCCGGCAATTCGGGCGGCAAAGCCGTCAGCCGTCCATACAAAGATAAGACCCAAAAACATAAAGACCGTCAAGCTTTTCATGATGGAAAGCCGTCTTACTTTACCCGGGGAAAAAAGTGTTATCAAAGCCGCCATTACTCCTCCCGTTTTCCAATCAGACTTTTAAAGTCCGGCGTTTTCCTTAAATTCTTCAAATCCGCATCGCTTCTTGCCCAGTCGACGACCTCCGCATTTACGGCAACCGCCTTTTTCAGGTACCGGAATGCCGCGTCGATGTTATTTAACCTCGAATACAGGCAGGCAAGATTATAATACGGATCGACATAATCATCCTTAATGCCCATTGCCCTCTCAAATACTTGAATCGCCTCGCTGTTTTTATTTTGACTCATATAGACAACGCCGAGATTATTGAGAGCCCGTATATGCGCCGGTTCCAAAACCAGTGTTTTTTCATACAAGGACGCCGCCTCCGTAAAGCGGCCTTCGCGCTGCGCGGCAAGGGCTTCCCGGTAGTGTTTCATCGCCCGCCCCGCCGGATCCACCGTCTGATCTTGCCGTTTTTCATGCAGCGGCGGCGTTTCCGTTACGGACTTATCCGCCGCCACCGCCGGCGCGGGTTGGGAAATCGGGGCTTGCGGGACCGGCCGTCCGGCGTTTACGTCCCCTTTCCCCTGATAAAGATAAAGCATCCATGAACCGATCGCCAGAACAACGATCAGCGACGTCACGCCGAAAGTCCATTTCCTTGCGGGATGGTTTTTTTTCATCGCCGGCGCCGCAAGAATCACGCCGTTCAAGTTTCCATAGCGGCTATTCTTCTCGCTTTGCGCTTTTTTCAGTGCGTCGTTGATATAACTCATTTTTCATTTAGTCAAGAAATTTGCGGCAATACAAGCATGCAGCCCTTAATTTCGCCACCCCAGCTTTCGCCCGGCGAAATAACTCGCGCCGATATCCTTAACCGAGGCCCGGACGATCCAGGCATCAACCTTAAATCGGGTTTTTGCATAGGCAATCAGCAGAGCCCTGTCGCAGATGGCATTGATGCGCCGGGGATTTCCCTGCGAATAATGATAGATCAGTTTCAAAGCGCCCCAGGTGAACTCAATACGGCCTTCGCCCCCGGCAACCGTTAAACGATGCCGGATATAGTCTCCCAGACTCTTTTCAGTCAAGGCCCGGATATGATACCTGACCGTAATCCTTTCATTCAACTGCTTGAGCGAAGGCGACTTCAGCATCTCACGGAGCTCCGACTGGCCGATAAGAATAATCTGCAAAAGTTTTTCCTGTACCGTTTCCAGATTGGAAAGCATGCGGATCTGCTCCATCGTGCTGTGGGAGAGATTTTGCGCTTCATCGATGAGCAGAACGACGTTTTTGTTCTCCGAAAAACGGCGGAGCAGATACTTGTTCAGGGCATCGATGCACCGTTTCTTTGTCCTTCTTCCCGGCCCGGCCTTCACGCCCAGTTCCTCATTGACCATCGCCAGCAGTTCCATATCCGTTATGGCGGAATTAAAAATCAGCGCCGTTTCGACGGATGCGTCGAGTCCGGAAAGGAGGGTCCGGCAGACCGTCGTTTTTCCGGTGCCGATCTCCCCGGTAATCACCATAAACCCTTTCTTCTCATTAATCCCGTAAATCAGGCAGTTCAGCGCCTCCCTGTGCTGCGGGCTGAGAAACAGGTACCGTGGATCCGGAGACAGGCTGAAAGGATTTTCCTTCAGTCCGAAATGCGCTGTATACATCCCTTGCCTAATTCATTCCCAAAAAAGACCTATCTGAAAACATAATTCAATTTATCCGACCTGCCCTGCCTTTTGATATCGAGCGACACGCTTGACGCATCTTTCAGGGTGTTGTAAAAGGCCATCATATCGTCGGCCGTCTTGATGGGACGCCCGTCGATCCCCTGAATAATATCTCCATTGGCAAGGCCCAGTTTCTGATAGAGACTCCCCGGCCGGATGTTTGTGATTAAAAAGCCGTCCGGCGCACCTTGAGTGAAGTAGGGCCTGATCTGGGCCTGACTGAGCAGTTGCCCCACGTTCTTCATCCCGTCTTCCACTTCGCTCCGGTTAACGGCAATAGAACCGGCGGCGGAACGCGGCAGCGTTTGAACAAAACCGCGGTGGGGCGTCAGGATGGGCTCCTCCTTCGTCTCGGCAATCTTCAGGGTTTTTTCCTCATCGCCTACCCGGACAACAATGGCATTCCTCAATATCCTTGCCACTTTGCCGCCGCCAAGAGAATCCCCCACTTTGTAAAGCCGCTGTTTTTTTGCGCTTTTATCCTCCAGAATGGCAAACCCGTACGGGCCGTCGCCGGCCACGGTGCCCTTGAGATCAAAAAGAGTAGAAATATCCGGCTGCGAGGCTTTTTCCGCCACTTGCTTGTCGCCGAAAATCTTGTCCGTCGATGCAAAGAGGTTTCGATCGACGACGACTTTGTACGATTCGAGAGGTTCTCTTATTGCCGCATCCTTTTTCGCGGCCGGTTCGAGGACAACGGCTCCTGTCTGCGTCTTCATGAGCGACAGGCTCAGGGCTTTATAGAATATGCCCACGGCAAGATAAGCCGCCGCGGTCATCAGCAGGACGATTAAAAACGGCCGGTATTTCAGATGTTGCAGTGTCGCAAGGGAAAAATGCCAATCCCCCCGTTTGAACCCCGACAGCCCCTGGGGCATTATTTTATCCGCTATCCTTTGAACCGCGTTCAATTCAGCATCCTCTATGTTCTTTCTGCGTCTTCATCCCCATGCCCCTGAATGAAGAAGGATTCCCCCGCACTGCTCCGCCCCGGCCCCTGATCCCCGGCCCCTGTCGTAATTACGGTATGAGCCTCACCGTCGGATTCTTTAATATGCCGCCCACGGCTACGCCGATTTTTCTGCCGCCCATGCCGGCAACTTCGACGGCGCCTGTAATCGTCAGGGAACTTGAGTCGATATTTTTGTCCAGGGCAACCTCCCCCTTCAGGGAGCAATTGAATTTGGCGCCCGAGAGCCCGATCTTTTCCACTTTCAGGGCATCGCCCTTCATGCTCAGGCGGCCTTCGATCCTGCTGAAATCGATGCTGTCAAAGCCAAGCAAATTGGATAGAAGCTGATAGCTGCCGTTTACAATGGTAAATTCCGCCGTCCCGCTGCCCTCTCCCACGCGGTCATAACTGCGGTGATAGACGAAGCTGCCGTTCAGCTTTCCCGTGATATTGCGGTTGAACGTCCCCTTGGCATAGGCAAACCTGTCCAGGCCCACATCGCTTACCCTGATTTCATATTTGATAAGCTTCGACAGGGACAGAAATTTTGCATATTCACAGCGGCCCTTCAATGTCCCTCCATAGACATTGCCATTGAGCAGAAGCGCCGTTTTCCCTTTGAGCAAACTTATCAGGCTGAGCCTCGCCGTCAAATCATCCACACGCAAAGTCGCGCCGGGGTTTTGTTTGGAGCCATAAGCAATATTCAAAAACTTCACGCCCGGAGGGAAATAAGGCTTTACGGCGCCGATCGTCAGAACGGCATCCGGATTGTTCGCCGAAACCGCCGCTATGATGTAATCGCCGATCACCTTGCCGGGAAAACGCAAATACAGAAAAGCGATAACAACCGCGATGCCGAAAACAACATAACCGAGTATTTTTTTATTGAACGTCATCTTCATCGTAAACAGCCGTCCGTTTTTACAGCCCGCCGCCGGCCTTTAAGGGCTGGTATGTAATGACCTGAATGAAGGCGCTCAGATATTCAGGCGAATCCTTCATCTTCTGTATGGATATTCTTTTAATTTTAATCAGTTCATTAGGCGACTCGACCACATAGAGGAAATTCGTCACCTGTCTCAACGTTATTTTTTCCAGTTGCATATCCACGGCCGTCTCCTCGTAAGGGCCTACGGTTTTGCCTTTCACGGGATTCATGAATTTGATGTTCCCTTTCACCCCGACCTCGCCGGCCTTTCGTTCCAGATAAGAAAACAGGGCAAAATCAGCAGGCCTCCCGGCCAGGACCCGTTGTATCTCCATGGATTTTTGTTTCAAAATACCGTATTCGACGCCAAGGGTTTTGAGCTCTGCAAGGGTTTTTTCATTGGCCGCAAGGGACCGGTTGACCCGCTCCTTCGCGTCAAAAAAAGGGAAAACGACAAACTGAATAAAAATCGCCCCGCAGACAAAGATAACTCCGGCGATCAGGTAATACTTCTGTCTCAGGTTTAAGTTGTCCCAGAGTTTTTTCATGATCGGATTTCGATCCTCAATTCAAATTCGACGCGATCACCCTGCTTCATCTGATTTGTAGCGCCGACGGTTACGCTTTGAAAATGCTTTGACTTGGCCAGCTCTTTTTTAATGGCCTCGACGGAATCGAAACTGGCCGTCTCCGCCTTGATCATGACGCCGCCGCTTTCAACATTCAGGCTTCTGATCAAAAAGTCCGCCGAAGCCGGCGCCAGACCGGATACATCCCGGAGTATATCAAGAACAAGAGTGTCCGAATGGCCGCTCGCGATGCCTGCCGTGACCTGCCTGGCCTCGGCAATGCCGGCTTTGAGCTGAGAGACCGGCTCAACAATCCTCGTCGTTTCCGGACTGTGCTTCTTGAATTCGGCAATGACTTCCTTTTTCATCTCATCCAGTTTCGATTTGGAGAATCGGTAATCGAGATAGAGATCGGCAATGCCGATACCGGCGATCATCAAAACGGCGGCGCTTATCCACCGGAGATCTTTTTTAATTTCATCATAGCGCCGCATGCCGGCCGTAATCCGGCGCTTGAAATTGAAGCCGGCGCCGGAGGCGTCAGACCGCGTCGCCAGGGCCAGGGCCTGGTTCATCACCGCAGGCTGCCAGCCCTTTTTGACGGCCTCATCGATGGGAATCGCCTCGGCCTGTAAAATGTCGAGCTTTTCTATGGGAATGGAAAACGTCCCGGAAAGGCCGTCTTCGATGCCGTCGCAAAGCACGCCTCCCCCCGTCAGATATATGCGGGAAGGCATTTGTTCCAGGACCCCCTGCCATATCATATAGTCAACCGTGTTTTTCAACTCGGTCATGAAACGGGCGCCTTTGTCGGTGATAAAGTCCCCTCCAAAACCGAAATATCTCATCTGTAGTATTTTCCCATGGCCCATAAAAACGGCCACGGTATTTTTCATCCCGACGTCAAGCAGGATGAAGGTCCCCGGCGAGGCATCCCGGACAGGCGCCCGCAAAGCGCAGGCGGCCGCATCCACGTCGATCACCGGCAGGTTCTTTGCAAGGCCCGCAAGAAGGCCCAGTCTTTCATCAACAAAGGCTTTTTCGCAGGCAGCGACAAAAATATCCGAACCGCCCTCGCCGTCGCTTCTGATATAATCGAAATACATCTCATCGACAGGCGTTTGAATCGTCGGTTCGAGTTCATAAACAAGGGTCTGGTCGATCTTTTTCTTATCACGGAAGGGAAGTTTGATATTCCGATAGGATAATGCTTTTGCCGGCAAAGCCGCGGCACAGGCCGCATCATGGTAAATGTCTTTTTCAAACAGGCGATGAAGGACGTCCTTGAGCGCTTCGCCTTCCCCCACCGGGACCACGTCGGCTGCAATGACCCTGGAGCGCCCCGTTATGCTGCGCGTCACGAGCACCGTTTTAACGGCGGAATCGCCGATATCGAGGCCGGCTATTTTTTGCGCCATTATTCACTTCTCCAGGATAACACGTTTACCGACTTTCGATCCGTTGTTCTCCGGATCACGCCCGTCACCCGCCCCAGCAGATTGTTATGGCGGCCGGCGGCGGTAATTTCAAAATAGTCGCTCCTCGTCGAAATCAATCCCTCATCGACGGGAACCGTTCCTGCGCCCAGAACATTTTTGTACCAGGACGGATCGGAAAAATTATGCGCCCCCGGCGTTTTGCGATCGGCATCCATCCGGGCCAGGGCATCATCCGTCGGCGCGTTTCTGAACAGGGCCTTCAGAACCGGCAAGGGCGCGGTGTTGATATTGATCTTCCCGTCTCCGTAAACCGTCAGGTACTGTCCTACTCCGGGCATTTCCTTTGTGCCGTAATAAAGCTCTCTGGCCACCCCACTTATCATTAATATTTCATCAATGCAATCCAAGGGTTTATTTTTTGCCGTATAGGTCTTGTTCAAGCCTTCAATCGTGAAGCTTTCGGCGCCGTATTCCGAAATTTCGCTGTCCCCATCGATAAAGTCCTTGAGGGTCCCGACGATTCTGTCTATGGCCTGCCGGTCCAGACCGAATTCCGGCTGGCTCAGCAGATACACCAGCAGATCCCTTACAGGCGCGTAATAGGCATTGCCGTTGACGAGTTTGTTGACGGGAATTTTACCGGATTCATCGACGATATTGATTTGCAGCGCCTCATCCTCAAACAGCGTCCCCCCTTTTGCCGCAACGACTTCCGGAACAGCCCAGTCTTCACTGAGGCCGTCGAAGTTGTTCATATCGTCCAAAAGCAAGGCAACACCCAGATTGAATCCGGATTTTGCGACGTACTGAAGCTTGACATGATCGGCCAGATTGGCGGCCTCATAGACGGACGCGCGGGATGATCTGTTTAATTCCAGCGTAACGGCAATAATGACGCTGATCATCAAAATGACCACAATCAGGGCAACCCCGCGATGATTATTGATGGGCCGCCGTCCCATTATGACGCCCCCTGTTTGAGCGGTTGATTGACCGGGATATAAACCCTGGTCACAAACGTGTAAGGTTTATCTTCATCGTCGGGGTTCATCAGGCTCAGGCTGACGGACACAGCGGCGGGCGCTTTACCCTTCTGCGCCTCCGGCCCTGAGAGTGAATTCCAGGAATCATATTCAGAACCTTTATCGTCGTAAAACCTGTACTCCAGCGACCGGATCTGTTCGCAAACGACAAAACCGGCCTTAGGGATGTCGCTGATATTTGCTTGCGGCGTCGGATCATCATCCCGAAGCAGTGTGTAGACGTTCCTTTCTTCTCCCTCCGCAACCCGGTAACGAATGGTCGTCATGCCGCCGATGGCGGTTATATCCTCAAAGTTGATATGCGCCCTCGAGCGGAATGTGATTTCCAGAGTGTTCCAGCCGCCGGCATCGGAAGGCCGGGAGATAAACTCAATATTCCCTCCGTAAAGGGAAACCGCCTCCATGTCTTTCGTCATTCTCTCGAGGGTGATCCGCGCCATGGAATATATCTCGCCGTTATATTCCGAATCCCTGATGATCCGGAAGGTCCCTGTGTAAGCCGCGTAAACCGTCGATATGACAACGGACAGGATAAAAACGGCGATGAGGATCTCAATGAGTGTAAAACCGCTTGTTCTTTTCATAGGTCTATCTTGCCGAATACTTATAAAATACAAGCCTGTAGGTATTGTTGGCCGACAGCCTCTGATGCTTGACGACCAAATCGATCCGCTTCAAGGCGGCGATTCCCGAATCCATCGCTTCGACTTCCCAGATATAATCGGGAAATTTGTCGCCGAAATCGCCGCTTCGCGATGAAACGTCCCGGTCTTCCGCCGCTTCCAGTTCCGCCATTTTCCCCTGGGCCAGAAGCGACGCCGTCGTAGCGAATTTTGCCTGATTTTCCATCGAGATGCTTTGCGACTGCGATTGAAAAACCGTTACCAGGGCAAGGGCCAGAATGGCCATGGCAATCATGACCTCAAGCAGGGTGAAGCCTGTCTCGTGAAGCCTGTCTCGTGAAGCGCGTCTCGTGAAACGTGTCTCTTGAAGCCTGTCTCGTGAAGCGTCATCCGTGAGCATAGAACCTTGTCCTTTAAAACCTGAACTTGATTTTATCCCGATGTCCAGTCGTCAAAGTCGACATAGCGGTCATACACCTTCACGCCCGCAAGAAACGGATTGATGACCAGAGTAAAATATCGATTCCCTTTTACAAGGTGGATGACCGTCGGCTGGACGTAGCCTTTTTTGAAGAACCTGATCTGCCCCTCGCCCTCGGACTTTTTCGCACCACCGATGTGATGCATGTCGGCGATCCTGACGCCGTCGGGAAAGCGGAACAACTGCTGCTTCATCTCATCCTTCTTTTCGGGCGTCATATCGGCGCTGTACCGCCAATACACGCCATGCTCCAAATCGAATGCAATAACGTAATCCACCTGTTCGCGGACGGCGTCGCTTCGCAGCTCCTTGACGGCCCCCGTCAGTTGCCGGGCCGCCGTTTTCAAGGCGTCTCCCAGAAGTGTATCCCGGATGCGCGGCACCGCAAAGGCCAGCATCAGGCCGATGATAAAAACGACAACGGCCAGTTCAATGAGGGTATATCCTTTATGGTTATTCCGCATCCCAGTTGCCGATATCTTTGTCTTTCCCTTCGCCGCCGGCCTCGCCGTCGGCGCCTAAAGAACTGAGGTCGAACTCGCCGTGCGTCCCCGGACAGATATAGACAAAATCCCGGTTCCAGGGGTCCTTGGGCACTTTCGACGATTCCAGATAGCCGCCCTGCCGCCAGTTTTTGGCCAGTCGGCCGACGGCGGGGGCCTCAACCAACGCCTGCAACCCCTGCTCCGTCGTCGGATACGCGCCGTTGTCCAGGCGGTAGAGCTTCAGGGCCGTGGACATGCTTTCGATCTGAATGCGGGCTTTGGCCTGTCTTGCCTCATCGGGTCGCCCCATAATACGGGGCACGATCAGCCCCGCCAGGATACCGAGAATGACGATCACCACCATGAGTTCAATGAGTGTAAAACCTCGTTCGTTTGCTTTTCTTTTCATGTGTCCATCCCTCCTTTATAACCTCAGTCGGTCCTTCGCCTCATCTGACCAACTGATTCATCTCAAAGATAGGCAGCAAAACGGATATGACGATGAATGCCACAATCAAACCCATCATGAGCACCATCACCGGCTCCAGCAAGGATGTCATCATGACGACGCTTGCCTCCGCTTCTCTTTCATAGGCATCGGCTATCTTGTAGAGCATGGCTTCCATGTTGCCGCTCTGTTCGCCCACAGAGATCATCTCGATGGTGATGGGGGGGAAAAGACCGCTCCGGGCGAGGGTTGAAGAGAGGCTCTGGCCTTCTTCAACATCTTTTGCGGCCCGCCCTATCTCATCGGCGACGAGCTGGTTGTTGACGACATTTCTCACAATATCCAGGGCCGATAACAGGGGAACGCCGCTTTGCAGAAGGGTCCCCAGGGTCCGGCTGAATCTGGCCATAGCGATCTTTTCGTTAACCGGCCCGAAGACAGGCGCCTTAATTTTCAATTTATCCCATGAATACCGGCCCTTGACTGTTTTTGTAATGGAAAAGCGGAAGCCGACAAAAGCGACGATCACCACGATTAAGATCAGCCACCAGAAAGACTGAAAAAAACTGCTGACGGCAATGAGGACGATGGTGATGACCGGTAAAGTCTGATGCATTTCGCTGAATATCTTGGTGATCTTGGGAACCACAAAAGTAACCATAAAAAAAAGGACGGCAGAGCCGATAAAAAACATAAATAAGGGGTAGGCCATGGCCGATCTGATTTTGGTCTGCAAGGCCTGCTGGCTTTCACTGAAATCAGCCAGCCGCTCCAGGACAAGATGAATAGCCCCCGATGCCTCGCCCGCGCGAACCATGTTCATGTAAAAAGGAGGGAAAATGCGGGGAAAATGGGAGAGGGCCTGCGTCAGGCTGCTGCCTTCATTGACGTCGTCTTTAATCTGGGCCAACGTTTTTTTCATTTCGGGATGGGCCGTTTGGGCCACAAGGGTCGAAAGCGACGGGACCAGGGGCAGCCCGGCCCCTAAAAGGGTGGCCAGTTGCCGGGTCACGGAGGCGATGTCGCGCAACCTGATTTTTTTGGGCAGGGCAAAGCCCGTCTCGGCAGCATGGGTCTTCCCGTTCTTATCGTCGGCCGTCTCCTTGAGTTCAACGGGAAATACGTCCCTTTCCCGCAGCTTCTGCCTCGCCGCCGCCACGCTGCCTGCGTCAATGAGACCCTGCTGTTTTCGACCCCTGTCATCCAGGGCACTGTATTCATAAACCGGCATAACGCTCCACACCCATTGATGAAATGCAAAAACACGCCGTACACTATATCATTTGAATATTTTTTTCTTAATTTTTTTTCAAGACGACTTAAAGAACAGCCGTCGAAACAGGAAAGGAGCTTCCAACATTGCAGAACGCAGGGCGTTTATCCAAAAATTCCCCTTATCTTTTCATGGACATCAGGGAAAAATCAACCGGGTAAAAGCGGACGGAGCGCACGGCGGACGGCACGATGCCTTGCCCCGCAAAGAAAGAGACTTCAAATCGCGCTCATGCGATTCCAGTGTCTATCGCTTCCCGATAAAAAAATAAAAAGTTGTTGACATTTGCCAAACGGATTTGATAGTAGAAGAACCATTTCATCAAGATCTTATATCATCACGACGTCACATATATTAAATGCTTTACGGTTTTCGTTTGTCTTACTGATGTAGCGTTGCACAGGAAACATTGCCGTATCGGCCGGGGGGGGAAATCCCTCAGACAATTATTGCTGTCAAAAAGTGCTGCATCTATGATATCGTTGGTCCCGGCAAAAGCACTGCTGAACTTTTGCCGGTTAGATACGCAACGGGAGTTAACCGTTTATCACGGATGGCGTAAAAATCCGAAGTCAAACAGCGTTGCAACCTTCAACTGGAGTTTTTAGGATTTGCGTGAAAAAAGGCACCGCACACCGCAAAGAAATCTGCTGCATGAGGCGCCTTTTCAAGCTTTTCCATAGTAACAAAAACCTTAAAGTTCGAAAGGAGAGAAGTCAATGAAGAAATGTACCCTTGGATGGAGGATGTTGTTGGTGGCATGTATCGTGATGGCGTTTAGCCTTCCCGCCTGGGCGGCAAAGACCATCAAAATTGGCGTCATTGGTCCGATGCAGAGTTTGGAAGGCAGGGACCATTGGGCTGGGGCCACAATGGCTGCCGATGAGATCAATGCAGCGGGCGGCGTTAAGGTGGGCAACGAAAAGATGCAGATCGTGCTGATCAAAGCCGACTCAAATGAAGATAAAAACATTACCGATGCCTCCAATGCCATGGAACGTCTGATGACCAAAGACAAGGTGGATTTTGTCGTCGGCGGTTTCCGGACTGAGGCCGTTTTCCCCATGCAGGACATCGCCATGGATTATAAAAAGATCTTCATCGGCTGCGGGGCCGCCACCGATGCGCTCTGCGATCGGGTGGGCACGGATTACAAACGCTACAAATATTACTTCCGGGGCACCCCCTTCAAATCCTCCTATCTGGCAAAAACCAGCATCATGCATCTGCTGGCCTGCGCGGCAGTCATTAAGAAAGAATTGAATGCCCCCATCAAAGTCGCCCTTGTGGCCGAGAAACTGGCCTGGACAGAAGGCATGGTCAAGTTGATTCAAGGCTATGTTCCCAAGCTCGGCATGGAGCTGGTCGGAACATGGCAGCCCTCCGCCAATGCCACGGACGTCACCGCCGAGCTTTCAGCCATCCAGAAGAGCGGCGCCAACATCATCTTTACCGTTTTTTCAGGAATGGTTGGAATCACTTTTGCCCGGCAGGCAGGAGAATTCAAGATCCCGGCCCTCCAGGTGGGCATCAATGTTGAGTCCCAGAAGGACGGTTTCTGGGAAGCCACCAAGGGCATGGGAAATTACGTTTTTACCATGAACACCTACGTCCAGGGAGTAGAACAGAATGAACTGACAAAGCCCTTTATGGACGGTTACAAGAAAAGGTTTAAGGGGACGCCGACCTACACGGCCGACACCTATGCCTCCATCAAATACAACCTTGTCCCCGCAATCGAAGCCGTGGGAAGTCTGGATTCGGATAAGCTCGTCGCCTTTATGGAAGCTCGCGAATACCTGGTACCCAGCGGCAAGGTCAAATATGAAAAGAACAAAGACGGCGTCTACACCCATGATTTAACCTGGGGCCCGGGCTATCTGACGAGCGTCGGCTGCCAGTGGCAGGACGGCAAGCTTGTCGGTGTTTGGCCTAATAACTGGATGCCGGATCCCAAAAATTATCCTAATTTGAAGATCACCTACAAAGGGATGGTTCCTATTAAACTGCCGCCCTGGATGAAGAAACAATAACCGATAAATAGACATACGGGGGAGAAGAAGGATTGCGACATCGGCCTTCTCTCCCCCCTTCATAATCGATTTTCTAAATCCTTAAATTCATTATTTCTGAGGCGTTATGGATATACTTATTACCGGTCTGATCACAGGCAGTATGCTGGCGTTGCTGGCCATCGGGTTCTCTCTGATTTTCGGGGTGGCCCGCATCATCAACATCGCCCACACCGCCTTTTATATGGTTGCCGCCTATGGAATTTTTTATTTTTCCATCCGGCTCGGGCTTAATCCTATCTTATCCATGCTGATCTCTGTTGCATTCGTTACACTGATCGGCGTGCTGGTTTATAAGTTCATCATCGACCCGATACGGGAACACGAGGGGGCGGTTCTGATTGCTACCATGACCTTGGCCATGTTCCTTCAAGAGGTCATCCTGCAACTCTTCACCGGCGATTTCCGGAGCATTGATTTCATGATCGGCGGGTATTTCACGGTTGCAGGATACAAGATTTTTTACCAGCAGCTCCTGACCTTCGGCGTCGTATTGATCATGTTGCTGGCCATCTGGTTTCTGCTGATGAAAACCCGCTTAGGTCTGGCCATCCGTTCCATGGCCGAGGATCGGGAAGTGGCCAATTTGATGGGCATGAATGAGAGCCGTCTGGCCATGATTACCCTCGCTATCTCCGTCGCCCTTGCCGGCTTTACCGGCGCGGTGATCGGACCCCTTATGGTTCTTAATCCCCACATGTGGATGGAACCCTTGATTATTATGATGGCTGTTGTGGTCCTGGGCGGTCTGGGGAGCATCAAAGGTAGTTTTATTGCGGCTTTTATTTTGGGGTTCACCGAGGCTCTGGTGGTCTTTCTGGTCCCCACGGGGGCCTTCTTAAAGGGGCCTGTGGCTTTGATCATCATGATCCTGGTTCTGTTGATGCGGCCGGAAGGTCTCTTCGGCGTTGCTTTTGAGGAGGAAAGG
The DNA here is from genome assembly GCA_016930075.1 of Deltaproteobacteria bacterium. GTDB lineage: Bacteria > Desulfobacterota > Syntrophia > Syntrophales > JAFGHS01 > JAFGHS01. The sequence goes on from JAFGHS010000102.1 coordinate 20,203, forward strand.
TAAGCATGGGCCTTGTTATATTTTATGTGAAAAAATTGTTTAAGATCTTTCGCAATGAGGTGCTTGTCCTCCCCAGCCGGGTTGTCGTCGGTCTTTTCTTTATCGTTCTTCTCGGTCTGCCCCTGGTCACTCAGGATCCTTACTTTATCAGGATCATTATTCTGACCAGTATTTTTGCCATCTTTGCCGCCAGCTGGGATTTGCTGTCCGGGTTCACGGGCCAGATGAATTTTGGTCACGCCCTCTTTTTCGGCGTAGGGGCTTACGGCTCTGCCATGTTGAATATCCATTTCAATATTCCGCCCTGGGCAACCATACCTATGGGGGCCATCGTTGCGGTCCTCGCCGGTCTTATCGTCGGAATTCCATGCCTGCGGCTGAAACATACGTATCTGGCCCTGACGACATTGGCCTTTCCGATCATTTTACTGGGGATCATTATTGCCCTGCCCGATATCTCCGGCGGGGAGCTGGGCATGACGGGGTTGAAGCGCATTACCGAATCCCTCCTCGGCAACTACTATCTCCATGTCGGCGTCTTTCTTGTCCTCGCCGTCATCATGTGGGAAATCACCGATTCCAATACGGGCATTATCTTCCACGCCATCCGTGAGGATGAACTGGCCGTTAAGGCATCCGGCATCAATACGGTTTTTTATAAGCTGCTGGCATTCTGTTTGAGCGGTTTTTTTGCCGGCATCGCCGGCGGTCTTTACGCCCATTACATGCGTATTGCCGGTCCTTCCACACTGGGCGTCGATCAGTCTTTTACCGTGGTTATCTATGCCATCTTCGGAGGTGCGGCAACCATTTACGGCCCCATAGCAGCAGTTTTCATCCTCTTTCCCCTGCTGGAAGTCTTCCGCCTTTGGCCTGAATATCGGATGATGCTCTTTGCGGCTGTTGTACTCGTCATCCTTCTGTACATGCCGGAAGGTTTGATCCACTGGATTAGAGACAAGATAGAGAAAGAATGTCCCCGGTGCAAAATCAGAAACATAGCAACCCGGAAAACCTGCCGGATTTGCACGGCCAATTTGGATTGAAATAGAAAAGCGTTTAGTACGAAAAGGGCCAACTTGAAGCGACTGTTTTTCTTCGATCCCTGAAATACTTGATGCTTAGGAAAATAATAAGGAAAGAAGGAACTGGTTATGAACCCGAAAGAAACTTATTTATCAAAACCCTGGCTGAAATATTACTCGAAAGGGGTGCCCGCGGAAGTCGAAATCCCCAATATATCTGTTCCGCAGCTCTTCGAAGATGTCGTCGCAAAATACGGCAAAAAAACCTTCGTCATCTTTTACGGCAAAAAGTTAACCTACCTGGAGATGAAAGATTCCGTCGACCGCATGGCCACGGCCCTGTCTGATATGGGCATCAAAAAGGGGGATACGGTGGCCTTGTACCTCCTGAACAGTCCTCAATACATCATCTCCTATTTGGCCATCCTTCGTTTGGGCGCCAAGGTGACGCCCATCAGTCCCGTTTACACCAGCATCGAGGTCAAACATCAGATCACGGACAGCGACGCAAAGACCGCTATCTGTCAGGATATTCTTTACGACAATCTCGACAAGGCGGATGTCCATCTGGATCAGGTCGTTTTGACCAGCATCGGGGAATATCTTCCCACCTTGAAGAAACTGTTCGGCGGCAAGGGAACACAGTCCAAGGAATATGAAGGCGTCCCGGCCGCCACCGTCGAATCGATTACAAAATATAAAGCCTACGCTTTTCAGGACCTCCTGAAAAAATATTCACCTAATCCGCCCAAGGTCGACATCGATCCGGCCAAAGACCTGGCTGTCCTCCCCTACACAGGCGGCACGACAGGCCTTCCCAAGGCGGCCATGCTGACCCATCGCAATCTGATCGCCCTCACAGAACAGACGCAGGCTTTCTGGACCATCTTTGAAGAGGGGAAGGAAGTGGTCATCGCCTTCCTGCCTTTCTTCCATATTTACGGTCAGGTGGTTGTCATGTTGAGCGGCATGTCCCAGGGATCGACCCTCGTCTTGTTCACCACGCCGGATATTGAAGAAATCATCTCGGCCATGGAGCGTTATCAGGCATCGGCATTCTACGGCGTACCGACCCTGTTTCAATTCCTCACAGAATATGAAAAAACCGACCGGATCAACTGGAAGAAACTTAAACTGATCGCCTGCGGCGCCGACACCCTCCATGATTCTACCATCGAGGCCTGGGAAAACCGCACCCATGCAACGATCTATGAAGGATTCGGCATGACGGAAACGACGGCCGTCAGCCACAGCAGCCCCCTGGAACGTCCCAAAAAAGGGTCTTTCGGCATACCGATTCCCGGCATGAAAGCCGCCATTATCGATCATGAAAGCACGGAATTCAAGCCTGTGGGGGAAGTCGGGGAAATGATTTTGAGCGGTCCCAACATCATGCAGGGTTACTGGAAAAGACCTGATGGAACGGCGGAATCCCTGATTGACATCGATGGAGAGATATGGTTGCGGACAGGCGACCTCGTCAGTATGGATGAAGAAGGTTATTTTCACTTCTTCGACCGCAAAAGGGATCTCATCAAGTACAAGGGATATTCCGTATTCGCCCGGCATGTTGAAGAGGTCCTCTATCAACATCCGCAGATCAAGGCGGCAGGCGTGGTCGGCGTTCCCGATCCCACGGTGGGCGCCATCATCAAGGCTTATGTCGTTCTGGAAAGTGAGGCCAGGGGCAAGATTTCGGAAGAGGAAATTGTCGCCTTTTGCCATGAAAGGATGGCCCATTACAAAGTGCCAAAAATCATCGAGTTTCGCGGCGAGTTGCCTAAGACAGACGTAGGCAAGGTCTCCCGGCGGGAATTAAGAGAAGAGAGTGAGGAAGCCTAACTATGGCAGAACCGTTGTTGGTAGTTGAATCGGTGAACAAAAGCTTCGGAGGACTCAAGGCCGTCAATGACGTCTCTTTCCGTATGGAACAGAAGGAGGTTCTGGGTCTGATCGGACCCAACGGCGCCGGCAAAACCACCCTGTTGCGCCTGCTCACGGGGATTCTGAAACCGGATTCGGGAAGCGTAAAATTCAAGGGAAAAGAACTGGTCGGCCGCAACATTTGGAACATCGTCAATCTCGGCGTGGCCTGCACGTTTCAGAATATGCGTCCGTTTCGCAGACTGCCCATCATCGCCAATGTCATGGTCTCCTGCCTTTCTCCCCGTTCGCACGGCAAGGGTGAATGGGTCAAGAAGGTTGAAAACAAGGCCATGGACGCCCTGGAATTTGCCGGCATTTCCGATATGGCGCTGGAAAAGGCCTCCGTTCTTTCTCAAGGCGACCTGAAGCGCCTGGAAGTGGCCCGCGCCATAGCATCGGACCCGGAGCTGCTCCTTTTGGACGAGCCTTTCGGCGGGTTAAGCCCGGCCGAAACGGATCTGATGGCCAAATCGATCCGCCGATTGCATAAGGGTGGGCGATTCGGCCGGCTGCACAGTGAGGGTCCTGCCATGATTATTGTAGAACATAAGCTGCAGCAGTTGATGAAGATCGTCGATCGCATCATCGTTCTGAATTTCGGAACCCTTCTGGCGGAAGGAACACCCGATGAAGTTGTCAACAACCCTCAGGTTATTGAGGCCTATTTAGGCAAGGGAGGAGACTAATCGCTGTGCTTTTAGAAATCGATCACTTAATGGTCCGCTATGAAAAGGCCGTGCTCATCAACGACATCAGCCTGGGTGTGGACAATGGGGAACTGGTCAGTCTGGTGGGGCCCAACGGGGCGGGAAAATCCACCACCCTCAGAGCTATTACGGGATTAGTGGCCTGGGAAAAAGAGCTTAAACGCCGCTCTACGGAAGGCGACATCTTCCTGGAAGGGATGGTGACTTTTAACGGTGAACGCATCGATCAAGTGCCTGCCCATGAAATCGTCAGGCGGGGGCTCGTCCTCTGCCCGGAAAGACGGAGGCCTTTTCGGGAATTGACGGTCCTGGAAAATCTCTGGGCCGGAGCCTATCTGGGAAAAAGCAAGACGAAAAGCGAAGAAAACCTGAACAAGGTTTACGACCTGTTTCCCGTCCTCAAAGACCGGTCCAAGCAGATCTCCGGGACCCTTTCCGGCGGTGAGCAGCAGATGCTCGCCATCGGCAGGGCCTTGATGTCGGAGCCGAAACTGCTTTGCATCGACGAACCGTCAACAGGCCTTTCTCCCTTGATGCGTCAGGAAGTCTTTGATAAAATTATGCAGCTCAAAGGCATGGGAATTACCATCCTCCTCGTCGAACAGGAAGTCAGCACCGTTTTCAAAATGACAAACCGGAACTACGTCCTGTCTTCAGGCAAAATCATTGCCCAGGGCTCCGGTGAGGAACTGCTGGAAAACGAAATCATTCGTAAGACCTATCTGGGACTTTAAACCGTTTCAAGACCGGCAGGTCCGCCTGCCGGTCTTGAAACAGGCAGAAAAGACATCAGCCACACATCTTCCGTCATCCGGGGAAATTCCCCAAGCCGTTTTCAATATTCCTTGACGTTCATCGGCAAACCATTTATATAAAACACCTCTTTTACATCTCATTTGCAGACCCGAAAAACAATTCATATGAATATTTGCCGGGAACCATGCTAAGCAATCCATTGATTATTGCGTGTTGCAGCATTGATGTGACGCTCAAATATATATCAATCACAAGGAGGTAGCAGAAGATTATGGCGGAGGAAGTTGATCACAAACATAAATTGTATAAGCTCATGTCCGAGCAGGAAGCTGTTTCGACATTTGTCCATGACGGCACTTCATTCACCGTGGGCGGGTTTCTCATCAACCGGGAATCGGATTGCGTCTTTCGGGAGATCGCCCGGCAGGGGCAGAAGGATCTTAAATTCATCGAAGAAAGTGCCTCTCCCGGCGTGGATATGCTGATCGGGACGGGCCAGGTCGTCAAATTCGATACGGCTTACATCATGCATCGACAGGTCGGCGGCATCGTCGGCATGCCGAATATTGAGCGGTGCCTGAAAGAAGGCAATCCCCGTCCCGTGAATATGGGAGGTTTCATGAGCACGCCGGATTACAAAGGGAACGAGCAGCCTCTGGAAATCGTTGACTGGACCAATTTCCAGGTCGCTCTTCGGTTTGTGGCCGCTGCCATGAACGTCCCCTTCATGCCGAACCGGTCGTCATTCGGAACGGATGTGCCGAAATACAACAAGCAAATTAAATTCATGAAAGATCCTTATACCGATCAGCCCATCCATCTGATTCCAAGGTGTGATCTCGATGTCGCCTTCATTACCGTTCAAAAGGCCGACCGGCGGGGCAACGGTCAGGTTTGGGGCTATGAAGGATGCGACGTCTGGAAGGCGCGGGCCGCTAAACACGTTGTTCTTTTTGCCGAAAAAATCGTTTCGACGGAGGAGATATACAGACATCCCGCCCATACGATCATTCCGGCCTACTGCACCGATGCGGTGGTTTACCTGCCCTTCAGCAGTTTGCCCTTCCCGGTTTACGGATGTCACAGTTCCGACGGTTTCATCACCATGGATATGCTCTTGTCCTCTCAGACGCGGGACAGCTGGAAAATGTGGATGGACAACTGGGTGTTCGGCTGCAAGAACAACGCGGAATTCTGTGGAAAAATCGGTTGGGAGGTCCTGGAAAGGTCCGTCAAATCAGCCCATGTATTGGCTACCATCCCTGACTAAAAGACATGCGCACCCCTATAGGAGGATATAAAAATGGCAGATAGAAAAGTAACACCGGAAATGATGGCAGAAAAGGAAAAATGGAACCAGATCTATAAAGTTTGTTGCGTTGCGTCCCGGGAATTCAAAGACAGGAATTGCGTCTTCGGCGGCGTGGGCATATCGTTTCTGGCCGTGGCCATAGCAAAGCAGGTCCATGCGCCGAACATGATTCTCGTGGCCGAGGCGGGGTATGTCGGATTTACCGGCGTCACATCCATGGGTTCGCCCGCCGACAATGCGGGCGGCTTTATGGCCATGTGTCATCAGGGACTTTTCGACATGTTTCGCGACCAGCAGGCGGGATTCATGGATCAGGCGTGCCTGGGGCTCGCCCAGATCGACAAATTCGGCAATGTCGGCGTCTCTTATGTCAACCCGTTGATTCGGATGAACGGAAGCGGCGGCGGCGGAGATATTTCATCATCGGCGAAATCCGTTACATATGTCGGCGAGTATAATCCCCGGCAGTTTCAGGCGAAAGTGGATTACATCACCAATCCCGGTTTTCTTGACGGCAGCAAAAACGCACGGCAAAAAGCCGGCCTGGTTGGAGAAGGCCCATCGGCTTTCGTGACGGACAGGGGAATTTTCCGGTTTGATCCGGAAACCCATGAAATGTACCTGTCCGATGTTTTCCCATGGCAGGACGACAAGGAAATCGCCGAAATCGTGGACGCAGCGCCGTGGGATATGAAAGTGGCCAAGGATTTAAAAATTATTGCTCCCCCCTCGGAAGATGAAGCGAACGCCGTGGCCATGATGGATCCGCTCCAGGGATACCGGATCACGCAGTTTATGGAAAGACCGTCGGCCAAGTACATTCTCATGGGCAGACACGACTTGATTGCCTATAATTATAACGCGATCCTGGTTGAAGAAAGCCTGAGGAATAACATGAAGGTGATGATTTAAAATATAACACGGGCACGGGCATATCCTGCTTTCTGAATTCAGGGCGGCAGGCAATATGCGCTTTCCCGATTCATCTCAGGAATGCCTCCGCCTGCCGGCGGGGGCATTCCTGTCATTTGTTGATTATTGATGATGGAATACATACCGGCTACGCTGAAGGTCCTGCTGGTTTTTTTTGCCGTCCTGATAGCCATCAGGCGACGGTTATCCCTGGGGAATGCTTTTCTCATAGGCGCCGTATTGCTCGGATTGATTTTCGGGCTGGCGCCGAAAACCATGATACGGTCCATCTTCTCTTCCGTCATCTATCCGAAAACCCTGTCCCTCGCCGTCATCGTATCACTCATCCTTGTCCTGAGCAGCACCATGGAGAAGGTTGGTCAGATGAAGAGACTCCTCGCCCATTTCCGGGGTCTTATCACACAGCCCATCCTGAATCTTGCCGTGTTCCCCGCCCTCATCGGATTATTGCCCATGCCCGGAGGCGCCGTATTTTCCGCACCCATGGTGAAGGAACTTGGCGATGAAACAAGACTGACGCCGGACAGGCTTTCCTTCATTAACTACTGGTATCGCCACATTTGGGAGTACTGGTGGCCGTTGTATCCGGGCGTCCTTTTGGCGACGGCCCTGGCCGAGCTTAATTTGTGGACCTTTGTCATCACCATGTTCCCGCTGTCCATCATCGCCGTCTCATCAGGCTGGCTTTCCATCCGAGGCATCAGCAATCATACGAATGCGTCAACGGCGCCATCTCATGCAAGTACGCCCTTGAAACCTTTTTTAAAAGAATTGACTCCCATTCTCTTCGTCATCGTCTTTGGTCTGGGGGCAGGGCTTTTTTTATCGGTTATTTTCCCTGGCTGGTCCATATCGAAAGAGACCGGCCTCATCGTCGCCCTGTGTCTTGCCATCGCCTGGATATGGCATGAAAATGACTGGCCCAAAGCTCAAATCGTCAAGATCATCACCGACACCAACCTGCTCAATATGATGTATATGGTCATCGCTATTCTGGTCTTCAAGGGGATGCTGGAGGACTCTCATGCCGTGAAGGCCATCAGTCAGGAGTTTCAGGCGCAGCACATACCGCTTATTGTGCTCAACATTGTGCTGCCGTTTCTTGTCGGGATAGTGACGGGCATTACCATCGCTTTTGTGGGCAGCACTTTTCCGATTTTGATCCTTCTGATTCAGGCTTACGGCGAAACGCCGTTCATGACAGCCTACATTATGCTTGCCATCGCCAGCGGTTTCATCGGCGTGTTATTCTCTCCCCTCCACTTGTGCCTGCTTTTGACCAATCAATATTTTTCCTGCACCCTGGGTCATGCCTACAAATTGTTGTGGCTGCCCTGTTTATCCCTTTTTGTCTTCTGTGTGGGATATTTTTACCTGCTTCGTTATTTATTTTAGATCGCTTTATATTCTTCAACCCTTTCTGGCAAGAGGGACAGTAGTATGTTCCCCTGCCCCCCTGCTTTACTCTTTTCACCTTGCTATGACACCGGGGGCAAAGAGAATCCTCTCTTGCATACACCTTGAGAAATTGCTGATATTCTCCCGGCCTGCCGAACAAGTCCCGCCAGTCGGAAACCGTTGTGCCCCGGCAGGCGATGGCTTTACGGAGAATCGGCGTTGTCGCTTTTGCTATTTGCCGCCATTGGGCAGACGATAAATCGGCGACCTTTTCGGACGGATCGATGCCGGCGTCATGGAGGATCTCACAGGCATAGATGTTGCCGATGCCGGAGATGAACCGTTGATCCATGAGAAATGATTTTACGGAAATCTTCCTTGATCCGGCAACCTTTCTTAGGCGCGTCGCATTAAAATCCTCCAGAGGGTCGGGCGGCAGGGCCGAAACACTTGCCTCGTCTTCCATCCGAAGCGTCGCAAAACGCCGCGGGTCAAGACAATCGAGCCTGCCTGCAGTGGAGATTATCGTTAAGCGTGAATAATCCGGTGTGTATGCGCTTTCCGCATCATCCTGCCAAAACAGCCGTCCCGTCATGCGCAGATGAATCCGCATTGTCCGGTTGTCATCCAGTTTTATCCCGATTGATTTGCCGCAACGGGCCACAGAGACAACGCCTCTGCCTTCCACTTCCGGTGCAGGACCCAGTTTGGCATCGAGAATCCTCACCTCTTTTATTTGCGCACCGGCAATGACCTCATTGAGCTGTCGGCAAACCGTTTCGACTTCCGGCAATTCCGGCATATTAATGACCTTCTTTCGCACCTTTTGCATCAATGCACTCTTGACAGGCGGCATTGAAGACGTTACGTTCAATTTGGATTTTTTAGATGCTATCACGAACCGCATTAAAACTAAAGACGGGGGATGGTCCGATATGATTACTGATCGAGCGAAAGATATTCCGCCCTTCATCGTCATGGATGTCCTGGAAAAGGCCCAGGAGATGGAGCGGAAAGGGCAGCGGATTATCCACCTGGAGGTGGGCGAGCCGGACTTCGACACGCCTTCGTGTATCAAGGATGCCTGCCTGAAAGCCATGAAAGACGGGAAGACCCATTACACGCACAGTCTGGGCGTGATGGAGCTGCGTGAGGCAATCTGCGAACACTATTTCAATAAATACGGCGTCACGGTCGCACCGGATCAGATCATCGTCACATCCGGCACGTCGCCCGCCATGCTCCTCATCTTTGCCGCCATCATGAACGGAGGCGACGAGATTATCATCTCCGATCCCCATTACGCCTGCTATCCCAACTTCATCCGCTTCCTCGACGGCGTCGCCGTCCGCGTGAACGTTTACGAGGAAGAGGGCTTTCAGTACACGCCGGAGGCCATCCAATCCAAGATCACGAAACGGACGCGAGGCGTCATGATCAATTCGCCTTCCAACCCCACGGGCAACCTTTTGAGCCCGGAGCGAATGGCCGCCATCGCCGCCCTCGGCGTCCCCGTTATATCCGATGAAATCTATCACGGCCTGGTCTATGAGGGAAAGGAACACAGCATCCTGGAATTCACGGACAATGCCTTCGTGATCAACGGCTTTTCCAAAACCTACGCCATGACGGGATGGCGTCTCGGCTATCTCATCGCCCCGAGGGAGTACATCCGGCCCATGCAGAAGATCCAGCAGAATCTCTTCATCTCCGCCAACGCCTTTGTCCAGTGGGCCGGCATCGCGGCCCTGCGGGAGGCGGCGGCGGACGTGGAGCGCATGAAAAAAATTTACGACGAGCGGCGGCGGTTCATGATCAAGCGCCTCCGGGAAATCGGCCTGGGCATCCGCGTAGAGCCCACGGGAGCTTTCTACATCTTAGGCAACATCAAATCCTTCTCCGCAGATTCTTACAAAACGGCCTTCGACATCCTGACCGCAACCGGCGTGGGCGTCACACCCGGCATTGATTTCGGGACAAACTGCGAGGGATACCTGCGCTTCTCATACGCCAACTCAATAGAAAACATGGCTGAGGGACTCGACAAGATTGAACAATATTTTCGTCATTTGTGACCACTGAAATTTTTTTTGTAACCCATACAAAATATGCAAAAAAAGTATTGACATGAATATTCAAAAAGAGTAATGCGAATCTATAGTTGTATGTTGCAAGCAGGGCAAGGCCTTCAGCGTTCTGTCCTGAGTTTAATTGGCCGGGTTTGGTTTCCCTGCCTGTCGAAAAAATGGCGGGAGGGAGGAAATAAATATGAACATAATTTATCTTTTATTTATTAAAGGAGGCGGCACGAATGGAAAGTGAATCACTACTTAAAGAGGAGGCGGAACCTCCCGGTAGTGTGACCAAGCTGATTGGTCCTGAAGATAACTCATCACCCGCGTTATTAAACAATGCTTTTCACAGCGCTTCTGTGGTCCTTGTCGGATCGGGCAACAGGGCGTCCCATTTCAAAAGCAGTCGATCTCGTATTTTCCGAAAGAAATTTTATCCCCAAACAACCTACACGGAATGGAATGACTGGCGATGGCAACTTCGCAATCGCATTCGTGATTTCGATGCGCTTGCGGCCATGTTCGATCTGTCGGAAGACGAACGCAATGCATTGCTCCGCTCCCCCGGCCAGGCGATGCCCCTCTCCATTACGCCTTACTACGCAAGCCTCCTTCACGGAGACAATGCATCCGAAGCCCTTCGCCGAACCGTGATTCCCGTCATCGATGAATATATCCACACGGAAGGCGAATCGGACGATCCTCTGGGCGAGGACCACGACAGCCCCATCACCGGCATCGTCCACCGGTATCCCGACCGGGTGCTTTTCCTCGTCACGGATTTCTGTTCAACCAACTGCCGATACTGTACGCGCTCCCGCATAGTCGGCGGTCATCAGGATCTCTTCAGCAACGGTCAATGGGAAAAAGGCATCGATTACATCGCTGCAAACCCGGACATCCGGGACGTCCTCATTTCCGGCGGCGATCCGTTGACGATGGCGGATGATAAACTGGAATGGCTCCTGTACCGGCTCAGCGGAATTCCCCATGTGGAGATCATCCGCATCGGCACCAAAGTGCCTGCTGTCCTGCCTCAACGGATTACGCCGGAGTTGACGCGCATGCTGAAGCGCTATCACCCGTTGTTTATCAGCATCCACGCGACCCATCCCGACGAGCTGACGCCGGAAATGGCTCAGGCCTGCACGCGCCTGGCCGACGCCGGCATCCCTCTGGGCAGCCAGACAGTGCTCTTATCCGGCATCAACGACGATGTGGAAACCATGAAGCAGCTGTTTTGCGGCCTCTTAAAAATCAGGGTCAGACCCTATTACCTTTATCAATGCGATCCGATCTCCGGATCGTCTCACTTCCGCACGCCCGTAACCAGAGGACTGGACATCATCCAGGGCCTTCGCGGCCATACATCCGGCTACGCCGTGCCGTCCTATGTCATCGACGCCCCCGGCGGCGGCGGCAAAGTGCCGCTGCTTCCCGAATATGTCATCGGCCGCGACGGCGATGATCTTTTGCTTAAAAACTATGAAGGCCATATTTATCGTTATCCCGATTGCCTTGGGCAAAACAGGGAGATTCACTAAGACCAATGAATCTTACGATCGGCATGACCTACGATCTGCGCAGCGACTACCTTGCCGAGGGATACGGCGAAGAGGAAACGGCGGAGTTTGACCGGCCCGAGACCATCGACGCCCTGGAAGCGGCCCTGAATGCGCTGGGCCACAGCAGCGACCGGATCGGCCATGCCAAGTCTCTTGTCAAGCGTCTTGCCGCCGGCGATCGTTGGGATATTGTTTTTAACATTGCCGAAGGGCTGCGGGGATTCGGCAGGGAATCGTTGATTCCTGCTCTCCTCGACGCCTATGACATTCCCTATGTCTTTTCCGATCCCCTGGTCCTATCGCTCGCGCTCCATAAAGGCATGACCAAGCATGTGATCCGGGATATGGGCATACCCACCCCCGCCTTTGCCGTGATCGAAAGGCCGGAGCAGATCGGGACCGTCAACCTCCCGTTTCCGCTGTTTGCCAAACCCGTCGCCGAAGGGACAAGCAAAGGCATTTCCGGGGCTTCAAAAATCACGTCGCCCGAGGCGCTCAATGCGGTGTGCCGGGGTCTCTTAACACAATTTTCGCAGCCCGTCCTTATCGAAACCTTTCTACCGGGCCGGGAATTCACCGTCGGCATTGCGGGCACAGGGATGAATGCGGAAGCCGTAGGCATCATGGAAGTCCACCTGCTGCCTCAGGCCGAAAAAGACATCTATTCATACAGCAATAAGGAAAATTATAAAAAACTGGTTCGATACAGCCTGCCACAGGACGCTACGGCTTACGAGGCGACAGAAATCGCCCTGGCGTCCTGGCGGGAGCTTGGTTGCCGGGACGGAGGCCGCGTCGATTTGCGCAGCGATGCGGCGGGCAGGCCGAACTTCATGGAGGTGAATCCCTTGCCCGGCCTCCATCCCGAAAATTCCGATCTGCCCATCATCTGCAATCTGAAGGGCGTAAGCTACGAGACCCTCATTGCGAAAATCATGGCATCGGCCATGCGGCGTCTGACAAGATGAAAATAGCCATCCTATACAGCAAGCCGGAGATGGAGGCGCCCAAAGACGAACTGGATGTCCTGGTTCAGGCAGATGCCGTAGCCGGCGCCCTGTCAAGTCTGGGACACGTCTCCGAGGCCGTGCCCGTCGATTTGAATATGACGGAACTTATGGCGCGTCTGCGGGAAGTAAAGCCTGATCTTGTGTTTAATCTTGTGGAATCCCTGGCGGGGCAGGACCGGTTGATCCATCTGATTCCCGCGGTCCTGGATTATTTGCAGATCCCCTATACGGGCGCGAAAACCGAAGCCGTCTTTCTCACATCCAACAAGCTTTTGGCCAAAGACACCCTGAAGGCAAACGGCGTCGCCACGCCGGAGTGGTTGACCATGGAAGACAACGCCGCCGACAACACCCTGCCGGGCAAATACATTATCAAATCCGTCTGGGACCATGCGTCCAAAGGGCTGGATGAACATTCCGTCGTTGCCGTCCGCGACCGCCCCCGCCTTCTTAAAGAAATGGAGTTGCGGAAAAGCAGTCTCGGCGGTGAGTGTTACGCCGAGGCCTTTATCGAGGGCCGGGAATTTAACCTGTCCATCCTCGCAGGCGCAAAGGGACCGGAAATACTGCCTCCGGCAGAGATACGATTCGGCGATCACATGCCCGGAAAGATCAATATCGTCGGCTATCGGGCAAAGTGGCACGAAGATTCGTCTGAATATGAATCGACGAACCGTCATTTTGATTTTCCCCCCGCAGACGAACCTCTGCTGCAGAATCTAAAGACCGTCGCCGCCCGCTGCTGGAGGCTATTTTCACTGCGAGGATATGCAAGGGTCGATTTCCGGGTGGATCATAACGGGGCGCCGTGGGTTCTTGAGGTCAACGTCAATCCCTGTCTGTCGCCCGATGCCGGATTCGCCGCCGCCGTGGAACGAGCGGGGCTCTCTTTCAAACAGGCCATTGAACGGATCATTGAAGATACAATGAGGAATAGGACTTAACATGGATCACTCGCCATTGACATACCGTCAAACGGTGCAGCCCGCTGATTGTCGGCGGGTTGCAGATATTGTCGAGGCAACGGGGTACTTCTCGCCGGAAGAGGTTTCCATCGCCGTCGAGTTAGTCGAAGAACATCTGGCAAAGGGCGCCGCCAGCGGGTACCTCTTTCTCTTTGCAGAAAAAGGCGGCACTACGATCGGGTATGCCTGCTACGGACCCATCCCGGGAACCCTGGCGAGTTATGATTTCTATTGGCTCGCCGTCCATCCCGACTATCAGGGCCAGGGCGTCGGCAAAAAACTACATGCGCAAATGGAAGCCTTGATTATCGCAGCCGGGGGCCGCAAAATTTACCTTGATACATCATCCCGGCCCCAATATGAACCGACCCGGAAATTTCATGAAGGCAACGGTTACCGCCAATGCGCCTTCCTGGAAGATTATTACGCCCCCGGAGACGGCAAGGTTACTTTCGTAAAAGACATCTGACAAATTTGCACCCTTTGAAACCTGTTGCATTTTCCCCGGCAATCCGATAGATGGATGACTATCCAGCGTCGATGTAACAGCATTGGGGCCTTAATCGTATCTTATTGAAATTTAGAATAAATGGGGGTATGACCGTGCGACTGATTCCCAAAGAAGAAAAATTTTTCGACAATTTTGAAGAGCTTGCCGAAAAGATTGAAGAGGGCGGAAAACTTTTCCTGGATATGCTAGAAAGCAATGATTACTCGGAACAGCGGATCATCAGGATCAAACAGGTTGAGCATGAGGCGGATATGATCACGCATCGGACCTATGAAAAAATGCATACCACATTTCTTACGCCCCTGGATCGTGAAGATATCTACGATCTGGTCAACAAAATGGACAGCATTATGGATATGATGGATGCCTCAGCCGCCCGGATGCATCTTTACAAAGTGAAAAGCCCGTCAAAAACCGTCATTGAACAGGCCAAGGTATTAAACGCCGGCATTGCCAAGGTCAAACTCATTGTCCACGATTTGCGAAACATGAAAAACGCCAAGCAGATACTGGACGCCTGCGTTATTATTAATACGCTGGAAAATGAAGGCGACGCCATTTTAAGAGCCGCCATGGCGGAATTGTTTGAAAATGAAAAGGACGTCTTCGAACTCATTAAATGGAAGGAAATTTATGAGCGCATCGAAGAAGCCATCGATGTCTGCGAAGACGTATCGAATATCGTGGAAGGCATTGTCCTGAAAAACGGTTAAAGGGGGTCAGGTCTACACTCTTGACAGGTCTGAGAGCAGATGGGGATCAAGAAACGATAAACAACGGGGGATGATGACGATGTTGAAAAGCATGTATCGGATGGGCTTGTTGATCATCAGCGCTCTGATGATGATCGGTTGTGATGCTGCGGTGATAAGGGACGGCAGGGTTATCGGCATTCATTCCGGCAGTTTTATCTATTCGGACGGATACCTGCGGGTTAATTATCGCTATCCTCTGGATGCCGTGTGGAAAGCCTGTGAAAAAACGGTTGCCGACATGAAGGCTTCCAACGTGGCAAAAGCGAAGAAGATCGCAACAGGGACGATCACGTCTGTGATCCAGGATGAGAAGGTGACCATCGTGGCCGAATACGTATCAAAAGACATGACGACCGTCTCTGTCCTTGTGGGAATGGCAGGAAATAATATTGCATCGCAGCTGATCCATGAAAAGATCGGCGACAAATTACAAAATACGGGAACCGGACAAGAGGCTGTTCAAACGCAGGCCGTCAAATAGGCGGCTTGTCATCAAGATTTCTCCCCCGCAAAATGCGGGGTCGAAATGACATTGCTGATGTTTTGCGACTTTTTACGAGGTCGTCATCATTGGGGCTTATCATCCTTTATCGTGGCCGAACCGGCCTTTCGCCGAAAAGGCTTCTGCCGATTCGCACGATTGTGGCGCCCTCTTGAACGGCAACCGCGTAGTCTGCCGACATGCCCATGGAAAGCTCGTTCATCTCCACACCGTGGATGCGGAGTGCGGCGACGGCTTCTTTGAGGACCCGCAGCTCAGTAAAGTAAGGCCTTGAATCCTCGGGATCATCAAACCACGGCGGCATCGTCATCAAGCCCTGAATGGAAATATTATCAAACGCAGCGGCTTGACGCACCAGATCAAAGACGTTTTCCTTCGGAACGCCGCTTTTCGTGAGTTCTCCGCTTAAATTGACTTCGATCAGTATTTTGGCCATGCAGCCGGCCGATTTCGAGCGTTTATCGAGTTCGGAAACAAGCTCTATCCGGTCCACGGAATGGATCATATCAAACAGACGGACGGCGAATTTTGCCTTGTTCGTCTGCAGGCGGCCGATAAAATGCCAGGGGACGGTCCTTCCCAATATGTCCATTTTTCTCTGGGCTTCCTGAACGTAGTTTTCCCCAATCAGATCAACACCCGCATCAATGGCCTGTCTGATCCGCTCATCATCGACTGTTTTCGTTACGGCCATCAGTTTCACATCCGAAGGCAATCTTCCGGACTTCAGCGCCGCCGCAGCGATGTCGTTTCTGATTCTTTCAATATTGGCTTTAATAGATTCCATGGCGGATACCTATATCAGGAGTGGGAGGTCAGGCGCTAAATCCTATGGCGCCTGCTTCCTTCAGAGCATCAACGACCTCACACAGGGGAAGTCCCATAACATTGGTGTATGATCCGTGAATTTCCTTGATGAAAAATGCCCCCATGCCCTGAACGGCATAACCGCCGGCCTTGTCGTAGGGCTCCGGCGTATCGATGTACCAGGCAATTTCATCTTCCTTTATCTCTCTAAACAGGACGGTCGATTCAATACAATCGCCGATTGTGATATTCCTGCTTTTGTTGATGATGGTAAAGCCCGTAAAAACGATGTGCTTCCTCCCTGAGAGCTTAAGGAGCATCTCGCCGGCCTCTGACGGATTACGGGGCTTACCGAGGATGTCGGCATCAATGACGACAATCGTATCGGCCCCCAAAATCCAGGCGTCCGGATGAAGCATGGCAACGGCGTCGGCTTTCTCTGCCGACAATCGCAACGCATGCTCCTTTGGTGTTTCGCTGCGAAGGAAGGTTTCATTCACCTTGCTGGGGATGATCTCCATGCGCTCCACACCCATTTGCCGGAGAAGTTCGATCCGGCGGGGCGATTGAGATGCCAAAATAAATCTTCCCGATAAGATAATGCCCATAGTGACGCGATGCCTCAATGATATGTCGAGACCTTTGAAAAACGGTTTTTATGTCATTGCGAGCAAAGCGATGCAATCTCATAAATATCCAATCATTGGAGAGATTGCCACGGCACTTTGTGCCTCGCAATGACAGGACACAGAGAAATTCAAAGGTCTCATGTCATGGTGCCGGGTTGCTTCAACACCGGCAATGCCGCTTACCCGTTTGAAACGGCAATGCCGCCTGCCACGATGGTTTGGATATAGTACGGATCAGCCCATATGTGAAGCATAATTATTTATAATATGGCTGGATTTTTGTTTGACTTATGTTTATATGATTCGGGTCGATAACACCTGAAATCATGCCAAGGAGTGTAAAATGAAAAACGGGAAAGTCTTTTTCCTTTTTATTGTTGTGGCCTTCCTTGTATTTTTGTTTCTCAACGTATCTGCATGGACGGCGGAACGGACGATTCAATTAACGATTCCCGGATGCATGGCCTGAGGGGGCAAGGCGAGGGTAGGTTCTATCCTCAATAATGTTGACGGCGTCAACAAACATGAAGTAGCAGGAGAAGGCATGGTTATCGTCTTTTTTGATGATGAAACGACAACTCCCGAAAAAATCGTAAACGCCTTACGCAAGGGGAGAATGCCCGTCAAGGGAAAACCGGTGTTTATTGAATAAGCCCCTTTTTTACAAATATTCCGTCTTTTTGTGCTCCATCAGTTTTTCAACGACAGTCTTCACGTTTTGGGATGCGCCGCGTTTGCAGATCAAGAGGGCGTCGTCTGTTTCGACAATCAGCAGATCCTCCACGCCCACCAGGGCAACGAGCTTTTGGTGGCTATGGATCAGGGAATTTTTCACATCCACTCCGATGAAGCGGCCTTTTACAACATTCCCCATCTCATCCTTTTCCGAAATGTCCCATAAGGCGTCCCAGCTTCCGATGTCGCTCCAGCCAAAATCTCCCCGGACAACGAGGGCGTTGCCGGCCTTTTCCATCACGCCGTAGTCGATGGAAATGCCCCGCATAGCATGATAAACATCATCAATGGTTTGATCTTCGTTTGCCGTTCCCAGGGCCGGTTCAATCGTCTTCAGCCCGGCGTATATATCGGGGAGCCATTTTGCGATGGCATCAAGAATAGCCGATGCTTTCCACACAAACATGCCGCTGTTCCAGAAAAAACCGCCCTTTTTGAGAAAAGATTTCGCCTTTTTAATGTCCGGTTTTTCCCGGATGGATTTTACGGCATAAATATGTTCGCCTCTGATGGAGGCAACTTCTTTGCCCTGCTCAATATAGCCGTAACCCGTTTCCGGCGCCGTCGGTTCGATGCCGATGGTAAGCAGATGATCCCCTTGCTGCGCCATTTCGGCGGCAATGCCCACAATATGAAGGAACTTCTCTTCCTCAGCGATCATATGGTCGGAAGGAAGGACGATCATCACCGCATCCGGGTCTTTTTTCCTGATGGTCATTGCGGCAAGACCGATGCAAGGCGCCGTGTTTTTTCCTACCGGTTCAATGATGATGTTTTCTCTCGGTATGTCCGGAAGCTGCCTGATCAGTTCATCGGCGTGGCTTGCGCCCGTTACGATAAGAACGTTTGCCGCCGGAATAATGGGCCTCATCCGGTCAACCGTTTGCCGGATGATGGTCTTTTCGCCTGCAATGTCCAACAGGTGCTTGGGCATCCGCTCCCGGCTTTTCGGCCAGAATCGGGTTCCTTTGCCACCTGCCATAATGACTGCGTACATATTTATCTTAGGGGTCAGGTCTACACTCTTGACACGATGTGTCAAGAGTGTAGACCTGACCCCTATCCTCCTTTAATCTATTTGCATGAACTGCTCTTTTCTGGCGTTGCAAATGGGACAGACATCCGGAAGCAATCCGTCCGCGACATAGCCGCACACTTTGCAGACATAGTAAGTTGTATCCCTTTCTTCCATAAAATGGTCCAGGGCCTGTTTGTAGAGCTTTGCGTGAATCTCTTCGGCATCCCGGCTCTGGCTGAAGTGGAGAACGGCGGCCTTGTCCCCTTCCTCTTCAGCCTTTTTGATAAACTCGTTATAGGCCACGCCGGCGACCTGCTGTTCATTCTGAAAACTTTCCGCCAGGTTTTCTTCCGTGCTTTTGACTTCTTTGAGAACCTTGAGGGCCCTGGCGCCGTGAATTTCTTCGGAGAAGGAAATCACGCGAAACAGCTTGGCTATCTGTTTGTAGCCTTCTTTTTGAGCTTTTTCGGCAAAAACCTTAAGCCGCAAAGCCGCTTTTGCTTCCCCTTCGTAGGCCTTGTAAAGGGCCTCTCTCGTTTTGCTCATTCAAACCTCCCGATGCAGGGCCAGACATCCTGCCCGTGCGCCGTCGCTCCCATAAGTTATTCCGGTGAAAATTCGCTTTTGTCCGCTCCGCAAACCGGGCACGTCCAGTCATCGGGCAATTTATCGAATGGCACACCTTTGGGAATACCGCCGTCCGAATCTCCCTCGGCGGGATCATACACATAACCGCAGACGCTGCATACATAACGTTCCATGATATATTCCTCCTGCAAATAGTTTTACTCCGACTTCCTTGTTTCTCTGTCATTCTGAACGAACATAGGGAGTGAAGAATCTTGATTCCGACAGCGAAAACGAAGATTCTTCGTCGCTGCACTCCTCAGAATGACCGTGTGTCGGAGCAGTCATAGAATTGCTTCGTTATCTTTTTCCCTTATCCCTTCAACCTTGCCGCGATGGTTTTGCCCAAGTCGCGGCACTGGGCCAGAATATCCGGCGTCGGCACATTTTTCGCTCTGATGGCTTCACCGACCAGTTCGACCTTCATCTCCGTCAGGGTATCCTGAATCTGGCGGATGGCCTCGCCGCTCCACCCGTAGGAACCGAAGGCTGCGCCGATCAGGTTCTGGGGTTTGAGCCCCTTGACATACGTCATGACGTCGGCAACCTTGGGGAGCATGTTGTTGTTGAGCGTTGCCGATCCGACGATCAGGGCCCCCGCTTCGAGGAGTTCATAAATGATGTCGCTCCGGTAAGACGCTTCCATATTCAGCAATACGTATGACGCACCGCCTGCCGAAAGTCCCTCACAGATGGCCCCGGCCATCTTTTCCGTGCTCTTCCACATGGTTCCGTAGGTCACAACGGCCTTGGCCGTCGGCTTCTGGGCCGCCCATTTGGCATACCAATCGATGATACTTTTCTTATCCGTCCGCCAGATGGGGCCATGATCGGGGGCAATGATCTTGAACGTCAGTCCCGACGCGGCCACTTTCCCGATGAGTTTGGCGATCAGGGCCGAATAAGGCAAAAGGATATTGGCGTAATAGTATCCCGCCTCAAAATGTAAAACGGCCGGATCGATCTCGTCGTCGAACCGCTTGGCTGATGCGAGGTGCATGCCGAAGGCGTCCTGGGAAAACAGGAGTTCCTCCTCCATCAGATAGGAAAACATGCTGTCCGGCCAATGGAGCATCCGGGTTTCCATGAACTGAAGCGTCATGTCGCCGAGGCTCAATTGCTCTCCGTCCTTGACGGGCGTAATCTCCTGATTGAACGAAAAATGCTCCCGAAGGGTTTTCGCGCCTATGGCGGAGGCGAAGACCTTCTCCGGTTTGACGGCATCCATCGTTTCGGACAGACAGCCCGAATGGTCCATCTCCGAATGGTTTGAAACAATATAGGCAATCTTTTGCGGGTCGATGACGGAGGCGATGCGCTGCATCATTTCCTCTTTGAACGGCGCCTTCACCGTGTCGATCAAGGTGATTTTGTCTGCCACAATGAGATAGGCGTTGTACGTGCTCCCCTTCCTCGTCGTATAGCCGTGGAAATCCCTTAAATTCCAGTCTACGGCGCCGACCCAATAGACCTTGTCGGTGATTTTTACCGCGTTGTATACGCTGTTCATTCTATCTGCTCCTTTTGTTATGTTGTTACTTTGGCCACCCCAAGATCAAACGCCTTCAAATTCATCTCCACCGTTCCTGCCGGCAGATTCTCCTTGATGACCTCCGTGAAATCTTCCCGGTCCACAGGCAGGACGCCGATCCCCGCTACCGCCCCGATCATGATGATATTTCCTAAAATGGGATTGCCCATCCTGATAGCCTCTTCCGTCGCATCGACAAACCAGGCGCGGGCGGAAAGATCCCTGACGGCATCCTGAATTTCCTCAATGGAAGGATACGTCAATTCACCCGAAATGACGCCCACCGGATAGATGGGGCGCGTATTGGTCAAAACCTGGACATCCGGGTTCCCGTAAGTCGTCAAGACGCGGATGGCCTCGATCGGCTCGAGGGTGACGACAATGTCCGCCTTGCCTTTCGGTATCTGGGGGCTCCAGGCGGCGTTAGCAGAAATACGGATATGGCTCATCACCGAACCGCCCCGCTGCGACGCCCCGAAGGTCTCGCCGATGGTGATCTGAAAACCTCTGCGGACGAGCATGTTGGCCAACACGCGGGAGGCCATGACATTTCCCTGGCCGCCGACGCCGGTGATGATCACGCTGTATGGGTCTTTAGGCAGTTTCGTGTTTCCCATGGCTCAGGCCACCTCCTTTCTGATAATGGCTTCCTGTGGACAGATGTAAGAGCAGACGCCGCAGCCGGCGCACAAAACGTCGTCGATCACAGCCGTCTTTTTGTCCTTGTCCCAGAAGAGGCCGGGACAACGCAAAATTCTTGTACAAAGGCGATTGCAGCCGCACTCCTCACCGATGCAGCGCGTTTCATCGACATGCATCTCAAAATATTTTTTCGCTTTTCTTTCCGGAGAGAGGGCGCATTTCTGTCTGAGGATCAAGACCTTGGCGCCTTCCTTGTCTTCCATCAATTCATTCAGGGTCTCCTGGGTTTCCTTCAGATTGAAAGGGTCCCGGATCTCCACGCGGGCGCCGATGGCCCGGCAGATCCCGGCCACATCGACAGCCGGCACCTCGTCGCCCATGGCGCTCACCGTCAGGCCGGGATGGGGCTGAAAACCCGTCATGGCCGTGCCGCTGTTATCCAGGACGACCATAATAATATTCGATTTATGGTGGACGGCATTGACCAGGGCCGGCATGGCGGCATGGTAGAAAGTCGAATCGCCGCAAACGGACAGGACCGGCTGATCCATGCCGAATTGGGCGAGCTTGCCGAAACCGCTGGCGATCCCCGTGCCCGATCCCATGGAATGGACGGTCTTTAGCGTCATGAATCCCGTGGGCAGCATGGCCATAGTGTAACAGCCGATGTCGCCGCAGACGAATCCCCGACGGTTGTCCAGTTGCAGGGCATTATGGATGCTCCAGAAAGACGCCCGGTGCGGACATCCGGGACAGAAGGTCTGCTCCCGGTTCGGCGCCCGCGCGAAGCTGAGTAACTGGGCTTTCTTCTCGTAGTCCTCCGGCATGGCGACATAGGTCATGTTCAGGATTTTACACAGGGCGCCCACGACAAAATCAGGATTCAACTCGCCCGCCATGGGAAGCGTGCCGTCATTCTTGCCATAGAACGTCTTTGCACCAATACCTTTGGCCTGTTCGGCGGCAATGACTTTGACATTTTCTTCCAGGAAGGGCAGGACTTCTTCTACAATCAGGATTTGGTCCGTCACGGCGAGATATTTCGTCAGGAGACGCGGCGGCAGGGGCCAGGTTGTGCCGATTTTCAGGATGCCGACCCGCTCCTTTAATCCGAGAAGCTGAATCGCCTCCCGGCTGTAAAGGGTGCAGGCGCTGCTCGTGATGATGAGCAATTCCGGTTTCTCAGGCCCCTCATACGTATTGTAGGGACTCTCCTCGAACATCTCACGGACCTTTTTGATCTTTCCCTGTTGCTCCATATGACGGAAAACGACAGGCGCGCTTGATACGAGGCCTTCCATGGGGTCAAGAAGAAAACCGTTGTAGCGAAACTCCGCGTGATTGTCCGTCGGCGGCAGCTTGCCGGTCCGGACATTGC
>JAFGHS010000103.1 GCA_016930075.1 Deltaproteobacteria bacterium
CCGAAGTGGTGGAATCTGGTAGACACGCTATCTTGAGGGGGTAGTGGGTTACGCCCGTCCGGGTTCAAGTCCCGGCTTCGGCACCATCTATGGCGAAAGAGGGTTCACCGCATCTTCGGCAACCCCTCTTTCGCTTTTTTTATGATCATTGGAATACATTCGTTTTCGGAAAAGGACGTTTTGTATAATCGTCGAATGCCCTAAATACGGATCATTGACGCATCAGCATGATGGAAAGTGCAGGTGGTTGTTATGAAAGCAAAAGCAAGGCGAATCAAATACCGGATCGCCTGGTTGCCGGTTCTGTGTCTGTTTGTTGTCTTACATCCTGAGTTTGCCGCAGCCTCAGACTGGTATCTCCGGGGAACGCTTGGTTATGAATGGTCGCGGGCGGCGGATTTTTCCGATACGGATTGCCGATCGACCAACCCACCGGCCTTATTCGGTTTTTCGGCAGGAAGCGACGGGCAGCCCATAGGCGCTTACGGCGATTTCGGGCACTTCCCGTTAATAGAGGCCGCCGTGGGCCGTCAACTGCTGCCCTGGCTGAGAGCCGATATTGCCTTCGTTTACCGCTTCAATATGGATTATGATGGGAACGCCAATTTTCTGTCCGTCGGCGCCGATCAGCCCGTTTCAGCCAAGGCGGAGTCTTTAAGCGGCATGGTCAATGTGTTTTTCGATATGGCCGGACTTGTCGGCAAATCATCAGGCCTTTTTCAGCCCTATGTCGGCGGCGGCATCGGCCTGGCCTGGAACAGGATCGATCAGATCACGTTCCTCTTCCCCGATAATACGGGCAAACACAAGATCAGCATAACACCTTCGGGAGACAGAAAAGACTTTGCCTTCATGCTCACCATCGGCACCGGCATCATCCTGACCAAACACCTCACCCTCGATATGGCCTACCGCTACTGCGATCTTGGACGGGTGGGAACGGACCCGGGCAACATGTATATGGATGTGCGGCCTGCCGGAATAACCATCAATGACATTGACGCCCCTTTGCGGACGCACGGCATGACGGTCGGCTTGCGATACCGGTTCTGATGATCACCGGCGCCGAAATGCAGGAAGGCACAACGTCTAATCTTTAATGATGTTGAGCAGGTATTGACCGTACTGATTCTTGCTCATGGGCTCGGCCATACGGATCAACTGATCCTTCGTAATGTAGCCTTTATTGTAGGCAATCTCTTCAAGGCAGGCGATCTTCAATCCCTGGCGGTGTTCAATCGTCGCGATGAAGTTGCCGGCTTCGAGAAGGCTTTCGTGCGTTCCCGTATCCAGCCACGCAATCCCCCGCCCCAACCGTTCGACCTTGAGTGCGGAGCGCCTCAGGTATTCTCTGTTGACATCCGTAATTTCCAGTTCACCGCGGGGCGAAGGCTTCAGATTCCTCGCAATATCCGCCACCATGTTGTCATAAAAATATAAACCGACTACAGCGTAGGTGGATTTGGGTCTTGCCGGTTTTTCCTCTATGCTGACCGCTCTTCCCTGATCGTCAAATTCCACAACGCCGTATCGTTCGGGATCCTTTACCCGGTAGCCGAAGACCAGGGCGCCGTCCGTCGTCCTGCCCGCCTTTTCAAGGATTCCTGTCAGCCCGTAACCATAGAAGATGTTGTCTCCCAGAATCAAACAGACATTGTCGCGGCCCATAAACGGCTCACCGATGATAAAGGCCTGCGCCAGACCGCCGGGATAGGGCTGCTCCGCATAAGAAAGCGTCAAGCCCAATGCGGACCCGTCGCCGAAAAGATTCTTATAAAGCGGCAGGTCCTGGGGCGTGGAGATGATGAGAATTTCTCTGATGCCGGCAAGCATCAGGATCGACAGGGGATAATAGATCATCGGCTTGTCGAAAACCGGCAACAGCTGCTTGGACACGGAAATCGTAACCGGATAAAGGCGGGTGCCCGCACCGCCCGCAAGGATGATGCCTTTCATGAAACATTAAACCTTTCCAATGGGAAACTGCTTTACATCAGGTAAGATTGCAACTTCTTGTAGCTTTTGAAGTCGGCATCGGTAATGACGGCGCCGATGTAAACACCGTCCGTGCAATCGCTTTCATGTCGCGGTTCGCAATCCAGGCTGATCGGAATATTGTCGTTAGGCAGTGTAAAGATAATCTGAAATTTCGTTGTCTGTCCATCCCTTTGGACGTCAACTTTTGCATCAATGGGAATGGAAATTTTAAGGCCTCCGAGCGAAAGGTCCATTAATGACGCGGCATTGAGTCTGGCCTTCCCGGATTCATAATGCCCGGATTCATAATGGTTGATAAACGCCGGGATAGATATTTGTTTTCTCGGATACCTGCGCCTTTCACTGTTAACGTTGTTGATGGCGTTCTTCTCCTTGAGGAAATTCATCAGGGCAATTTCGATCATCGACGACAAGGACCTGCGCTCTTGTTTGGCAATCTTGCTCATGGCTTCGTGTAAAGTCTTGCTCGCTCTGAAACATATAAGACTTTCTTTCTTCATGACCATCACCTCGCACTAAAATATTTGCTTTTATCCGTCTTCAAACAATAATATGGAGCAAATGTATACGCCCGTTTTTTGATTACAATGGATTACAATGGTTCCCCGCTGCTTTTATTGACGTTTATTCAGATTGCCGTAAAAACGTTCCGAGACATGATTTGCACGTATACATGAAAAAATATTAATTGTAAAACACCTTTTATATGAGAAACAAAAAAATATCCTATTCAGGACAAAACCGCCGGCCACGTCATATCGGCGAAAGCCGGCATCCAAAAATATCAAGTGTTTACAAAAGCACTGGACCCCGGTTTTCGCCGGGGTGACGACTTTTTACGAAAGCGTTAACGATAAAAACGCCGATGAATGTTCCCACCATATTGTTTACCAAATCCACAAGCGACGAATCCCTGGCGGGGAGACAGGCTTGAGTCAACTCGACAAGCAAACTGAGCCCTATCCCCGCCATTATCGTAAGAAGACAGACCGTCGTTCTTCGGCAGTCCGTCTGTTTCAACAGCAACATGCAAAAGAAAAATCCCCAAGGGATGAACCCAAGGATGTTAACCACGATATCATGACTGAAAGAGTCTCGCCATTTGGAGTCGTTTTGCCGGTAAGTCGATAAAACGATCTTCCTTAAAGGTTTGAAAACATCCGGAATCATCAGAACATCATCCGGCCTGATCACATTGCGGACGATGTTCCCCTCCCGCTCGTAGAATGGATAAAGCCCGACGAGACTTTTTTCCTTTTTAAGCGAGTATGGATCATTCAGCATCCAGGACAGGTAATTGCCGGCCACCTCATCCGGCGTCAAGGCGCGATGATAGACAGCCATTCCCAGAATATTACCGGGCCAGTAACCCTGGCCGGCAGGCGAATTGCCCATGACAAGGCGTATATCCCGCGACGTCACGCCTTTGAGCAAACGGTAGCGGGGATAATCCTTTGCGCGTCGGCCGTTTATAAATATGGCCGTCCCGTTCTTTTCCGATACGACCGTGATGAAGACATCTTTATTTTTTAGAAGGGCGTTTCGATATCCGATTTCCTGATACCCTTTTCCGGATTTACGGTTGCGCTGATCGGCCGTTCTGCTGCGAATGACCAGGTGGGACTTCCACTGTCCGAGAGAAAATATATCGGGATTCAGACCGTCGTAAAAGGACAGCACGGCGGGCAGATTGCTTGTCTCCTGATGCGGATAAAGCCACAGCTCCAGGGTCATTTCGCCGTCGGGAAACAGCAAATTACCCTGCTTCCAGCCGGGGGACGCACTGAAAATAATTCCCTGACCGTAAATTTGGATGCCGTTTGTGTCGGGCAGCCATTTTACTTTATTGGGAGGAAAAAAGTTAAAAGGCCAAAGGCCCGCCGTCAGGATAATGATGATCAGGAAAAAACAGATTGCCCTTAACAATCCCCGGCGATGATCGAATACGCGCATCGCCTCGCCAAACCTTTTCATCACTTGCTGCGCTGTGCCGAGGCCAGTTGCTTGGCTCTGTTGAAAGCCGGCGTGTTTATGGTTGCCTTCTCCGCGGAGGGACTCTTCATGGCCATCTCATTCATCTGCGCCACCCTTTCCTCACTGGGCGGGTGCGTGCTCATGGCATCGGACAGGCTTTTCATGACAGGGTTTCCGCTTTTACCGGCATTTTTCTCCACCTCAAGCAGCTTTTCATAAAATTTCCCGACCTCATCTTTATGATATCCGGCGCCGACGGCAAGTTTGAACCCGATCCGGTCGGCTTCCATTTCGTCCTCCCGTGAATTTGCAAGGAACGTATATTTCTGGACAAGGAGCCCGCCGCCCGCACCGACGGCGCCGCCGATCATCGCGGCTTTTGCCAGGCACGCAGCGTCGCCGTCGCGGCACAGCACCATTCCTAATCCAACGCCGGCGGCAGCGCCGACGATCCCGCCGCCGGCGGCATACAGCCATGTTTTGTTCTTGTTCTTTTCCATGGCGTACATGCGCTCCGCTGAGTGTCTGGCTATGATATGACCGATTTCATGGGAAACCACCCCGGCAAGCTCCGCTTCATTGGACGCCATGGCGATGAGGGGAGCCGTAACAAATACGGTGCCTGCCGGCATGGCAAATGCGTTGACATTAACAACATCCACAACCGTAAAGGTATAGTGATAGGGATTCCCCTCCAGTTTGTTTGCCGTAACGATTTTCATCCCGAGATTAGAAATGTATTTTTGCAATTCCTGGTTTTGGGCAGGGGGATAATCTTTGAGCATTTTCGGCAGCGCTTCCTTTGTCAGGCGCTGTTCTTCCTGCACGGTCAGACCTGTTTCCTGACCGACATTATCGCCTTCACGATAACGCGAGCCCGACGTAGCGGCGCATGATAAGAAAAATAATAATGACAACAATAAAAGGACAGACGGAATCATTCTCTTTTTCATGGCTTCCTCCTTACCGTATGGCCGATACATGACCTATGCTCCTGTTTACACGGGAGTATAATGAGGCGCCTTCATCAGAGCGCCGCCCGGCGAAAATGCCGTTGACTGTTTTCACGATTTCGCCTGTGAGTAAACCATGATCAGGGCTTCTCTGTCAAGAATTTGCAGCCCGGCCCTTTTAAAATGGCCGGGCTTAAGTACCCTTGATGCCTTCAACGTCATCCATGCCTCTGATCTGAAAGTTCGTTTCAGCATTCAATTCTGCCAGTACAAGGAAGACGGTTCAGAAGACGCCGCTCATCATTCCCTGTGGATCATCATGAAAAAGATGGTCGCCGGGGCATCCGGGCTCGATCCGGCTGCGCCCCGTAATCTTGTTCTAAATGGCTGCCGCTTACAATAAAAAACGCTTCCCCATCCGGCTCACGGAATCATTCGGGAAGCGTTCTTTAATTTTCAAGTTTCAGGTGTATTTACATTAATATCCCTTCAGGGCGGCGAAACGATCCTTGTGGAATGTCGCGTCGCCGAAGGTCATTTCCGCGGCCCTGGCGCGCTTCATGTAAAAGCCGATCTCTTCTTCATCCGTCATACCGTTGCCGCCGAATATCTGCACCGCTTCATTGGTGATGGCGATATAGGCATCCGAGCAGCGCGCCTTGGCTGTAGAGATGAAAATATCCTTATCCTTGTGATTTTCATCAACAGCCCTGGCCGCCGCCATGACGACGGACCGCGAAAGTTCAACTTCCATATACATCTTTGCCGCCCGGTGTTTCAGGGCCTGGAACGACCCGATCACCACGTTGAACTGCACGCGTTCCTTCATATAGGCAAGCATGCGGTCAAATGCGCTGCTCATGCCGCCCAGCATTTCGCCGCACAGGGCTACCGTGGCCAGGTCGATGACCTTTGCCAGAAGCGCGCCGCCTTTGTCGACCTCTCCGACAACATTTGCCGCCGGGACCTTGACGTCTTTCAACTGCACCTGGGCGACATTCTTGGAATCCAGCCGCCACTGACGGGTAACCGTCATGCCCGCTGCATCCTTGGGAATCAAAAACAGCGTGATGCCGTCGGCATCGCCGTCCTTCCCGGATGTACGGGCCGATACGATAACAGCATCCGCGCCGTACCCGTCGACAACCTGGGTCTTCTCGCCGTTGAGGACATAACCGTCCGCACCTTTAACGGCCGACGTCCCGATATTGCGGATATCGTAGCGTTTGCCTTTTTCCTGGTAACCGACCGCTAATACCTTATCGCCCGCAATAATGGGAGTCAGCCACTCTTCACGGAGTTCTTTACTGCCGCCCTGGGCAATGGCCTGACCGGCCAGCATAATGCATGAAATGAACGGCTCCGGGGCCAGGTTTCTCCCCATCGCTTCCGTCACCAGCACGGTTTCCGCCATACCCAACCCCAGACCGCCATCCTCCTCGGAAAAGAGAATGGCCGTCCATCCCAAATCAGCCATCTGCTTCCAGACATCCTTGGAATAGCCCAGCATATCCCTGTCATCGCGAAGCTTTCGCATGCGCGTCACAGGGGAATTATCTTTTATGAATTCTTTGACCGTCTGAGCCAGCATGGTCTGTTCTTCGTTGAGAACTAGTTCCATGATCATATCTCCTTAAAATGAATTTTTTATAAAAATGTAAAGGGCTCTTTCCGCCGCCGGCCTAATCCGGAAGCCCCAGAACCTGCTTGGCAATGATGTTCAACTGAATTTCGGAAGAGCCGCCTTCCAGTGTATTGCCGCGGGACCGCAGCCAGACCCTCGTCAGGTCCAGTTCGCTCTTCTCGAATCCGTCCCCTTCCCATCCCAGACTCTCAGGGCCGACGATGGAAAGCATGAGCTCCTGCCTTCTCTGGTTTAACTCCGTACCGTAAACCTTGAAGATGGACGTCTCCGGTCCGGGTCTGTGGCCGGCCTTCACATTGTCGCCGTTTCGCTGAACCGTCAGCAGGAAGCTCTGCTCGTCGATCTGGTTCTGCGCCATTCTCTGACGGACCGCGTCATCGACCAGTTTGCCGTCTTTGAGACCAATGTACTTTTTCGCCGCTGCTTCCATGGGATTTTCCGGCGATTCGGCTGCCGACTGCCTGCCGCCGAAGGTGTTGGCGATCATGGTGCGCTCGTGGCCCAGCAGTGCGCGTGCGACTTCCCAGCCGCCGTCGACTCTGTTTAAGATCTGGTGCCTCGGCACCCGAACATCCTCAAAGAACACCTCGCAGAAGGGGCTGGCGCCGCTGATCAGCTTGATCGGCCGGATCTCTACGCCCGGCAAATCCAGATCAGTCAGCAGGAACGTAATGCCCGCCTGCTTTTTGACATCCGGATTGGACCGGACCAGCAGGAACATCCAGTCCGACAAGTCGCCGAAGCTCGTCCAGGTCTTCTGGCCGTTAAGGATATAATCGTCGCCGTCGACAACGGCCTTTAACTGGACATTGGCCAGATCCGACCCCGCATTCGGTTCCGAATATCCCTGGCACCAGCGGATCTCGCCCTTGATGATCTGGGGGATATACAACTTTTTCTGCTCCTCCGTGCCATACTGCAAAATCGTCGGACCGATCATCGTGATGCCGAAACCGGTCAATGGAGGAGGCAGCTCAAGGCGGGCCAACTCCTCGTTGAGAATTTTTGTTTCTTCCTTATCCAGTCCGCCGCCGCCGTATTCCTTGGGCCAGAAGGGGATCGTCCATCCCCTTTCGGCCATCATGTCCAACCATGGCCTGGAATCGGGATAAGGAAGAGGCGTCTTTTTCCCTCCCCAAAAGGCCGCCGCAGGGTCTCTCATCTTTCCCCGCAAAGACTTGGGCGCGTTAGCCTCAAGCCAGCTCCTTACGGATGCTCTGAATTCTTCTAAATCAGCCATATATTTACCTCACCGTTTTTTATTGGCGGCTCTTCACGAAACCGCCTGTTTTCAATTGGTTAAAGCCTCTGTTATCACCATACGATAACTGACTGTTTTAACAGAAACGCTTAACTTTGTTCTGGAACTATAGGAAATCGAATGTCGTGTCAACGAAAAATAATATTTCAAGTTAGAAACATCTGCCCCGTATATGGCCTTGATTGGAAAAGGCTTTTAAGCTATGATCCACCGAGTTTCAACGTTTCTCCGAGCGCCGATCATCCATCCACGATGAGCCGTTTTTCGGATCAGGAACGGAGTTTTTCATCCGGGAGGATGTAGAATGAACATATGCCACCATTGCGGAAAAGAAGTGGAAATCAAAAAAATATTAGGCAGAAAGGAAGCCTGCCCCTTCTGCCGCGCGGACTTGCGCTGCTGCCTCAACTGCAGCTTTTATGATCCGGCTTCATACAATGCCTGCCGTGAACCTCAGGCCGAAAGGGTCCTGGAAAAAGACCGGAGCAACTTCTGCGAGTATTTCGTCTATAAAAAGGCGCTGGGCGCAGCGGATGTCAAAGACATGAAAAACAAAACACTTGATCAATTGAACAACCTGTTTAAAACGACATAACCTCTTTATGCATTATCAAATCAGCACGACAAACGACTATCACCTGCAAGACATAAAAACCCTGGGATGGGAGTTAACCGTGTGCAATGCCCTTGATTCGCCGGACAGCCCCTGCCGTAAGTTTCTCAAAGAACCCGATTCATACGGGCATTTGCTTTATCGCCACCTGGAACGCTTTATCCCCATGAAAAGGATAAGGAACATCATCGAAGTCGGCGGCGGCTACGGCTGCCTCATGCGGGACTTTCTTCGCAGCCGGCCGGACATGAAGGCGACCATGCTCGATATCTCGCCCTTTCTTTTAGAGAAGCAACGGGAATGCCTCAAGGATAATGCCGTTGATTATGTCCGGCTGGATTTTCTTGAGGCAGAGCCGTCGTTTCTGCAAGGATTCGATCTGGCCGTGTTCAATGAAAATCTGGGAGACTTCCCGACGGTGCTCGATGTCGGCACGGATATGCTCAGGAAAAATAGCGGCGATCTGCCCGAACCGGCCTTGAAGATCAGAGAATGTTTTACTCGATACGGCTTTAAAATACCTGAGCAGAAACATTTTAATTTCAACATCGGCGCCGTTGACGCGCTGGAAAAAATTTGTTCAGCCGCCATTCCCTATATTTTCCTGTCCGAACACAGCTGCGAAGCGTCCGTACCGGCGGCTCTCAAAACCAGTCTGCAAATCGATTCATCAGGCAACCCCGAGCGGATCGCCCTTAAAGGCCACGATGAATACACAATCCGGTTCTCCCATCTTGGCGATGTGGCGAAATATCATGGCTATGACGTTATCCGCGGGCAAATGGCCGATTTTATCCTGCCTGATTTCTCGGATCGGGTTATGGCCGCTTTAAGATCGACAATTTCAGCAACGGACGAATATGAAATCATCCGTCAATTCATATACGATCTTTACAAATACGAATATCTGATCCTCATAAGAAAGGGAGAAGCTATATGAAGCACATGGCCAAAGCAGCATTGATATTCATGATCACCTTTTTTTGCATTTTTTTTATGAAGAGCCGGGATTGCGACGCTTTCCGCTGCGGAAGCGGACTGGTGTCGGCAGGGGACACAAAGGCCAAAGTGCTGATCGAATGCGGAAATCCGACCTACACGGAAAAGGGAAACAAAAAATCCGGGACGACAGGCGGCTCATCACGGCAAAAGACAGGCAAAGCCGGTTCCCAGCGCATTGATAAGTGGTATTACAATTGCGGTGACAATGATTTCATTTACGTTCTCGAATTTGAAAGTAATGTTCTGCAAAAAGAAAACACCGCCGGACGCGGAAAGGGTCCATCCGATTGCCGGGGCAACAGGCAGGAATAAAGCATGAGTGACCAGCTCCCACCGGCATGCAAACGATGCGGCAAGTGTTGCCTTGCCGATGTCAATGTCTACATTACCGAAGAGGATCGGATGCGTTGGAAAGAGGAGGGCCGGGACGATATTTTCCGTTTGTTGTCCCATGAACACGCCCTCTGGGCGGGCGACCATCTTATTTCTTCCGAAGACGGCAGTTACATTCACGGCTGCATATTCCTTTCATTCAAAGACGGCCGGTTTGCTTGCACGATTTATGAAACAAGACCGAAAACATGCAGGAACTTCCAGCCCGGCTCCTCGGAAATATGCCCGCAGTTTAATCGCCGAATATCAGGCAGAGACGGCAGCCGGCATGGCAACGGCAAAGAGGAAATTTAATGTCATGGGCGCTACATTTTGCTTGATTATCGATATAAAAAAATAATAGAGTGCTTTATCGACAACAACGTTAAAAATTGAAAGGAGGACGGTCATGTTTAAAAAGGTTCTTTTCCCCATCGACTTTTCGGATGTTTCCATGAGCGCGTTGGAGTATATCATTAAGTTGAAAAATTCCGGCGTTGAAGAGGTGGTTGTGATCAACATCGTTGAAGACAAATACTTCTATCTTTTGGGCGAATACACAAGACTCGACATCGACAAATTTGAAGGAGACATCAAAAAGAACATCACAGGCAAACTCAATGTCGTTGCCAATAAGTTAAGCGACGCAGGCTATAAAGTAAAAGTGAAGATTACCCGTGGAATTCCCGCAAACGAGATCCTTAAAGCGGAAAAAGAAGAAGCCGTGTCCATGATCGTCATCGGCTCTCATGGAATGAGCAATCTCAAGGAAATGTTTCTGGGGTCCGTTTCCGAAACGGTTGTCCGCAAATCGGAGACGCCTGTTCTGGTCATCAAGAGATAGGTAATCCGTTTTAATTCATCGCATATCTTGTGCTTTTTTAAAATAAAGGGCTTGGCTCATCACCAAGCCCTTTTCATCAACACGGTCATCGCCAATCAAATATCCCAGGCCGCTTTTGCCCCTTCCTCCGTCGCTTCGATGATGCGGCGGGGCGATTTTGCATCGCCGACGATGAAATGGCGGATGTTCTTTTCTTTGAGCATCGACCGAAAATCCTGCCTCGGCGTCACGCCAACGGCGATGATCACCTGATTGACCGGCGAGATTGTTTGCTCTTTGCCGTCGCTTACAACATAGACCGCCCCTTCCGTAATCTTCTCCACTTTCGTATTGAAGAGCAGTTTTACGCCTGCTGCATTCAGCCGCCGGTACAGCATGGCGCCGTGGGACGTATAGCGCTTCACCGGCGCTTTGGCCAGCATCTCGACGACCGTAACGTTCTTTGCGCCCTTCTCGCAGAGAAAATCGGCCGTTTCCATGCCGACCAGGCCGCCGCCGATGACAACGACGTCGCTTTCCGGTTGGACCTCGCCGTTCAATATCTGCCAGGCATCGCAGACAACCGAAGCCGTGACGCCTTCTGCCGGGCAGGCGGCCTTGGCCGCACCGACGGCAAGAATGACGCAGTCAGGCTTCCCTTCGTCGATCATCGCTTCGGTGACTTCCGCAGCCGTCCGAATATCGACGCCCTTTTTCCGGCAATTGGCCGCAAGCGTCCTGATCCACTTGCCGTAAACGGCTTTGTAAGGCGCCTTGGCCGCATAAAGCACCTGCCCGCCCACTTCTTTTTCCTTCTCAAAGAGGGTGACCTTGTGTCCGAGTCTTGCCGCTTCAAAAGCAGCGGTCAGTCCCCCCGGCCCTGCGCCGATGACCCAGACGATACGGCTGGTTTTCGCCGGGCCCGCAGGCCGGATCAGCTCCTGACCTGTTTCCGGATTGATGGCGCACCGGACTTTCAGACCCTCGAAGGCAAGGCGTTCAATGCACCCCTGATTGCAGGCCAGACATTCATACGTATCTTCGGGATGACCCTCGCGGGCGTTCTTCAGGAAATCGGGGTCGGCAAGGTGCTGGCGCGCGACGGCGATCATGTCCGCATCTTTCCGGGCAATGACCTCATCCATGAAGAAAGGATCGGTAAACCGCCCGACGGCGATAACGGGGACATCCGTCACCTCCTTGATTTTGCGGGCCAGGTGGGCCTTGAATCCGGGAGCGTACTCGACCGGCGCGCTGGCATTGGGGGTTTCCGTCCCCACCTGGGCGCTGCCGTGGGTGCTGAAGGATACATTGATCACATCCGCGCCGGCCTTGACCAGATCGGGAATGATGGTTTGCATGTCGGAGATGATATAGCCGTCTTTAAGCGTTTCCTCGCCGGAAATCCGGATGGAAATGGGAAAATCTTCTCCCACCTGCCTGCGAACCGCGGCAATGCATTCGATCATAAAGCGGGCGCGGCCCCGGAAATCGCCGCCGTACTCATCGGTGCGCCGATTGGAGTGGGCGGAGAGAAACTGCATCAGGAGGTAGCCGTGCGCGCCGTGGAGTTCCACGGCATCGAAGCCCGCAGCCTTGGCCCGCGCCGCCGCAGTGCCGAAAGCGGCTATGGTCTGCTTGACTTCTTCCAGGGTCATTTCCCGCGGCGTTCCCAACATGCCGAAGACATAGCTCGGAATGGCCGATGGGCCGACAACCGTCTTCTTCTGCGTCTGATAGAGGCTCTCGCGTCCGCAATGATGGAGCTGCAGGGCAATCTTGCTCCCCTGATTATGAACCGCATCGGCCAGTTTGCGCAATCCCGGAATAAATTTATCGTCCCAAACGGCCAGACCGCCCGGCGACACATATCCCAGGGGATGCACCGCGGTAATCTCGGTGATGTAGAGACCGGCCCCGCTTCGGGCGCGGCGCGTCAGATAGGCGATATTCGCCTCGCTGACCGTGCCGTCCTCATTGCCGAGTCCCGTTCCCATCGGCGGCATGACGACCCGGTTGGCTATCTCCATGGATTTGATCTTTAAAGGGGTCAACAAATGCTCAAGCGTTTTCATAACTGTTCCTCCATATGGCATATTTGCTCAATTTTATTCCTTTAGGCTGTTCCGCGTCATCTCGTTGCTGAAAACAGACTTATCACAGTCACGATACTTTTACGAGTGGTCATCATGAAACAAAAATCATGGAGCATTGCATAAAAATATCTTGATGCCTATCTCAATACTTGTTAGTTTCTTAAAGAAGATTTGTTTCTGCAAAAAATCTCAATAGAAAAGGAGAAACCTATGCCGGGAAAAGCGGTTCAGGATTGCTATCCCGAGGAATTCGCCAACTGTTACGGTTGCGGGCGGCTTAATCGGGACGGGATGCAAATCAAGAGTTACTGGGATGGAGAAGAATGTGTCTGCCGTTATACGCCGAAGCCTTACTACACAGGCGGATTTCCGGGTTTCTCCTATGGCGGGCTTATCAGTTCGCTCATCGACTGCCACGGCGCTGCTACGGCATCGGCGGCCAAGTTGCAGGATGAAGGCTTTACTCTCGACGACCGCCCGCCTTCACGCTTTGTGACGGCTTCATTAAAAGTCGATTATTTGAAGCCGACACCCCTCGGAACCGTTCTGACGTTAAAGGGGAAACCCCTTGATATTTCGAACCGCAAGGTCATTGTCGCCGTCACATTATCCGCCGACGGTGAAATCTGCGCCAAAGGCGAAGCCGTCATGGTAAAGATTCCGGATGCCGAAACCTCGCCATAAGGGGGCTGTTAATTCCCGTTTATTCTCCTTGACAGGGAAATATACCGGTTTTACAATCCGGACGTCAAAGATAACCGTCGTTGTTGACAAGCAAGCTCAAATGAGTCAGCCGACCCCATCCCAAAGGAGGTATCCGCATGAAGACAGCAAAAAGTTTTTTCATCGCATTCGGCATCATCTTTACATGTTTTCTGGTCTGCTCCGTATTCTCCCATGCAGCGGACACGACGACTGGAAAGAGCGGACCGGAACAAGGAATCAGGCAGGATGTCGAACAAAAACTTGGCGCCCTGTCGCAGGAAATCGGCAGCAAACGAACCATCGGCAAGGCGGCGGCTTACGATCTTCTTTCCCGTTACTTGAAGGAAAATCCCCGCATTTATGGCGCCGCCCTCGCTTTTGCGCCGAAGAAGAAGAAAGGGAAAACCGTCAAATTCTCGCCCTATGTCTACAGGAGCGGCAATGAACTCATCAAAAAGGATCTCGCGAAAAGTTACAACTACAAATCACGTGAATGGTACGCGGCGCCTGTGAAAAAGAAAAAACCTCTCTGGAGCGAACCGTATTACGACGAAGGCGGCGGGGAGACATGGATGGTCACCTATTCGATCCCCGTTTACTCCAGCGCGAAGCGTCCGAAGCTCATCGGGGTCGTGACCTCCGATGTGATCGTGCCGAAGCCGTAGCGTCATCTGTTCATCGCAGATTCAACGCACCGCCGGCAAGGAGCATCTTTTTCTGACGTTCCGACACGTCGCATAAAACAACAAACGAAATGTTCTTGGTCGTATCCTTAACGATCAACTCCTTGCCCGATTTGATTTGCTTTATGGCGTCGGGAATCTCGATCTCGTCATTCTGGTCGATGACATCATAGTCCGCCGGATTTTTAAAGACGAGGGGCATAATGCCGTAGTTGATCAGGTTGGTCGCATGGATCCTTTCAAAGGACCGGGCAATGACGGCGCGAACCCCCAGATACATGGGACAGATGGCGGCGTGTTCCCGCGACGATCCCTGGCCGTATGAGTTTCCGGCAATAATGATGTTGCAGCGGCCCGCTTCGGTCACCTTCTTGGCCCGCCGATAAAACGCCGGGTCAACGATCTCAAATACATATTCGGCGTATTTGGGGATGTTGGAGCGGTATTTCATACGATCCCCGGCAGGCATGATATGATCCGTCGTGATTTTGTCGCCCACTTTGATGGCGGCAATGCCGCAGATCGATTCAGGCATGGCATCGTTTTTCGGGGGCTTGCCGATGTTGGGACCGCGGTAAACGGCAATTTTTGACGCCGTTTTGCGATCACCCGGCGCAATAATCATACCGTCATCCACATAGAATCGCTTCGGCATTTTCACGACGGGATACGCAATCCCCAAGTCTCTCGGATCGGTGATGCCGCCGGTGATGACGGCGGCTACGGCCGTTTCAGGGCTGACCAGATAAACCTGTGCATCGGTGGTGCCGGACCGGCCAAGGAAATTCCGGTTTGACGTCCGCAGGGATACAGCGGCAGATTGAGGGCTCTGGCTGTTGCCGATGCAAAACCCACAGGCGCTTTCCATGATGCGGGCGCCTGCCGAAATCAAGTCGGCAAGATACCCGTCTCTTGCCAGATTTTCAAGGACCTGTTTGGAACCGGGGGCAATGATGAGGCTCACGTCAGGATGGACAACCCTGTGTTCCAGAACTTTGGCAACCATGGCCATATCCCGGTAGGAAGAATTGGTGCAACTGCCGATGCAGACCTGATCGACTTTCAAACGGGGGGCCGCACGCAGCGTCATGACGTTTCCCGGGCTGTGGGGCTGGGCGCACATGGGTTCCAGGCCTGCCAGATCGATATGCACCATGCGGTCATAGACCGCATCGTCGTCTGCCGACAGTTCAACCCATTCATTTTCGCGTTGCTGGGCCGTTAAAAACAACCGCGTCTGCTCATCGCTGGGGAAAACGGAAGTGGTGACGCCGCACTCGGCGCCCATGTTGGCAATCGTCGCCCGCTCCGGTACGGAAAGCGAGGCCAGCCCGTCGCCGCCGTACTCAAAAACGGCGCCCACATTGCCTTCCGTGGAAAAAATGGAAAGCACTTTCAGGATAATATCCTTGGCGGAAACCCACGGGGACAGTTTCCCGTGCAGGTTGATCTTGACGACATGGGGGCACGTCAGATAGAACGGCTCTCCGGCCATGGCAAGGGCCACGTCTAGGCCGCCCGCACCGACGGCAAACATGCCGAGAGCGCCCCCCATCGGGGTGTGGCTGTCCGCTCCGAGGAGGGTGTCCCCCGGCTTTCCGAACCGCTCCAGGTGCACCTGATGACAAATGCCGTTTCCCGCACGGGAAAGATAGAGGCCGTATTTCGCTGCGACGGAACGGAGATACCGGTGATCATCGGCGCTTTCAAAACCGATCTGCACGGTATTATGGTCGATGTAGCTCACCGACAGATCCGTCTTCACCCGGCTTACATGCATCGATTCAAACTGCAGGCAGGCCATCGTCCCTGTAGCATCCTGAGTCAGGGTCTGGTTGATCCGTATGCCGATTTCCTGCCCGGGAATAAAAGCGCCGGAAACCAGGTGCTGCTGTATTATTTTTTCCGTGATTGTCTGTCCCATGGTTGATTTAATCCTCCGGCCGCAGCACGATGAAAATCCGGCGGGTGAAGCGCCGGCCAATTGAGACCTTTGAAGTTCCATTTTTCCTGTCATGGCGAGGCGCAGTGCGCCGTGGCAATCTCTTGTCCTATCGGACGCTTATGAGATTGCTTCGCTTCGCTCGCCATGACAAAAGAGGCGTTTTTCAAAGGTCTCCACTTATTAAAGTAAGTTCTTTTTTAACAGGATCAGGTTCCTGCAAAATTCAACCGCCGTTGAATTCTGCCCCTCTTGAATATATACAGCGTGAGGATAAATCATTTAAAAATAATTGGCAATTCTTTCTTGACAAATCGGTAATTCCCTGTTAGCAAATGCGAGCTTTCATCCACCCGTCCAGAGGGCGCAACGAACTGGAATTTCAGAGCTTTACAAAGCCCTCTGACGGCAATCATCCAATAGGACCAAACAGGTGCATTATGTTTATCTGGCTGTTTCATCGCATCAGCGGCGTAACGCTCATTATCTTAATGGGCATCAAAATCTTGACCAGCTATTTTCTTTTCACGAAGGATCAAAAGCCCGATTGGGCCCTAAGTCTGCACCGGAATCCGGTCCTCGACGTGCTGATATTGGTGCTGTTTACGTTTCACAGTCTATACGGGCTAAGGACCGTATTGATTGATTTCGGCTACCGGAAGGAAAAGCTTTTGTTCTGGGCGGCGAACATAGCCGCAACGATCATCTCGGCCATTTTAATCGTCCTTTATTTCAGGTTTTCGTAGCTATGCTTAATCATGATATTCTTGTCGTTGGCGGCGGCCTGACGGGCCTCCGGGCGGCAGTCGGCCTGTGCGACCGGTACAACGTGGGACTGGTATCCAAGGTTTATCCCGTCCGCTCCCATTCCATCGCGGCCCAGGGCGGCATCAACGCGGCCCTGACCAACAATCCCGACAGCCGCGACGACTCCTGGGAAAAACACACCTTCGACACCATCAAGGGCAGCGACTACCTGGGCGACCAGAACGCTATCGAAATCATGTGCAAGGAGGCCATCAAAATCGTCTATGAGATGGAGCACTGGGGCTGCCCCTTCAGCCGTTTTTCCGACGGCACCATCGCCCAGCGTCCCTTCGGCGGCGCCGGGTATCCGCGGACATGCTATTCCGCCGACGTGACGGGCCACTCGCTCCTCAACACCCTTTACGAACGCGCCGTCGCTAAAGGGGTAAAGATTTATCCCGAATGGTTCGTCGCCGCCCTCTGCATTGAGGATGGCCAATGTCACGGCATCATCGCCCAAGATACCCATACGGGCGAACTGATTCCCGTCCGCTCTAAATGCACCTTCTTCGGCACCGGTGGGTACGGCCGTGTTTACAAACACTCCACCAATGCCCTGATCAATACGGGTAGCGGCATCGGCATGGCCTACAAGGCCGGCGTCCCCCTGAAAGACATGGAGTTTGTCCAGTTTCATCCCACAACCCTCGTCGGCACCAACATCCTCATGACCGAAGGCTGCCGGGGCGAGGGCGGCTATCTCTTCAACAACCAGGGCGAGCGGTTTATGAAACGTTATGCGCCCAGCGCTATGGAACTGGCACCACGGGACATCGTTGCCCGCTCAATCCAGACGGAAATCAACCAAGGACGCGGCTTCGAGCACCCCCTGGGAACCTATATCCAGCTTGATCTGAGGCATCTGGGAGAAAATAAAATCATCGAGCGCCTTCCCGGCATTCGCAGCATCTGCATCGATTTTATCGGCATCGACCCGGTCCGGGAACCCATCCCCATCATGCCTTCCCAGCATTATTCCATGGGCGGCATCGACGTGAATGAACGCACCGCATCCGAAATCAAAGGCTTTTATGCGGGCGGTGAGTGCGCCTGCGTCAGCGTCCACGGGGCCAATCGCCTGGGGGGCAACTCGCTGCTGGAGACCATCGTATTCGGGAAGCTGGCGTCCATAGCAATCCAGGAAGACTTGGAAAAGGATAACCTGAAACCCAATGAGAAACCCCTTAAAATGCTCAAAGACGCCGTTTTAAAAAAAATCGAACGTCTGACTCAGCCGGGCGGGGAGAAGCCCTACATCATCTCCGCCGAACTGGGTGCCGTTATGGATGAAAAGGTCGGCATCTTCCGGACGCACGATGAAATGTCCCAGGCTCTGGAAAAAGTGATCGAACTCAAAAACCGGTATAAAAATGTCAGCGTCTCGTCGGCAATCCATTATATGAATTATGAGTTGCAAAGCGCCATAGAACTCGAATATATGCTCGATGTGGCCCATGCCATCACCCTGGGCGCCATTTTGCGGAAAGAGAGCCGGGGGGCGCACTACCGGCTGGAATTTACGAAAAGAAACGATAATGACTGGCTGAAGCACACCATCGCCAGAATGGGAGATGACGGCGATCCTGTATTATCCTACAAGGATGTCGTCATTACGCGCTACCAGCCGATGGAGAGAAAGTATTGATCCGAAGCAGCTATTTTACCTTTAAGATTCTGCGTTATGACGCGAAAAACCCATCGCGGGAACCGTATTTTCAGTCCTACCACATCAAGGTACTTCCCGGTTTGACGGTCCTTGGGGTCATCAACCGGATACGGGACGAGATCGACGGCTCTCTGGCATTCCGCTGCTCCTGCCGCTCGGCCATCTGCGGCTCCTGCGCCATGGTGATCAATGGAAAGATCGATCTGGCCTGCCGGACCCAGGTGGCGACATTCGGTTCCGATACGATTATTCTGGAGCCTCTGCCCAACTTTGAGGTCATCCGGGACCTCGTGGTGGATATGACGCCTTTCTGGGATATGTATGAAAAAATTCAGCCTTTCCTGATCCGGAAGAGCCCGGACCCGGAAAAGGAAATTTATCAGAGCGAGGAGGACCGCAGGAAGATCGACCAGTTCGTCAACTGCATCCTCTGCGCCTGCTGCTACGGCGCCTGCCCCGTCATCGCCGACGAGCCCGGCTATCTGGGACCGGCGGCGGCGGCCAAGCTGGAACGCTTCGTTCTCGATTCACGGGACGAAAGGCCCGCCGAGGCACTCGAGCAGGTTAATACGCCGAAAGGCGTCTGGGCCTGCGACACGGTGTTCCGCTGCATCGACGCGTGCCCGAAGGACGTAAGGCCGACGGACGCCATCATCGGCCTTCGCAAGGCCCTGGTTAAAAACCGGTATAACAGGATTCTGGGGTTGAATAAAAAATGAAGCTGAAATATTCACTCATCACCCGCCGGACATTTTTAAATACCCTTTTCGGGGGATGGCTTTTTGCCTTCTTCTCCGGCGCTTTTTATACCTTGATGAAATTCGCTTTCCCAACCCTGGGAAAGGAACCGGATTTCGTCGTCTTGGACCGGAAAGATTTTTCCGACATCCCGAACAATTCCGTCAAACCCTTTGCCTGGGGCGGCGCCCTGGGTTTGTACTTCAAGAAGGAAGACGGAAGCGTGGCGGCCTTAAAAGGCGTCTGCACCCACATGGAATGCAATGTCGCCTACAAGCCGGAGGAAAAAAAGTTTTACTGCGCCTGCCATCAGGGCTGGTTTGACGAGACGGGCCGGAACATTGCCGGACCGCCCCCGAAACCGCTCGAAGTATTTGACGTAACGGAAGACGGCGACAAACTGATTATCGCCAGGAAGGGG
The DNA here is from genome assembly GCA_016930075.1 of Deltaproteobacteria bacterium. Lineage (GTDB taxonomy): Bacteria > Desulfobacterota > Syntrophia > Syntrophales > JAFGHS01 > JAFGHS01. The sequence goes on from JAFGHS010000103.1 coordinate 19,700, forward strand.
GTCAAGGTTGAGCTACCCAAGGCTTAAGAACTGGCTGGACGAACGTTACGACCTGACGGACGTCAAAAAGTTCGCCAAAAGCAAACTCATCCCCGAACACCGGTACGACCTCTTGTACTATACGGGCGGGATCACGTTGTTTTTGTTTGTCCTCCAGTTTATCACAGGCATGCTGCTTGCCATGTATTATGTGCCTCATATCGATCACGCCTATGAGAGCATTATCGAAATCGTCACAAAGATCAACCTGGGGTGGTTTTTCCGGTCCCTCCATCACTGGGGGGCTCAGCTCACCATCCTGTTTTTGTTCATCCATCTGTTCGGCACGCTGCTGGTCAAGGCCTACCGAAAACCGCGGGAGATGGTCTGGATAACGGGATTTATCCTACTTATCATCTCCATCTTCTTCGGATTAAGCGGCTATCTTCTTCTCTGGGACGAGCGGGCCTTTGCCGCCGTCCGGGTCGCTACGGGAGGCGCCGGCGCCCTCCCCGTTTTCGGAGGGTTCATCAAGGCATTTCTCCGCGGCGGCATGGATGTGACGGGCGACACCATCGTCCGCTTCTATGCCTTTCATGTATCGATTCTCCCTTTGCTTTCCCTTTTGATGATCGGATTGCATGTCTTATTGGTCCAGTATCACGGCGTGAGCGTGCCCCGTTCGGAGATCAAGGACCCGCAGCCGACGGTTCCTTTCTTCCCCAATGTCTTTTATAAAGACATGATCATCTGGCTGATCGTCCTGGGCGTGGTCGTTACCCTCGCCGTTCTGGCGCCGCCGGAAATCGGCATCAAGGCCGATCCCCTGGCGCCGCCGCCTGCAAACATCAAACCGGAATGGTATTTCCTGATGGTTCTCGAAACGCTGAAGTTATTTCCGGGCACAATTTTCGGCCTGAATGGGGAAACCATCGCCATTATTTGCGTCGTTGTCGGCATTTCCTTTCTCTTCCTCATCCCTTTCTTCGACAGAAAGGCGAACCGGGGAGAGGAAAGCACCGTTTTTACCGTCATCGCCGTCATCTATGTCGTCTACTTCGTCGTCATGACGGCCGTCGGATTTCTGAGTTAGGTGAGCGCCATGAAACAACCGTTTCTGATATGGGCCAAAAGCCGTCTGATAAATATTCCCCGCATCTTTATCGCTGCAGCGGCATGGACCGTTTGCCTGCCTCTCTGTGCGGCGCGGGCAACGGAAAAAATCGCGGTTTTCCCCAATGCCGCCTATGACGCCTGCATCATCTATCAAAACCTGGCCATTTTCTGGTTTTTCATCATCGGCCTGATCGTGATTATCGGGATGAAACTCAAAGAAATCGACCGGATTCAGAAACTGGGCATCGACAGAGACGATGAAAACGCGCCCCGCCTTGACTGATCTTACGGGCGCAAAACAGGTCATCCCATTGATCATCCATCAAACGTCATGATAGCAACATATGCCGAATAGAAACAACACCAGGGCCATTATCTTCGATGTAAGCGGTACGCTTATGGACGACATCCGTTCGGTTTGGCAAGCCAATGCAGACGCCTACCGGGCATACGGCATCGGCGGTTTCAAAACGCTGGAGGAATTCAGAGAACGCATCCGGCTTCCCATTGCGCAATTTCATCGAGACAACAACGTGCCGCCGCACCTGATGGAATCGGTGGACCGCAAATTCCGGGAGATTTATCCGGTGTACGCCCCCCTGATCGATGTTTTTCCGGAAGTGGCCGGCGTTCTGGCGGAACTGCAAAGCCGGAACATCCTCCTCGGCGTCGTGTCGAGCATCCCGACGCAATTTCTGAGTGAACATCTTCAGGATTTCGCGCTCGACAGGTACTTTACGGCCCTGATCGGCCAGGAAGACTGCGATGAGCAAAAGCCATCGCCAAAGCCTCTCCTTGCGGCCCTTGACCTGTTGGGCGTCGACAAACAGGACGCCATGTACGTCGGCGATATGGAAGAAGACATGATGGCGGCAAAGGCCGCGGGGATCACGGCAACGGCCATAACAAGGAAGGAAGGTTATCACTCCCGCCGGCGCCTGGAAAAACAGAAACCCGATTATTTCATTTCCGACTTAAACGAGCTTCTCTTCGTATAAAAAGGCATGCGTATTGTCGCCATACTTTTTTATCAAACAATCGCATGGGATAAATAAATTACATCAAGCCCATCAAGGAGGGAACCATGGTCAATTCCATTCGTGCAGACAGGAACATCCCCATAAAGATGCGGGACGGCGTCATCCTGCGCGCCGACATCTACCGGCCCGATGACAATGAAAAACATCCGGCCATCGTTGTGCGGACACCCTACGACAAGATATTAAGCGAACACAGCGATTACCTGTCGTCCCTGCATGCCGCCTTCGCCGGTTACGCCTTTGTCGTCCAGGACCTCCGGGGACGGTTCGCCTCGGAGGGAGAATTCAAGCCCATGTCTTCCGAAGGCCCGGACGGATACGACACCATCGAGACGGTTGCCGCCGAACCCTGGTGCGACGGAAACGTCGGCATGGTCGGCAGCTCTTATCTGGGCCGCAACCAGTGGCAGGCGGCCATTGAAAATCCGCCCCACCTGAAAGCCATTGCCCCGTCCGTCATCTCCGCGGGCCCCATCAGCGACACCCGGCGCACCGGCGTCATGGACCTTGAACAATCCATCAGCTGGTTTGCCGCCATGGCCGTCGACATGCTGACGAAGTTGAAAAAAGAAGGCAAGGACGTGACCGAAGCCGCCAAGATGGTGGAACGGGCGCGGTTCAACCTCAATGACATTTACAATTATCTGCCCCTCAAGGAAGTTCCTCATTTCAATTTCGAGGGACTGTCCGAAGGCTTTATGGCCCGCATGTCCAACGACCTGCCGCCGACCGTCAAAACGGAGAAAGACCTCCTGTGGCCTTTTGAAAAAGTCCAGGTCCCCTGTTTTCATAACGGCGGCTGGTATGACCTTTTTGCGGGAGGTCTGTTCACAGCCTTTGAAGGCATGCGGGAACGCGGCGGCACCGATTTGGCCCGGAAGAACCAGTTTGTCCTTTGCGGCCCCTGGTCCCACGGCTCCATCCTGCCCGCCTATGTGGGGGCCATCAATTTCGGCCCCGCCGCCAACAGCTTCGCCACTTTTACCATGGATCGCCATATTACTTTTTTCGACAGATACCTTCGGGGCATCGAAGGCCGACCCATGCCGGCGGTCCGCTATTTCGTCATGGGGAAAAACCGCTGGAAGAACGCCGATACCTGGCCCCTGCCGGAAACCCAGTGGCAGCGCTACTACCTCCACAGCAAAGGCCGGGCGAACAGCTTAAACGGCGACGGCCTCCTCTCCACCAAAGCCCCGCAAACCGAGCAGCCGGACGTCTATATCTACGATCCCCGTTTCCCCGTCCCCACAATCGGCGGGCGGAATCTCCTTGCGGGGACATTGGTTTCCGGACCATTCGACCAGCGAGCCAACGAGCAGAGAAATGACGTTTTGTGCTTTACGACGCCGGAATTGACTGAAGAATTGGAAGTGACAGGACCCCTGAAGCTCCATCTGTACGCGTCAACGTCGGTCCGGGACACGGATTTCATGGCCAAGCTGATCGACGTTTACCCCGACGGAACAGCCTATAATGTGGCCGAAGGCTGTATCAGGGCCCGGTTCCGCAAAGGACTTCTGCATGAGGAATTTATCGTCCCCGGGGCCGTTAACGAATACATCATCGACCTGGCGCAGACCAGTATCGTTTTCGGCATCGGTCACCGCATCCGGGTCGATATTACAAGCAGCAACTTCCCGCGCATCGACCGGAACATGAATACGGGAAACCCCTTCGGCGAGGACGCCGCGGGCATCCCGGCAGTGCAAACCATCTTCCATGAGAAGGATTATGCGTCGTACATCGATCTGCCGGTCATTCCGTCGCGATGGCAGATATGGTAAAGGAATGATGAAATGGCTGTGCATTATTGCGGCAACAATCTCTATCTGATTGATCTGGATCTGCCGCTGGAAGGGTTCCGAAAATTCATCAGCGCCTGGCTCTACACGCCCCCCGGCCTGGCGATTGTGGTCGATCCCGGTCCCGCCGCTACGATTCCCGTGCTCATCAGCGCTCTGAAAGAACACGGCGTCAATCGCCTCGACTACATCCTTTTAACCCACATCCACGCGGATCATGCGGGCGGGGCGGGCCTTCTGGCAAAGCACTTTCCCGAAGCCCGGATTATCTGCCATTCTCAGGGGATTCGCCATATGATCGATCCTAAAAAGCTTTGGGAAGGAACGCAAAAGACCCTGGGAGACGTGGCCAAGGCCTACGGCGCAATCAACGCCGTGCCGGCCGACCGGATCGGATTCAAAGAGCGGATTCAGCATGACAATGTGCTGATAGAAGCCTTTGAGACGCCTGGGCACGCACCGCACCATCTGTGTTATCATTGCGGCGACATTCTCTTTGCTGGCGAGGTGGCCGGCGTGATCTATCCTTTTGAAGACGGCGGTTTTTACCGCCGCCCGGCAACGCCACCTGTCTTCGATGACGCCATCTTCCGCCGCTCCCTCATCAAAACATCCACCCTTGAAGCTTCGCTGATCTGCCTCGGTCATTACGGCTTTCTCTCGGGTGCCGATGCAGAAACTTTTTTTTCTATAGCCCTTGATCAGCTTACTGCCTGGTTGGGCATCGTCGGAGAATGGATCAGAAAAGATGAAACGGCATCAGGGGATCATATTTTCGCCGACCTGCTGAAAAGAGATCCCTGCCTGAGCCGCTATCCCGATCTCCCCCCGGACATCCAGGCACGGGAATGCTATTTTTCCGCAAACAGCATCCGGGGCATCCGGGAGTATTTATCGCGTCTTGATCCCTGATCATTCTCTCAATCGCCTTCCGATGACCATGGCCTCTGTCACGACCCCGAACACGCCTGAGGCAACTTCGTTTCAACTTGATGCTTTGCCAAATGAGGCGTACCGGGCAGGTCTGTTTGGAATCCGCTGATACCGTCATTACAAATTTCTCTTGACACTCAGATTTTCTCTTCTTATTGTCACATGGCAAAAAGCAACGCCTGATCGATCGAGCCACGAAGAAGGAGACATGAGATGATATCGGTTGTTATGCCGACATGGAACGGAGCGCGGTTCATGGACACAGCCATCGCTTCGGTTGCGGCTCAAACGAGCCCGGCATGGGAGCTCCTCATCGTCGATGACGGATCGACGGACGATTCCTTTGCGCGCGCCGAACGATGGCGCGATCTGGTCAACCGTCACCACGCGGCGGAGAAAATCCGCGTCTTCACCTCCGGCGGATCAAACAGCGGCATGGCGGTAGGATGCAACCTGGCTATCCGGGAGGCGCGGTACGACATCATCGCCCACCTCCACCAGGACGATCTTTTTTCCCCGACGAGAATTGAAAGCCTCCTGCCCTTCATCGACCGGTACGATATGGTTTTTTCACCGTACGAAATCATGCAGCACAACGGGCGCGTGACGCTCTGGAACAACTCGCCCCGGAGGCAAAGAAGCTCACTTCTCAGCGGAATAAAGGACGGACGCGATTTGTCATTTGAAGCGTGGGCCGGGAGGACGCTGCAGCGCCAATTCCTGTCTGTGCCTCTCGGCGTTGCGCATCGGCGCACCCTTTTCGATGAAGTCGGCGGCTTCCAGCCGGGAATCATTGCCGCCACCGAAGGATTGACCTGGCGCAGGATGGCCGAGCGCGGCGCCCGGATCGGATTTTGTCCGACCGTCGCGGGCCGATATAATGTGCGGTCCGACAGCCAGGCGCGGACACAAAAACCGTTTTCCATCCCAAGTGCGGCCATTCGGGAACGCGACCCTTTGGGCCAAAATGGACAGTATCTCGACGCCGCATGGTTTGCGGCCTTGGCAAGAAGCAAGGCGGACAAGCCGACGACAGGACATTGAACAGCCGCCTGTCCGCTTCTCAGACATGGAATGCAACCCTATGCCGATAATGCGTGAAAACCCGAATAGAAAAGACTTCCGGCTCTCCCTCATCACCAATGATCCGGCGCTGGCGCGTGAAGCGGAGAATGCTGGGATCGACAGGATCGGACCGGACCTGGAGATTCTCGGTAAGGAGAACCGGCAGCGGAAGACGGATGCGCAAATCTCTCGCCACACGCTTAATGATATTGCGCGCATCCGAAGCGTATTGACGAAGGCCGACGTGTTTGTCCGGATCAATCCCGTCAATCCCCGCTCGCCGGAGGAGATCGACCAGGTCGTCGATTCGGGCGCGGGGATCATCATGCTTCCCATGTCCCGCACAGCTGCGGAAGCGGCTCATTTTATCGCCCTCGTCCGGAATCGTGCACAAACAATGCTCCTCGTTGAAACGCCGCAGGCGATGATGCGGATGCACGAGATTCTGGCCGTGGACGGACTCGATGAGGTTCATTTCGGCCTCAACGACCTGCACCTCGGTCTGAAGTTGCATTCGCGCTTCGAAGTGCTGTCATCGGACGTCATGGATGCCCTCGCCGGAGCCGCCGCGGAGCACAATATTCCGTATGGATTCGGCGCCGTCGCCCGATACGACGATCCGACCCTCCCCTTTCCGCCCGACCAGGTTATCGGGGAGATCGCGCGCCTCGGTGCCTCCCGGACCTTTCTGTCCCGCTATTTTTGTCCGCCAGGCCGGGAAACGTTCGATTTCCCGTACGAAGTGCGCCGGCTGCGCGACCGCTTCACCTATTGGTCAAACGCAGGCCGTGAAGCCCAATCGGCGAATCGCCGGGCCTTGCGTGATTCGGTCCGCCGATACCGCGAAGAATAGTTGTCCCAGAGCAGCCGGACGAAACAGGCGGCAAGGGTATGGATGACGACCGCTTTCAAAAGCCGCCCCCCAGCCCGACAGCATGTGCCGTAACATATTTTACAGTGGACCGCGATTTTTTTACAGGATCATAGGTGATGCAGGGCAAAGCATGCCGGCAATGACCGTATCCCCGAGTATCCGGGAATAGCTGGTGCGGAAGCCAAACAACCGGTCATTTGAAATTATCCAATGACTTACCCGGCGGTCTCGGACGGCTCCGATTCTGCCGCGCACCCGACCCGGCGCTCCTCGTCTGTCCTCTTCCCCTGTGAACGCCGTCTTTTTTTCTGTCTCCTTCCGGTTTCACGCGCTTCACGGGCGGCGCTTCCGGCAGAATCAGCCAGTCTTCCTCCGGGTAAATGCAATCGAGCTTCCGGCCCATAAATTCTTCGATCGGCGGAAGGTAGAAGGCATCCCTCTCGTCGGCAAAGCTGATGGATGTGCCGGCGGCGCCGGCCCGGCCGGTCCGCCCGATGCGGTGTACGTAATCCTCCGGATCATAGGGCAACGTAAAATTGATGACGTGATCCATCCCCTCGATATGCAACCCCCGGCCGGCCACGTCCGTCGCCACCAAGACCCGGATATTCCCGGCCTTGAATTGATTCAGGCGGCTGATCCGCTTTTGCTGGGGAATATCGCCGGACATCTCCGAACACTTGATCCCATATCGGGTAAGTATGTCCGCAAGGCGGCTCACCTCGTCTTTCCTGTTGCAGAAAACCAGCACCCGCTCCAGGTTTTTTTTGTCGATGATGTTGTAAAGAAGGGCAAATTTTTTATCCGACGTCACGATATACACAATCTGATCCACCGTATCGACGGCCACCTGCTCTGGTTCGATATCGACGGTGACGGGATTGTTGGTCCACTGTGCGGCCAGGCGCACGACCTCTTTGGTCAGGGTCGCACTGAAAAGCATGGTTTGGCGCTTTTCTTTTGGCGGCGTGCTGTGAATAATCATCCGCACATCCGGAATAAACCCCATGTCGAGCATCCGGTCCGCCTCATCGATAACCATAATCTCCGTTTTGTTCAGAATGAGGTCGCCCCGGCGCTGAAAGTCCAGCAATCTTCCGGGTGTGGCAACGACAATGTCCACGGGAATGCCCGCCAGTTGTTTCATCTGCTTCTCATAGTCCATGCCGCCGAACAGGGAAATCACTTTGAGGTCTGTGTATTTTGCAAGCTGGTTTGCCTCCTCCGAGATCTGCACCACCAGTTCGCGGGTGGGGGCAATCACCAATGCCCGCGGCGTGCCGGGTTTCCGGCTGCCCCTGATCGGGTTTTTCAGGAACCGCTCGATAATGGTGATAAGAAATGCCGCCGTCTTTCCGGTTCCCGTCTGGGCGCGTCCGCTGGCGTCTTTGCCCGATAAGGCGCTGGGTAAAATTTCCGACTGGATCGGCGTACAGTACTGAAATCCGAGATCGTAAACGGCATGCATGAGGGGATCGGGAAGGTCGAAATCGTGGAAACGCATTTTTCCTTCCTCCGGCGGAACCTTATACTGGGCAATATTCCAGGAAGGCTCCGAGCCCGCCGTCGGCACTGTATATGCCGCCCCTGTTTTACGGCTTTTTCTGCGGCGGGTTCGCCGGGGGCGAGGAGGGCTGTCCGCACCTGGCGACTGCGGCGCCGGTCCGGGCTGCGTCATTTTTGCATTTTGTGTAATGGGGTTGCTTTTTGCTTTGCCGATGCTGCTGATTTTTTTTACGACTTTTTGTATAAAATTGATCATTCCTCTTAAAAACAAACTCCTGTCTTTTCCTTCAGCGCTGCAAGAGGATGGGAAAAACAGATTCCCCGTCATTTAACATTTATTGCTCTCACACCGACCCAAATATGTTGTCGCATCATACTACCGAATAACAACAAAAAGCAAAGGATAATGACATTATCCTGCATTAACATTGTCCGGCAACCTGCCTGGACCGGGCAGCAGAGCGTCCGGGATGACACGCCGGCCCTCCCCGTACTGCGGGGCCAGCAAGGCGCACCGAAGGCACAATTTGCTTAAATCGCCTTATCGATTTCCGCCCAGACAACCTCTCTGCCTTCCCCGGTTTTGGCGGAGAAAAGAACCGGCGAAAAATCATCGGGCAGGCCGGAAGTTGCATGGAACCGGCGGAGCGACGCGTTGAGTTCATTCTTTGAGAGCTTGTCGATCTTTGTCAGAACGAAAAGAAACGGGATCCGGTTCATGATCAGCCAGTTCGCTAGATCCATGTCCTCCTGCGACGGTTCCCGCCTCGCATCGATAATGAGGATGACGAGCTTGAGCGTTTTTCGCCCCGCAAGATAGGACTCCACCATGGGACGCCAGTTCTTCCGAACGGCTTCGGGCACCCTGGCAAAGCCATATCCCGGCAGGTCAACCAGTGAATATCTGTCGTTGACCGTAAAGAAGTTGATCAACTGGGTGCGGCCCGGCGTATTGCTCGTCCGGGCAAGGCTTTTTTGACGAACCAACACATTAATCAGGGAAGACTTGCCGACGTTCGACTTCCCTGCAAAGGCAATCTCCGGCAGATTATCGTCCGGGTAATGGGCGGCTTGAGCGGCGCTCTTGACAAATTTGGCGGATAAAATTTTCATAAAGACATTATTCCCGCTCAAAGACGATGCCGTACTTTTCAAGCTTTCTTTCAAAAGTCGGCCGGGAAATCCCGAGAATATCGCAGGTTTCGCCTTTATTTTTATTCGTTTCCCTGATGATCTTGCGGATGTAGAGCTCCTCAACCTCATCCAAGGTCAGCAGTTTTCCCGACTCCGGGTTAAAGATGGAATCCAGCCCCTTACCGGAAGCGCCTGCCCTCCCGTCGGTTGTTTCCAGCAGTTCCGGGAAATCGCTCCGGCCGAGGATTTGGCTTTTCGCCACAACCGCCGCCCGGACCAGGAGGTTTTCCAACTCCCGGATATTCCCCGGCCACTGGTATTTCATAAAAATATCCATCATCTCATCGGAGACGCCGATAATGCGTTTATGCAAATCCAGATTGATCTTGGTAAGCAGATAATCAACCAGGGGGCCGATGTCTTCCCGTCTTTCCCTCAAGGGGGGGATGATGATGGAAACGATATTCAAACGGTAGTAAAGATCGTCCCGGAATTTCCCCTCCTTCACAAGGGTCATTAAATCTTTGTTGGTGGCGGCGATAATCCGGGCATTAACCTTTACCGTGTCCTTGCCGCCGACTCTGACAATTTCCATCTCCTGGAGGACCCGCAAAAGCTTCACCTGCAGGTTCAGGGACATCTCGCTGATTTCATCGAGAAAGACCGTACCGTAATGAGCGAGCTCGAACTTCCCCAGTTTCCTCCCGATGGCGCCGGTGAATGACCCCTTCTCATGGCCGAAGAGCTCCGATTCGAGCAAGGTTTCGACAATGGCTGAACAGTTTACGGCGATGTAAGGTTCATTGGGCGACGTGTTGTGATGGATAACCTTCGCGATCAGTTCTTTGCCTGTTCCACTTTCGCCGCCGATCAAAACCGTTGTCTTGCTTTGCGACACGACGCCGATGGTCTTGAATATCTCCCGCATGACTGTGCCGGAACCGATGATGTCGCCTACCTTGAACTGGCGTTGCGGCTCCATAAGGAGGCCGTCGATCTTCATTTCCATCTCCGATGTCTTGAGGGCCTTTTTGATGGCCACTTCCAGTTCATCGACGTTGATGGGCTTGTGGATATAATCAAAGGCGCCTTCTTTCATGGCCCGGATCGTTGTTTCCATATCGTGAAACGCCGTGATCATGATGACTTTAACATTTTCTTTTTCCTCCAGGAGATCTTCAAGAATCGTAAAACCGTTGATGTCCGGAAGACGAATGTCAAGAATGACCACGTCCGGTTCAAACTTGACAAACTTGTTCAATCCATCCGTTCCCGTCAGAGCGGTGCTTACATCATATCCCTCTTCGGTCAGATAAAGATCGAGGGTTTCGCAACTGGAACTGTCGTCGTCAATGACAAGAATTTTCGGCATGTCGTTCTTCCTTCAGGCAGTGCAGTGAATCCGTTTTATGTTACGATATTGAATCAAGGGGCAGCAAGATTACTGCTTTGGCGCCCCTTCCCTCCCGGTTTTGCAGTTCGACCGTCCCATGATGCAACTCAATGATCTTATTTACCTGTGAAAGGCCAAGGCCGGTCCCATAATTCTTTTTGGTAAAAAAAGGATTAAAAATATTCGGAAGGTCTTCCTCATCAATGCCGGAACCCTCATCTTCGATTTCAACGCGCATCGTTTTCCCGTCGGCGCCGTCAAGGCTGACGAGAACTCTCACGGTTCCGTTTGTTTCCGATGCCTCGACGGCATTGCGGTACAGGTTCAGAAAAGCCTGCGCCAGCATTTCTTCATCCGCGTTGATATCGGGAAGGTTCGGGGCAATGCTCGTCTCCAGACGGATCTGCTTATCCATGATGTTCTTTTCCGCCATGTAGAGAGAATGATCAATAATCTTGCGAATATCGGACGGTTTTTTCTTCGGTTCCGCCGGCTTCGCATAGATCAGAACGTTATTGACAAGGGTTTCCAGATGCTCCACCTCCCGGCGGGCGATTTCAAATCTCTTCAAATCATTCCCCTGGGGCGTCATTCGTTTTTCGAGGATTTGCAGACTCATCTTGATGGACGAAAGGGCATTACGGAGCTCATGGGCAATGCCGGCGGACAGATGGCCGATAGCCGCCAGTTTTTGACTTTCATAGAACTTTCGCTCCAGCTCCTTGAATTCCGTCATATCGCGCTGGACGATGACGTAACGGTCCGTATCCTTGACCTGGCGGATATTGATTAAAAGGGTTCTTTTCGCGCCCATCCGGTCCGTTGTCTCAAGCTCAAAAGGCACATAGATCCCGTTTGTCGCATCCTCCCACTTCTTCAGGACCATTTCCGTATGCTCAGGCGCCACGAAATCCGTAAAATGTCGGCCCTTGATTTCCGGCGACGCCAATCCCTTCTGCCTGCTCACATCGCGGCTGATGTAATTGATGATGCCGTCGGCGCCGAATTCGTAAAACCTGTCCGGCAAAGAGTCGATCAGCGACTGGAGGTAATTGTAAATCGATTCGACTTCCTTCCTCAGATTGATGTTTTCCGTCAGTTCGTTTTGCAGTGTTTCGGCGTACTCTTGGAGACTTCTCGACATTTCAATCTCCGCCGTCACATCCTGGAGGGTTTCAATAGACGCAATGATCTCCCCCTTATCGTCATAGATCGGCGCGGCCAGGAAAAAGAGATGCCGGTTCTTTCCTCCTAAATTATTAAAATAATCTCTCGCTTCGTAGGCGCCCTCAACGGTTTTTGATTTTTCAACCTTTTTGGCGCCATAAAAATTTTCCAGCCCTTTAACATCCCGGTCAACAATCAGATCGGCAATAACCGGCCTTTTCTGAGAGTAAAAGGGAAGATAATGCTTGTCGGTTCCGATGATGTCCTGCGCCGCAAAACCTGTCAGTTCGGCGCAGGCTTTATTCCAGAGGATGACCTGATGATCCCGGTCAATAACGAACGTCGGAATGGGCGATCCTTCAATGATGCCGTCAATGGTCTTTTTTTCTTTCAGCAGCCGTTCCTGCCAGTCCTCCCTCTCTTTGAGACGCTTCATCCTTTCTTCAAAAGCCAAACGTCTCCTGCCGATGTAGGCAATGGAAAATACGGCAACAATAACGGCGATAATAAGACCCGCTGCCCCGAAGATAATGCTGACAAAAGTCTTTCGCAATAAGGAAACAACATTTTTGTAAGGCGTTACGACGACAATCGACCACATGATGCTGCCGATATTCATGGGCGCATAGGAATAGATATATCGGTCCTTCGTGTGCTCATCAATCTTAAACCGGCTTGCCCCATACCCTTCGCTTCCACTTAAAAAAACGGTTTTTAAAGGCGGGGAGTCGTTCCCTTCCAACAGGGAAATGCTCTTCCCCACCAGGGAATCCGTTGCATTGGTCAGGATGATCCCTGTATCGTCCACGATCCAGTAATCCGTCAGCATGGTTTCTTTGGGAGGCGTCATATATCGATCCTTGATGGCAGACAGGGAAAGGGCCGCGACAATGACGCCGGAAACCTCATTATTTGCATCGAGCACGGAAACGCCGATAAAAACGGTTTTATACCTCTTCCTCTGCTCATGGCTTGATTCGTCGCCGAGAAAGATCAACCGGCTCAAATACATGCCACGGTTCTTTCTCACAGCCTCAACAAAGCTGTTTGAGGGAAAGTTTTTATTCATGATCTCGTCGAGGGGCCAGGAGGGATATCCGGCGATGACGGCGCCTTGACTATCGAGGGATGCAATGAAATGGGTTCTGCCTCCCATTTCATCATAGATGCTTTTCAAGTGTGATCCGGCTTCATGAGGATTTAAAATTTTTGAGGGGCTCCGCTTGGAAAACAGGATGACGCTCCTCTCAACGCCAAGGATAAGGTCTTCGATCCCGGCAGCCCATCCCTTGGCAACGGCCATCTGCTGGCGGCTGTACTGTTCGACCATGTCGTTTTCCCTGGCACGGTTTATGGTAAGGGCCAACAACAGGATCATGACGATGACGACAATGGTCGTCAGCGCCATGGAAACACTGATGCTGCCGAAAAAAGTGGTGTTCCGTCTTAAAATACGGTTAGCCATAGGCATTAATAGTCATTGTGGACAGTGGGTTACGATTGATCAACACAGCATGACGGCTATGGTACGCCGTATCGGCAGTTCCTAATCATCGCCTTTTTTTTCCATATAATCTTTCACCGCGATGATGACATAAACTGCTATGGCGGCCGTCAGGGAAATAAGCAGTTTAGCCAGTCCGCTTTCTATGTCGAGAACCTTTTCACAAATCAGCCAAACTACCAAATATGTTACTGCAGTGAGTACCTCCTGCATATTCAAGCCTTCCTCAAAGTTTTCTATCGCGATACTACTCATACGAATGCCAAATTTCAATAAAAATGTGGATGACCGTCAGGGTAACCAATTTTCCGATTCGACTTTTCGTTAAATGTCCGCTTCGCCTTTTTAATGAAATGTAGAACCACATTTCTTTTGTTACATGCAGGGCAAAGAACTTCAATGTAAATTATGCAAGTGGTTGTGGCGTCTTAGCCTCGATAAGCAGGAACCCCTGCATACTGGCATACGCATTGCAAATGGCTTCGCACAGTTCCACCATATTAAATGATTTTATTCTTTTCCAAAGTATAGATCTATGCTAAGTGGAAAACAGAAGGAAATCAATCAGGAAAGGAGAAAAAAGATGTTCAGAAATTCAGGAAAAAAAGTATCGGCATTACTTACAGTGTTGGTGGTGTTATTCTTAGCTGCGCCCGCTTTCGCCGCGGAAGCCATTCCCGGTGGTGAGTCTTTAGCGAAAGTGTATTTTGCAATAGGCGCTATGATTGCTGCAGGTTTGGCAATCGGAATCGGTGCCGTCGGCGCCGGTCTAGGAATTGGAAATGCTGCCAGCGGCGCCTGCCAGGCAGTGGGAAGAAACCCCGGGGTTCAGGGAAAAATATTGATGACCATGCTGGTCGGTATGGCCATGGCGGAATCCATCGCCATTTATTGTCTGGTTGTCTCTTTGGTGATTCTCTTTGCAAACCCCTTTCTTCCGTTATAAAGTATTTTGTCGTTGGTTAGTTCTTCACATTAACATTAAACTAACAACAGTTAGGGGGAAAGGGAATGTCAGA
>JAFGHS010000104.1 GCA_016930075.1 Deltaproteobacteria bacterium
GTGATGGGGCGTGATCGGGAAGCCATCAAGCAACTGCCTGATATACAGGACAGGAACTCAACGGCTTATTGGATTGCCAATATGGTTCGTATTTACCAAACTTTCATCGCAGGCCGGATCAAGGAAGCCCATGCAGCAATCTTCCATATGTTTGATCAATGGTGGCAAACCGGCCAGACGTTCCATCAATATCCTTCACCTCAATTGCTCGAAATGATCGATGAATTCGACCGCCTAAGTCTGACGCCGATACCGCTTTTCACCATACAAAGTGAGATGCAGCGCATCATGGAAGGACCCAACATCCATCTCAAAGGAGTGGCTCTGCGTCTGAAGGCCTGCCGTTTCGCCGACGGATTTCAGAAATACAACTGCCTGAAGGAAAGCGAAGACTGCCTCGTGCAGTCCGGCGACCCCATCGAAGTTTCCAAGACCAGGATCGAACTGGCGCGCCTGCATCTGGCACGCGGCGATCAGGCGCAGGCCCTGACATATGCGCTCAAGGCCCATGAGGGCGTCTCCGGCCTCGGTGAACGCTTTTTCCCCGATGACCTGCGGCACCTGCTCCGGGAGGACGCAAGCGGCGCGGCCCCAACGATCGCGGGCCGCCCGTCCCTGGAAGACGTGGCGGAAATGATCGCCAATCTGATCCCCTCCTTGGACGTCCAGGATCTCATGGGACAGCTCTTGCTGGCCGTCAGCGGCTATGTGCGCGCCGAACGCGCCGGCCTCTTCCGGTTCGATAAGGAGGGCGCCTTGCTCAAGTCCGCCCATAATCTGAGCGCAGACGAGGTTTTCGGCGAGGTCTTCCGGGGAAGTCTGGCCCTGGTCTTCACCGTGCATCAACGCCAGGAACCGATCTGCAGGCCGGTCACAGCCGGCGACGGATCATCCCGCCGCGTGCTCTGTCTGCCTGTAGAGGCCGGCGTCCTTTATTTCGAGAATTCCTATGACCGGCAGGCCTTTGATTTTCTGGATGCCGGTATGCTGCGCAGTCTGAGCCGCATCCTGAGCGCCGCCGTCCGGAAAATTTTGGAATACGGACGCCTTAGGCTGGAACGCGAACGTCAGGTCGAACCGACTCCGCTTGGCGGCGAGCTGCCCGCCGGAGGTGAATTTTTGACTGCAGATGCCCGCATGCAGTCCATCCTGGCTCAGCTCGACCGCGCCGCCGCCAGCGATGCCACGATCCTTATCACCGGCGAGACGGGTGTGGGTAAAGAGATCCTGGCACGGCGGGTCCATGCCATGAGCCTGCGCAAGGCCATGCCCATGGTCACCGTGGATCTCACGAGCATTCCGGAAACGCTGGTGGAAAGCGAACTTTTCGGCCATGAAAAAGGCGCCTTCACGGGCGCGGACAGCCAGCGCAGGGGGCGGATTGAACTGGCCGACAAAGGGACCCTCTTTATCGACGAACTCGGCGAGGTCCCGGCCGCCGTCCAGGTCAAACTGCTGCGCACCCTTCAGGAAAAGACCTGTATGCGCCTGGGCGGCGGGCGCCTCATCGCCACGGATTTCCGGCTCGTGGCCGCCACCAACCGCAATCTCGGAGAGGAGGTCAAAGCCGGTCGGTTCCGCCGGGACCTCTACTACCGGGTAAACGTCATGGAAATCCATGTTCCTCCGCTGCGCGAGCGGCCCGAGGACATTCGCCTGCTCGCTCGGCATTTTCTGGAGCGGTATGCTGCAAAATATCAAAACACGGCCGCCGCGTTGACACCGGAAGACGAGGCGCGCCTCTTATCCTATGCCTGGCCGGGCAACGTCCGGGAGCTGCAGAACGTCATTGAGCGCAGCGTCCTGCTTGCCCACGACGATCGCATCAACCTCTCCCTGCCTTTGGCTTCCCAGCCATCGGCCGCCCATCCTTTTACCGATTTTCCGACGATGGAGGAACTCCAGCGCCGTTACATCACCTGGGTGCTTGAGCGGACGGGCGGCAGGATCGGTGGCGGACAGGGGGCTGCCGAGATCCTCGGCATGAAGCGCACCAGCCTGAACGCGCGCCTGAAAAAGCTTGGTCTGCGCCGAGCAGGCAAATGAATTACCTCGTTGCAAACAACGGGGCATCAGATGTCATGCTGGACCCGATCCGGCACCCAGTTATAATTTGTGGATACCGGCTTTCGCCGGTATGACGTGACGGGTGGATTATGGACTTTTTACGAAACCATCAAGGCCCGCCGCGTCAGAATAAGCTGAACCCAGCGTTTTGAGCTTGATCAGGGACTTTTCCTTTCTCTGCGCCGCTTTCCGAAAAATTCTCCCCACCTCAGGCAGAGGAATTTTGTCCGACACGGTGCTGAAAAATCGATGCGCTCTCTCCTCAAGGATCAATGCCCTGTTTAAAAGATCTGCGTCTCCGGCTTGATCCATTTCTGCCGCGGCGATTTCATAATCGCCTTGATGAAGCCCCGCGACGGGTTCAAGGATCATCTCCGTCACATTTTCCCGCCGCGTCCTCTCCATCAAAGCACAGTTTTTCGCCTCCTCTTCCGCCAAAACCCGGAAAACTTCTCTCAAAACAGGATCCTCGACCTTCCGGAGCATCGTTTTATAAAAGGTCTCTGTCTCACGAACCATTTCTGCCGCAAATCCCATGATCGCACCGAATGTACTCAGGGCCATCCATAACCTCCTCAATCCGTCTTTGTGCTTCCCTTCCGTTTCGTTAACAGGGGATGGGGATTATGTCCAACGTTGAATCACCACTTTCGTATCCGTGAAAAACTGGATGATTTCTCTTCCATGTCCTTTGATGTCTCCGAAGAAAGATCCTTTCGCCCCGCCAAAGGGAAAGAAAGACATGGGCGCTGCAATGCCGAGATTGATCCCCATCATGCTGGCCCCGGCGCGGTACTTGAATTCCCGGGCCGTCTTACCGTTTGTGGTATACAGGCACGCGGCATTTCCGTATTCGCTGTTTTCGATCAATTTCAGACCTTCGTCCAGACTGCCGACGCGCATGAGCGCAACAACGGGGCCGAATATCTCTTCTTTTGCCAGGGTCATATCCGGAAGCACTTCATCGAAAACGGTGGGGCCAATGAAAAAACCTTTCGGATATCCGTCGACTTTGATGTTGCGGCCATCCAGGATCAGTTTAGCCCCTTCCTTGATTCCCTGTTCGATATACCCCAGGACCTTTTCCTGATGCTTTTTCGAAACGACGGGACCCATTTGAATGCCTTCCTCAAGACCGTTTCCCACGTTGAGCGCCCTTGCCGCACGGACAAACTTCTCTTTCAAGGCCTCATAGACGTCTCCGACGGCAACCAGGACGGACCCTGAAAGGCAGCGTTCTCCGGCGCAGCCGTAAAAAGAGGTAATCATGGACGGCATATGCCTGTCCAGTTCCGCATCCGGCATGATGAGAACGAAGTTTTTCGCGCCGCCCAGGGCCTGCACACGCTTCCCCGTCTCGCCGCAGGCCTTGTAGACATACTTTGCCGTAGCGCTCTGGCCGACAAATGACATTCCTTTGATATCCGGGTGATAAAGCATTCCGTTGACGGCCTCCCTCGCCCCGTGGACCATATTGATCACCCCCTCAGGGAAACCGCATTCGTCGATAATTTCAAAGATCCGCGTCTGCGTCAACGGGACTTGCTCCGAAGGCTTTACAATATAGGTATTCCCGCAAACCACGGCATAGGGCAGAAACCACCACGGCACCATGGCCGGAAAATTAAAGGGCGCGATGACCCCGAAAACGCCGATGGGCTGGCGCTCCGCCGTGCAATCGATCCCCTGGGCGATATCCTCTAAGTTATAACCGGTCATCATGGTCGTGACCCCTGTGGCATGCTCTACCGTCTCGATCATCCGCCGGACTTCGCCTCTCGACTCGTCAATGGTCTTACCCTCTTCCGTGACGAGGGTTCGAGCGATGTCTTCAAAGGCGTTTTCAAAAAGGTCTTTCAGTTTGAAGAGGTACCGGGCCCGTGTCAACGGCGGGGTGCACCGCCAGTCCCAGAAGGCCTCCTTGGCCGCTTGAACGGCCTGATCCACATCGGCGGCCGTTGAAAAAGGGACCTCCGCAATTTTCTCGCCCGTTGCAGGGCACCACACATCTCCGAACTCTCTTGTCTCGGAATCGACCCATTCCCCGTTGATGTAGTTCTTTATTTTTTTAATTCCCGACATCGGTTCCTGTGGAAATGCCATAATATCTTTTCCTCCGTCTTAACGTTTTTTTGTATCTTATTTGGTGGTTCTTCCCCGTCTCAAGCATTTCTCGCGCCGGTGGTGCAGAAAACGGTTTTGCAGCGTTATTATAAAACGGCAAACCGTATAAAAGCCTTCAGCTTCCGGCTCTCCTTGCTGAAATGCCTTGCCTGCTTCTATGCGCCTGGGGCCAGCAAAGACGGCTCGTGGCCCGCCATGATAAACTCCGGAGAGTCCGAAGGAATCATGGCGATAATCTTGTTGCAACTGTCATAATAATCGAAATGGTTGCAGATGAGGCCGGAGGGCGGCATGAAGTGGCCGTATTCTTTCGGCGCCGGCGTGATCTTGTGCCGGTTGCCCTCCATGTCCACGATCTCGTCCTGTTGTGAATAGGCCATACAGATTAAGGGCCAGAGGTCTCCCACCAGAATCCGGAGTCCTTTGGGCGTATTGACCGCAACGGACATGGACCCGGGCGTGTGACCCGGCGTCATGAAGCATTGGATGCCTTCGGTGAGTTCGAAGTCGCCGTGCACCTTGATGCAGTTTGCGGACTTCAACTCGTCGATCAGGGCCTCGTCGTAGAATTTGGCGACCTTCATGTACGGCAGGGGATCAAGCAGGGTCTCCCATTCGACCCTCTGAAAAATCAGCCGGGCGTTTTTAAAGATCGAGGTATTTCCGGCATGGTCGTTGTGCAGATGGGTAAAGAGGATGGTATCAATTTCGAGCGGATCCACGCCGGCCTTTGCCAGGGATTGCTCCACATATGCCAGACCGCCCCTGGCCGGCAGGTTGCCAAAGGCCCTGCCGTCAACGATGAAATGGTCCGAGATGCCCGTATCCACCAGGATGTTGCGTTTGCCGTTTTGCAGGAGAAATCCCAAATAGGGTGAAACGATCGACAAATCCGGGTCCAGATTGGGCGTGGCCATCGTTTTGGGAACCGATAAATCTCCGTAATAGAGGACCCTGATATCCCACAAATCCATGTTTTTCCCTCCTTCGTCTTGTATCAAGTCTCTTGATAAATGCCGGGCTGATCTTATCGTTCGGCTTCGAGCGTAAAACCCTGAACTTTTTCCATGTCCTCCGGATAGTGTTTGGAGCACCTCCAGAAGCAGAAAGAGGCGACGAGGCCGCACAGGCTCATCATCATCAGGGCTATCTTCAGCCCCCCGGCGCCGCCCCCCAGGGCGTCGGAGATGATTCCCACCGCCGAGGGCGACCAGGCGGCGCCGCAAATCATAGTGATTACGCCGGCCATGCCCCAGGAGATGCCCTTGAGGCCGGGGCCCACCACGTCCTGAGAAATGGAGTTCACCGCCGGGATCCCGATGACGGCAAACACGCCGAACAATGCAATCAGGGCCAATCCCGGACCCTTCAGATCAAGCAGCAGGGCCAGGCACATCAGGATCGCGGCGCCAAATGTCGCCAGGGCAGGGGTTAAAGACCGGCCTCGACGGTTCTTTTTTTGCCACAAATCCGCAATGATGCCGCCAATCGGGGTCCCGACGATTCCTGTCAGGGCGGTGAGGCCCAGGATCATACCGGCTTTCGCCTCCGTTACGCCATGGGCGCGCATGATGAAGGCGGCGCCCCAGGCGGCAAAAGCGAAAGCCATGGCCCGATCCATGGCATAGCCGATATACAGCCACCGCAAGGTCGGGATTTTGAAAAGCAGGACAATCGTCGACCGGAAACCGGCCTTATTCCCCTGTTCGTCCGTCACGGCTACCGTTTTATAGTCTTTCAGGAAAAAGGCCATAATTCCCAAAATAATACCCGGCACGGCAAAGACGAAAAAAGGCGTCCGCCAGCCTCCGTAATGGGCGGACAGATAACCGCCCATCATGGCCCCCAGGGCGGAACCCAGAGGGATAGCCATATTGAACAGACCCAGGACGCGGCTCCGGGATTCCTGCGGATAGACAGCTGTCAGCATCGCCGTGCTCGCCGCGGGGTAACCGGCCTCGCCGACGCCGACCACGATCCGGGGCAGAAGCACGCCGATAAAGCTTCGTCCCAAACCGGTAATATAGGTGAAGATGCTCCAGATAACAGCAATCAATGAGATGGTCTTGCGTCTGCTCCAGCGGTCCGCCAGATAGGACGCCGGGATGCCCATGAAGGCCATGCTTAGGAAAAATGCTGTTTGAAGGAGCCCGGCCTGGGTGTCTGTCAACTTGAGATCCAGTTTCATGGGTTCCAGCACCGCCGAAAGCACCTGCCGGTCCATAAAGTTGATCATGTACAACAGGAGACAAATAATCAGAATGCTGTTTCTTTCAAATCCGCTTACCTTGAATGTCTCAGCCTGTCTCGGCATATCATTTTTCATCGGATCATCTCCTGACTCATTTTTTAAATCACCCTTAACTGTCTTACGGGATATTTATTCAGCTCCCTTAAGCCGTCCTGTGTGAAGATACAGGTGCTTCCCACCCAGAGCCCTTTTCTGAAGTCGAGTGAAATGGGGTATGCCATGACCTGGACGCAGAGCCCCGGCTTGAAGACGTAATCGAGATGGGACTGTCTTTGCTTCTCCGGAAAATCAGGGTTGGTCTGTCCGACAAAAGGAAGCGAGTTGTAGTTGCACCAGCCCGAGATCAGGCTGGTGGCCATGAATCCCGCCTCTTTGAAGGGCTCGACAAACCTGTCCACGTCGCTTCCCTTCATGCCCGGCTTGAGTTCACGGATCACCCGTTCATGGACCGAAGCGGCCAGTTCGAACATGTCGCGATATTCCCGCGTCGGCTCGCCCGTAAAATAAGTGCCCATGATCTTGGTATAATACATCCCGTATCCCACGGGCATTTCCGACATGATCAAATGATCGGATGCCACGGTGTGATCGGTCGGCCAGAAATCGGGATACGGCCAATCCTGATTCGACATGGGCCAGGAACTCAGATGCATCATGCAATGGTTGCCTTTATGCATAAAGGCGACCTGTTCGACGATACGGCGCATGTCGGCGTGGCTCATGCCGGGACGGGTGGCGTGAAACATCTCTTCATGACAAAGGTCGTTCAGCGCGGCCGCCCTTTCGATCAGGGCGATTTCTTCATCGCCCTTGATGGAGCGGATGGCCTCGTACCATTCGCTGACTTTCTCGAAATGGGCGTCCGGGAACTCCTCCATGAAGCGCGTGTAATGCTCATAGGGGATCGTGCAGGGGAAAAAGTAATCGACGGCCGGGCCGACGATGCCGATGTTGCCCTTGGCAAGATCGAGTTCCTTCAACCGGGCGCAAACGGTTTCCTCGAGACGGATGCCGCCGCGCACATCCTGGATGGAACTGATGTCTTTGGCGTTCTGCAAATGCAGCGGCACCCCGATGTGCAGGGTGGGCGCCGCCTTGGCCGGAAAGACCACATAGGTGTGTCCTATGCCGGCGAAGTTGGACAAATACTGGGCATTGACCTGGCCCGTGTCGTTGCCTGCCAGAGAATTGGAGCCATAAACCAGCAGGCAATCCAGGCCCGCTTCCTTCATGGCTTCCAAAAGCACACTGTAGCGTCGTTTGAACTCCTGTTCGGAAAAAGGCGGAAAATAATGATTGGATGCTAACATAGAGCGTCTCCTTTCTTTTGTTGGCAATTAAAGCTTGATCCGCAGGTCTTCCAGCGGGTAGCTCATGCAGGGATGAATATATCCCGCCTGTTCGTCCGACCACCGCCGGTGAACGCGGGAGGGAATGAAGACCTTGCCCGAGACCAGGCGGGTGCGGCAGACGGCGCACTCTCCCGACCGGCAGGCCGAGGGAATAACCAGGCCGGCCCGTTCCAGCGAAACCATCAGCGGTTCGCCAGCCGGGGCCTTGAAGGTCTTTCCCGATCTTTCGTCATGAACATGAAACGCCGTTTGGGAAGAAAGGCCGGCCGGCCAACCCGCCTCCAAAGTGACGTCGTCCGGAGGACCGTACGCTTCTTTTTTGATTCGTCTTTGCGGCACGCCGAGGCTCTCCAGGGCGCCTCCGCAAAGACCGTGCATGGGGGCCGGACCGCAGATGAAGAAGGTCTTCCCGTCAACGGGACCCACGGCTGACAGAATCGTCCCGGCGTCGAGCAAGCCGCTCAGCCCGGACCAGCCCATCGGGGGCTCGCTGATGATGAAGTCCACTTTGATGTTCCGATGGTTGGAGGCGATCCGGGTCAGCTCATCAGCGAAGATGATGTCATCAGGACGGCGGCTGCCGTAAAGGAGATGGATCTGCAAGGGCAGCTTCTGTTCCGCCGTCTCCCGGATGATGGACATGAAAGGCGTCACGCCGCTGCCGCCGGCGAGAAAAACGAGGTCGTCCGAATCCATAAGCGGTTCGTAATAAAATGTCCCATGGGGTCCGACAGCTTCCAAAGGATCGCCGACTTTTATCTTGTCGAGGAGGCAGGTCGAGACGAATCCCCCTTCTTTGCGGCGAACCGTGATATCCAGATGAGGCTGCCCGGGGGCGGAGGAGATGGTATAGGGCCGTGAGGTGGTCATGCCCCCGGCTTGGACGGTCATGCTGACATACTGTCCCGCCCGGAAAAGAGGCGGTGATCCTTCGACGGGAACCATTCTCAGGGTCTTGGTGCTCGGTGTTTCATCGATGATTTGATCGACTTTGAGTTTGATCCGATTAGGATGCAGAGCGGAGATGAGGTCCGGGGTCGCTGATTCGTCCGCATGGGTCGGAGCCCTGCTGCCCCGTGTCTCCTGATCCATCCGGTTCCTGATCCGTTCCATAACAGCCGGATCGGGTCCGCCGGGCTGGGTGTCTGTGAGCAGATCCTGACAGGCCAGAAACCCCGACAGGATGGATGGCATGAACCCGCCCCCCAAGTTGACCCAGGCGTTGGCGAAATAGAGTCCTTTCAGCGGCCCCCGGCTGGGGATGCGCCCCAGATTCGAGCACTGCCGGTTTTCGGCAAATCCCGAGAAACTGCCGCCGGGGTTGGCGCTGTAGCGGGCATTGGTCAGGGGGGTGGCCACATCCAGCACTTCGATGTGGTTCCGGATGCCGGGGGCGACAATTTCCGCCAGATCGATGACTTTCGATGCGAGCCGGTGCTTGGTTTCGAGGTACTGAGCAGGAGACAGCTTCAGCCAGGGCGCGCCGTAAGCCCCCATGGTTAAAGTCACTGCAGCGGTGCCGGGTGAAGAAAATTCAGGGTCCGCTACGTTGTAGGCCGTCACTGACGCCCCGATGGGATTCACCTGGACTGTCTTCAGCGCCGCTTCATCATACCTGTCCAGATTGTAGTCGGTCCCAACAAAAGTCTCATGCGTCCTCAGGCCCAACGCCCGGCTGTCACAATCGAGTCCCAGAAAAACGTTGAAGGTCGAAGATCCGGCTGACCAGGCCCCCAGCCGCCGAAGATACCAGTCAGGCACCTTGTCGCGGCCGATCAGATTGAGGCAGGCGACGATGGGATTGACGTTACACACCACCTGATGGGCAGTGATTTCCGTGCCGTCCTGAGTTTTCACGCCCTGCACGTCGTCGCCGGATGTCAGGATTTGGGCTGCGCCGGTGTTCAGCCAGACCCGGCCGCCATGGCTTTCGATGGTTTCAACAAAGGCTTGAGACAGGGCCTGAGACGTGCCTCTGATATGCACAGGTCCGTGCTTGATATAGGTGGAAAGACCCATGACATAATTAATAAACATCAATTTTCCCGGGGGTTGCGCCAGATAGCCGCAAAGCTGACCCAGCACGGCCCGCAGCCTCTCGTCTGAGAAAAAAGAATCGAAAACCTGGGCCACCGTGCGATTTGAATACGTCATCAAATTGGGGAATTCCGATGGATTGAGGTTGTCCGGATCTCCGCCAATCATCCCGCCTCTCATGGCCTCTTCGGCGATATCGAAGACAAGACCGGTAAATCCTTTAATCCCCGCCGCCTCTTTGGCAAACTCACGGATCAAACATTCCTCGAAATTTGCCCTGCCGAACGGCAAGGTGACATCCAGGCCGGGCAGCACGCAGCGGTAAAACTCGGCGATCGGCACAAATTTCACCCTGGACGCCACGCCCCAGGCATTCAAGAAGCCCCACAGGGGGCCGCGGCTATCCTCGCCCCCAACGCCCGAGAGTTCATGGAGGGCCACGTCAAACTCGAACCGCCCCCGAAGAAAAGAAGAGGCGTAACCTCCGGGCACATTATGTTTTTCCAGGACCAACACCCTTTTGCCGGCCTGGCTCAGGCATGTCGCTGCTGAAAGGCCGCCCAGCCCGGCTCCCACGATGATCACGTCGAAATCTTTCATATCGTCTTTATCTCCATTCGTTTCATGATGATAATCACTTTACGTGCCTCTGCTCGTCGGGCGGCGGATATAAACCGGGCAGACCCTCGGGTGCCCAGGCCGGTTCGGCGCTGATCCGCCAATCCGTCTTGGCTTCAATAACGACCGGGCGATCGGCTTGCAACGCCTTCTTCATGGCGGGGCGGATGTCTTTGGGACGTTCAACTTTTATAGCCAGACAACCCATGGCCCTGGCGACGGCGGTGAAATCGACGGAATGGAAGCGCCAGTTTTTGTCGAATTCTGTCGTCCCCGCCCAGATGCCCTGCTCCTGATTCAGGGATTCGTTGTTATTGATGACACAGATGACGTTGATGCCGTAACGCACCGCCGTTTCCATTTCAGCCATGTGATAATAGAAGCCGCCGTCGCCGGTGAAACAGACCACGGGCCTCTCCGGTGCGGCGCATTTCGCCCCGATCGCTGCCGGGAAGCTCCACCCCAGAGATCCGTGCGCGCGGATGAAGGTCTGTTTTTCGCCGGTCGCATAAAAGTTTTGCGCTATCCACAATCCGGCATGGCCGGTGTCGCCGACTAAAACCGCATCTTCCGGCAGGACGTCGGAGATTTCGCGGCAGAGTCGTTCGGGCCGCAGGGGCACCGCATCGGATGCCTCAAGGGGTTTCACCTTTTCCTGCCACTCGGTCTTGAGGGCGCTTATGCGATCAAGCCACGCCTTGCGCGGCGCCGTTTTACCGTTTTGCTTCGCGGCCGCCATCATCTGCAAGAGCACCGCTTTTGCATCGCCGCAAACCCCAATCGTATGCATGTAGTTGCGGCCCAGGTTCTCCGGGTTGATGTCGATGTGGACCACCTTTGCGGATTTTTCAGGAACGGACCAGGCGCGCGTGACGAGGCCGCCCGTCAGAGATCCGATGTAAATAACGAGATCGGCTTCATGCACCGCGAGGTTGGCGCACGACCGCGAATATTCACCGACGATGCCGATGGACAGCGGATCGGCGTCCGGAATAACGCCCTTGGCGTTGAGCGCTGTCGCCACGGGGATAGACAGAAACCGCGCAAGCTGAACAAGCTCCGGCCCTGCCCCGGAGGAGGATACGCCGCCACCCGCGACAATGACAGGCCGCCTGGCCTTCCCGACGGCCTGCAGCGCTGCGTTGATATCCTCCGGCGGCGCGGGGGGGCGTATAGCCGGGAATTGTCCATAGCGCGGATCAATATCGACATCCCCATCGACATCCCCCATGTTCATGCCGGCAAATCCGGGAAGCTCAAGATGAACAGGCTGAGGCATCCCCGTCGTCGCCGCCCGGAAGGCCGTATTCAGCAGATCGGGCAGGCGCTCTCCATTTTCCACAGTGGCATTGAACTTGGTGATGCCTTGATAGATGGGCATGTCGTCGATTTCCTGATAGGTAAAACGATACCGGTGCTGCGGCAGTTTGCCCCCGGATATGGCCAGCACCGGGATGCGAGCCAGGTAGGGATCCCGCAATCCGGCCGCCAGATTGGTGCCGCCGATCGTCTGCGACCCGCAGACACCGACACGATGGCTGACGCGGGCATAGCCGTCCGCCATATAGGCCGCCGCCTTCTCCCCGTGGGTCATGACGGGCGTGATGCCCATTTGCTGCATCTCTTTGCAGGCCCCCGGAATGATCACCGGCACGTAAAAAAAGTGTGTCACGCCGTATGCTTTAAAGGCTTCGGCGATAAATTTGCTGGCTTCTATCCGACTCATGCTGTTCCTCCTTGACGAGCTTGTTTGAGGCTAACCCGGCTGATGTTGATCATCATCTCGGCAATGCATTTTTCCCACGCAACCTTCACGCCCTAAAGAGAATTTAGCAAGTTAGATGCCAAAAGGATTATATTTGTAATTGCCCTATATCATTATTAATATTTTATATGGTTTTCACATCATCTCCTCTTTTGTTGGTATGAAGACAGATGCATGTCTGTATATCAACAATTCCGTTGACGGCGGCCTCCATCCTTTGCTACAAGATGATGCATAAAGCCGCAGAGGAGGGTGTCGCCGTGAGAAAAAACCTTTACGACCTCTCAGACGCTCAGTGGGAAGTCCTGGCCGTCTTTGAAACCCTGGAACATCCCGTTTCTCTTCCCATTGTGCGGAACCTCGTTTCTCTTTCTCCGGAAGCGTTTCTTGATGTGATCCACAAAGCGAAACAAGCGGGCTGGTTGATGCAGACGGACGCGGACGACTACCATCTGTCCCAGGATCTGCCTGTCAAGATCAGGAAGAAATTGAGATCGTTTCATGATCCGGCCCGGCTTTCCACCCTGCTGGATCGAATCCCCAAATCAGGCTTAAAAGACCCCGTAAGCACAAATATTATCTCCGCTTTACTCACACGAATAGCGAGGAAGGACGAGCTCGCTTTATTGGAATGGAATTTAGCGAAGACGGATGTTGAGAATGGAAAACTGCAGGAGGCCTCAAAACATCTGGAGCATGCGGTTTTGCTCCTGGCGCAATTGACGCACCAGCCGGATCTGGCCGGCATCTTTATTGCTTCAGTGCTGGATTTGTGGAAAGTCCGCATGCGCATCGGTCAGGTCACCGATGATACGCTTCAACGGATGCATCAGGCCCGATCTGTCGCGAAGACTTTGGGAGACCGGCGCTCCGAAGCCATCATCAACCTGAATCTGGGCTGTTCTTCTTTCGCGACCAAGAATCTGTCTGAGAGTATCGCCGATCTTACGGTGGGTCTGGAAGAAATAGAAGAAATCGACGATGAGGATTTTCGGAACCAGGCCGCAGAGTTCCGAGGCATCTATTACTTTTTCCAGGGCATGTTTAAAGATGCGATAAAATATTTCGATTACTCCATACAGCCCATCGAATTTCGAGACGACAAGATATTGAGTTTCTTCGGTTATTACTTGTATGGTTATTGCGCCGCCTATCTCGGCCACTTCCAC
This sequence comes from Deltaproteobacteria bacterium, assembly GCA_016930075.1. Taxonomy (GTDB): domain Bacteria; phylum Desulfobacterota; class Syntrophia; order Syntrophales; family JAFGHS01; genus JAFGHS01. The sequence continues at coordinate 13,384 of JAFGHS010000104.1, forward strand.
AGCTCTCTGGGATTCCTCGAATACTGCTACCGTTTTTTTTCAGAAAAGGCCGGCCCCAGGGAAGCCAGCATTTTCGAATCGGCTTTAGGCATCATCCTCATCATGACAGGCAAGCAAAAACAGGGCCTCCAGCATCTTCAGAAATCACTTGCGGACAGCATTACCTACAACAATGTGCAGTCTCTTTTCCTGTCTCAGATCGGCTTGAGTTATTATTATTTTCAGGAAGGTCAACTGGATGAGAGCTATCAATCCATCCGCCGTGGCATGGGCGAAGCGGTTAAAAGAGGGTTTATGTTTCGCAACTACACCTTCCCGTGGGTTTTGGAGCAATATTTCGAGTTCCACCGGCGAGGCTATGATTTCCGGGGGCTCCCGTACGCCAAACACGGTTTCCATCAGGAATTGCAAAGAATTATCGAGGGACCCAACATTCATCAAAGAGGGATCGCTCATCGCATTCTTGCGCTGGAGAAGGCCGATCAGGGAAATGATCTTGATTTCATTCAATCCAACCTCCAGGCCAGTGAGCGTTATTTGCGTCGATCGGGAGACCCGATCGAACTGGCCAAGACCAGGCTGGAACTGGCCAAACTGCACATGCAAAGCGGTCTCCAAAAAGAGGCTGCCGTTCTTGCCCAGCAGGCCTGGCGGAAAGTGGCAAAATATGATTTCTTTGTTTTTCCTGATGTTCTGAGGCCTCTTTTGAAAACGGCGGCTTTCGCTTCAGGAAAGAAGAACCCCCCTGAACGAATCCTGGAAAACTTTCTGGATATTTTTGGTGAATTCACCCCCAGCTCCAACCTGGACGAGATGCTGACCAGGCTGGTAACCGTCTTGACCAAATTTTACGGAGCGGAACGGGGCGGGCTTTTCTGGTTTGAAGACCATCAAAAACGCTCCGCCTCTCCAAGCTTGAAAGCCGCCTGGAACCTCACTAAAAAGGATGTATTAACCGAGTCTTTCCGATCGACAAGTTTGAAGCACATCTTAGGGGCGTATCAAAATCATCAGCCGCTGATTTTTCGGCCTCATCAAGGCCTTGGCAAAACAGCGGCCACTCAGATCCTGGCGATTATGTGTCTGCCTTTTGAAATCAAAGGCCGGGTGAAAGGAATCCTGTACTTCGACAATGCCTACGTCGACAATTTCATTGAATCCATCGATAAATCCCTGCTGCTTAAAATATCCCGGCATCTGAGTTCTTATATCGAACGCCTGTTTGAATACGGTCAATCATTGGAGCAAAAGGCGCGTTTCCTCCTGAATACGGAGGCCCGGACGAAAAGCCTCGCCGATGGGGGAATCGTCGCCCAAAGCGCCCTCATGACACAGCTATTAGCAAAAGCCGATCATGTGGCGGCGATAGACGCTCCCGTCATGCTCCTTGGCGAAACCGGCGTAGGCAAGGAACTCCTGGCCCGCAGAATCCATCAAATGAGCCCGCGCAGCCCATATCCCTTCATCGTTGTGGACATTTCAACCATTCCGGAAAATTTAATCGAAAGCGAACTGTTCGGTCACGAGAAAGGGGCCTTCACCGGCGCCGATCATCAAAAGCCGGGACGCCTTGAACTGGCCGACAAAGGGACCCTTTTTATCGATGAGGTGGGGGAAATCCCCAGACTCGTTCAACCCAAGCTCCTGAGGGTCCTGGAAGACAAATCCTTTGTGCGAATCGGCGGCATAACGACGTTAAAGCCCGATTATCGGTTGATCGTGGCGACGAATCGAAACCTCGAGGAAGAAGTGGCCAGGGGGAATTTCCGGCAAGATCTGTACTACCGCCTGAATGTCATATCATTCAAGATTCCGCCGCTGAGAGAACGGGACCAGGACGTGACGTTGCTTGCCACTCATTTTCTGAATCATTTTGAGCATAAGTATAACTGTAAGGGACACGCATTTTCTCCTGAGGAAGAGGCAAAGTTAATCGCGTACCATTGGCCGGGCAACGTTCGGGAGCTTAAAAATGTTATTGAGCGCTACATCTTATTGTCGGCCGATGAGCGGCTGGAATCCATGCTGCCGAACTTATCGAATCCGTTTCTCAACGACGCTTCCGCCGAAACCCCGACAATGGACGAGCTGCAGCGCCGATACATCCGGTTTCTCATCAACAAGACCGGCGGCAAAATCGGCGGTCCGGGCGGCGTCGCCGAACTGCTGGGCATGAACCGGACGACGCTTTATACGCGCATGAAAAAGCTCGGCCTGTCCTGACCGCTTCAAGCCGGTCATGCTTCCTGATGACCCGCAAAAACTGCTTAGCCAAAGCCCCCGTTTGAGGAGTTTTTTATTTCACTTGAAGAACGGTTTGATCGGCCGTGTATTGAAAGGAATAACCCATCCCAGGATCACCGGGATAAAGATGCGGCCCGGCCACCGAACCTCATAATCCTTGATCCGGCGAGACATGCCGAGGCGATAGAAAAAATGATCGCAAAAAGAAAAAATGAGGTTTATATAAACAGTTGGGTTATTTACTTGATCAAAATTGATGGCCTCGTAAAAAGTCGCAATGAAGCGTTCATGTCATTTCGACCCCGCATTTTGCGGGGGGAGAAATCTCGAAATCATTAAAGATTTCTCGTCGTCCCGCTTCAGCGGGACTCCTCGAAATGACAGAATTCGACTTTTACGAGACCAACAAAATTAAACAAGCCGCAGTTTCGTCTGACAGATGGGAAAAGCAATTCGCATAAGCTAAAAGGACATGACGCATGTTTCAGAAACAATCTGATGAAGGATACATCAGTGCCGTCCCGGGAATTTCACAGAAAACCATTGTTTACGGGGAGAAGACCTTAATGGCCGAATTCCTGCTGAAAAAAGACAGCCGACTGCCAAAGCATTCTCACCCCCACGAACAAACAGGCTATCTCGTAAAGGGCCGGATTTGTCTTTCCATCGGGTCCGACACATACGACGTGACGCCCGGTGACAGCTGGTGCATCCCGGGCGGTGTTGAGCACAGCGCGGATATTTTTGAAGACTCCGTAGCCGTTGAAGTGTTTTCTCCCGTCAGAGCAGATTATTTGCCGAAGAAAAGTGATTAATGTGGTGTTTGCACAATGAAAAAGATAACGAGCTGTTCGGCCATTCTCATTTTCTTTATATGGATCTGTCTCTTCCTGCCGGTACCGGCGTCGGCCGAATCCTGCGAGAAGGTTGTCCAAATCCTGAATGCCCGGCTTGTACCGAAAATCGATGAGCGGGAACTGATCGAAATCCTCCGCAGCCTGAACAGATCGAATGACAAACAGCTTCCGCCGAAATTTGTAACCAAACAGGAAGCCCGGTCACGGGGCTGGAAACCGGGCAGAGACTTGTGGTCGTTGAAGGGCCTCCGGGGCGCGTCCATGGGCGGCGACCGGTTCAGAAATCTGGAGGGGCGGCTTCCCGAAAATAAATGGCGTGAGGCGGACCTGGATTACAAAGGCGGTCACAGGGGCGCGAAGCGCCTCATCTTTTCCAGGGACGGCAAGCGGTTTGTGACTGTGAACCACTACAGGACTTTTACGGAGGTGCCGTCATGCCGGTAAAAAAATGTATGTTAAACGGGCGCATGATCCGTTCTCTTGATGATTTCTATGACCAGCTCCTGAAGAGGCTGTCTTTGCCGGAGTACTTCGGCCGCAACCTTGACGCCCTCTGGGATGTCCTCTCCACGGACGTCGAAGGTCCTTTCGAGATCATCTGGAAGTATGCCGATAACTCAAAAAATCACATGGGGGATGATTTTAACAGGGCGATCAAAGTGTTGCGGGATCTGGAAAAAGAACGGACAGACTTTCGATTGACCATAGATAAGAAAGATAATGAAAGGGGGGCATGATTTGTGACGGATACCCAAATTACCGAAAAAGACCGGGCGATGGCCCAAAAATGCGTCGAATGTCCTGTCTGCAAAAAGGCGCGGCGGGATCAAAAGGGGTTTGCCTTCTGGTTTGTGAAAACCATCGAGGACGGTGTATGTCCAAACTGCCGGGCCTATGAAAAGGTTTACGGCAGGAAGGCCCACGAACCGGTCTTACGGTCATCGCAAGTTTAGCGTTATCCATTTTCCTTTTCCGGGAAATACGGAGCAATCAGTTGATTGCGAATCCTTACCCGGTACCCGTGTTCCTGTTTCCGAAGTTTACGCTTCAGGGATAGTAAATGGTGAAGATCGCGTATCGCCATAGCCCCGGGTATTCATAAAACAACCATTTACCCTTTGCCTCGCTCGTCGGAGCAGGGATGCTTGCCGTGCCCGCCCTGCTTGTCACAATGGTGTACGCTTGGATGCCGGTTCACTCAGCGGGGCGGTCCTATGCGCTGCACCGGATGGCAATTCAGCTGCGCTCCCTGGCCGCTGGTGAGCCTGGTTGTTGTGAATGATGAATTTCTTTAGAATATTTTATTTTTTTGCTATAACGAATCGAATCGGACGAAGATATGAAATAGGATCTCCGTCCTGCCGCCGGACAAAGGAAACTATGCTCAACGCCGGCGGATTTGCCGTGTGACTTTTTGCGAGGTCGTCATGCTCGACGAAAAACAGAAACTTAAAGAAATCATTCAACTGGGTAACGATATCGCCCAGATTCAGGATCTCGACATTCTCCTGGAGCATATCCTTACCAAGGCACGGATGTTTACCAATGCCGATGCGGGATCCATCTATATCGTGGACGGATCAATCCTCAAGTTTCAGTACAACCAGAACAATACGCTGCAAAAAAAGCTGCCGGAAGGGAAAAAACTTATATATTCCACCTTTACCGTGCCCATAGACGACCAGACCATTTCGGGCTACGTAGCGAACAACGGCGAAATGCTGAACATCCCCAACGTATACATGATTCCGGAAAATGCCCCTTATTCCTTCGGCGCCCGCTATGACGAACTTTCCGAATACCACACCACGTCCATGCTTACCATACCCTTGAAGCTGAGTCTGGGGACCGTTGTGGGCGTCCTGCAGCTGATCAACGCAATGGACCGGAAGGGACGGATCATTCCCTTTTCCCGGAAGGACGAACAGTATATACGCCACTTCGCAAACGGCGCCGCCGTGGCGATCGAGCGCGCCCAAATGACGAGGACCCTGCTGCTGCGCATGATCAGCATGGCGGAGTTGCGAGATCCCAGAGAAACGGGCGCCCATGTCAACCGCGTCGCCGCTTATGCCGTGGCGATATACGAGGCATGGGCCCGCCGCCGTGGCGATGCCGATGACGTGATTCGCCGTAATCTCGGCTCCCTGCGCATGGCCGCCATGCTTCACGATGTGGGGAAGGTAGCGATTTCCGATGTGATTCTTAAAAAACCGGCCCACCTTGTTGAGGATGAATATCAGATCATGAAGCAGCACACGTTTCTGGGGGCCCGCCTTTTCAATGAAAAATATTCGAATTTCGATGAAGCGGCCTATCTGGTAGCCCTGAACCATCATGAGCGATGGGATGGCGGCGGCTACCCCGGCTATATCGATGCGGCGACCGGCGAGAGTCTTCCCGGCTTTGAAGCTCAGGGAAAAAGCGCACGGGGAAAGAGCCGCGAAGAGATACCTGCCTATGGAAGAGTGGTTGCCATCGCCGACGTCTACGATGCGCTCGCATCAAACAGGGCCTATAAAAAAGCCTGGAGTGAAGACCGGGTTCTTGAAACCATGAAAGAAGAAACGGGTAAGCACTTCGACCCGGAAATGATGGAAGTCTTTTTCGACAACGTTGATCTGATAAAAGCCATTCACGCCCGCTATCCGGAAGAGGAATAAGGGGGCGCCGCAGTTAAACCGCTGCACAATACAGGATATGACCCTTGACCATCATTTTTTTTCAACCCGGGGCGGCACGGCCAGGGCGGAGCAGATAACGGCAGCCATGATGAAGGCGGTGATGCCGATGAAGGCCAGGTCGTAATTCTTGTAGATATCGGCGATATAACCTGCCGCGACGGGAACGGGCGCTATAAAAATGACGACCAGGGGAGCCACAAAGGCAAAAATATTGGCAAACGATCCGGGTCCGTAATAGTTGCCCAGGACGGCGGGAAACAACACGGTGCAGGTGCCGTAACTGAATCCAAAGGCAATCCCGCTTACAAAAAGCACCATTATGCCGGGGGCCTGCCAAATGCCGATAAAAGAGGCCGCCATCACGGCAAATATGACCATGAGAATCCACCGCGGTTCAATGCGATCCGCCAGCATGCCCATGGGGAAACGGGCAACGCCCCCCATCAGAATCAGAACGCTCAGAAAAGACGCCGCTTCCATGGGCGTATACCCTTTGTCCGTCAGATGAAGGACGCCGTGGACGGTAACGAGATACAGGGCCGCTGCCTGCGCAAGAAAAGCCATGACGATCATCCACAGTGCCCTGGTTTTTAATGCGTTCCTGACCGTCCAGTCGATGGGGCTGCGGTAGGTTCGGGCGCCCGCTGCGGAAAGACCGGCGTCATCGTCCGCCTGAGCCTGTTCGGGAGATATTCCGTCGGCATATTGTCCGAGGTCTTCGGGCTTGTTTTTGATCCGGAACGATACGGCCAGCGCGCAGAGGGAAAGCCCCGCCGCAACGGCCCACGCAATCTTCCAGGTGCCGGAATACATGATCAGCCACGTAAAGAGGGGCTGGGCGATGAATCCCCCCACGCTGGCGCCGGTCAGTACGATGCCGAGGGCGGAGCCGCGGTTCTTGCTGAACCAGAAATTGACGATGGTCATAATCGGCAGGGCGCCCCCGAAGGCGAATCCGATGGGCATCACGCCGCCCCAAAGGATGGTCCATTGCCACAGCTTTGATGTCACCGTTGAAAGCAGAACAAGGGCGACCACGACGACAGCGATACCGAGGTTCATGCTCAAACGGCCGCCCCGGCGGTTGATAAAGAGCGCCACGAGGGGCGTCAAAAAAGCGCTCAAAACGCCTTTGGCCGTATGGGCCCAGGCGGCCTCTCCCCGGCCCCATCCCTGGGCTTCAATCATGGCGGGAAAAATAACGTTAAATCCGTAAAAAACGATGCCCAGAATAACCATATAAACAAAAAAGAGCAGACCAACATTCCACCACCCGTAAAAACCCGGTTTGCCGATTATCTTTGCCATTGTGCCGCCTGTTACCCTTTCCACTGCCGCAGTAGATGCCGCCGTCCGAATTCGCTACCGGACGCCTAATCAGATACACTTCCTGTTGTCAAGCAAAATTGCCGGACAGGGGGGGCATGGCGTTGGGGGGGTACAAGACTATTTCAAAGTTAAAATATCTTGACATCAAGGATACCGCAAACTTATACTCCATCCGTCCAAACGTTTGTGTTCAATCAAATCCGCAATTCTGATCAAATCCCGATTTGAAGGAGGGAAAAATGGCAACATCTGTTCGTGTCGATTTCAACGTTCCCCTGAAAATGCGCGACGGCGTCACCCTGCGCGCCGACGTCTTCCGTCCCGACGACGGCCGGAAGCATCCGGCCATCATTGTTCGCACGCCCTACGGCAAGACGTACAGCCATCACAGCGATTATCTTTCGGCCCATCATGCCGCGGCAAACGGCTACGCCTTTGTCGTGCAGGACGTCCGGGGCCGTTTCGAATCCGAAGGCAGCGGATTTACCATCGGCGCTGCGGAAGGCGAGGACGGCTACGATACGGTGGAGGGCATCGCTGCGGAACCCTGGTGCGACGGGAATGTCGGGATGGTGGGCTGCTCTTATCTCGGACGCAACCAGTGGAACGCGGCCATTGAAAACCCGCCCCATCTGAAGGCCATATCGCCCTCCGTGATCGGGTCGGGACCCCTGATGGAGGCCCGCATGGCCGGCGTCGTCGAACTGGAACAGTCCTTGAACTACTTTGTCGGCATGGCTTTCGACATGCTCGTCCGCATGGCCAAAGAGGGCAAGGACGTGACAAAGGAATTTATGACGTTAAGAGATGCCCGCATCAATATTACGGACATGTTCTATCATCTGCCCCTCAAAGACCTGCCCCTTTTTAAAATCGAAGGCCTCGGCGCCGATTTTCTTGCCCGCCAGGGCCGTGCCGTGCCGCCTGCGATCACCAAGGATGAAGATCTGCTGTGGCCTTATGAAAAGGTTCAGGTTCCCTGCTTCCATACGGGCTGCTGGTACGACCTTTACGCGGGCGGCCTGTTCAACAATTTCGTCAACATGCGCCAAAGGGCCGGATCGGCCCTCGCACGGGAGAATCAGTACGTCCTCTGCGGTCCCTGGATTCACGGCGCCCGGCTTCCCAACTATGTGGCGGGCATCAATTTCGGCAATGAAGCCTCCGGCGCGGCCAGCATGACGATGGAGCGTCACATCACGTTTTTTGACAAATATCTCAAAGGCATCGAACCGCCCCGCCCCATGGCGCCGGTGCGATATTTTGTCATGGGGATCAACCGGTGGCGCAGCGCCTCGGATTGGCCCCTGCCGCAGACGGACTGGCAGCGCTTCTTCTTCCGCAGCAAGGGGAAGGCCAATTCCTTAAACGGCGACGGACTTCTCACCCGCGATTGCCCGGCGGCGTCGGAACCGGCGGACATCTTTCTTTACAACCCCCGCTTCCCCGTCCCGTCTCTGGGCGGCCGCAATCTCGACATGGGCACCATTGTGGCGGGCCCTCTCGACCAGCGTCCGGTGGAACAGCGAAACGACGTCCTGTGTTACACGACGGAAGAATTCAAGGAAGACGTCGAAGTCACGGGCCCCATTGTGCTTCATCTTTTCGCCGCAACGACGGTGCGCGATACGGACTTTGTGGCAAAGCTGGTCGATGTGCACCCCGACGGCGCGGCTTATAATATTGCGGAGGGCTGCATCCGGGCGCGATTCCGCAAGGGCATCCTCCATGAGGAATTCATCACGCCCGGCGAGGTCTGCGAATATGTCATCAACATGGCAAACACCAGCAACTGCTTCCGCCGGGGACATCGCCTCAGAATTGATGTGACGAGCAGCAATTTTCCCCGCATCGACCGCAACATGAACACGGGAAACCCCTTCGGCGAGGACGCGGAAGGCATCCCGGCCATTCAGACGATCTTCCACAGAGCAGATTGCGCATCCTTCATTGATTTGCCCGTCATACCGGCGAAGGGTTAAGACGGGCGGATCAGTCAAAAAACGGGTGGAACGGCAAACAGCGGGATGCTGAAAAAGTGCGCTGAACAAATATCATGTTGATCCGGTTAACGTATAATTTCCCCTCCTGCATACCTATACGTCCTTGGTTGTCCCAGAGTTCTAACCGTTATTTATTGTAATCTTGATCTTGGAAAAATATTTTAGAGTTGTAACTTTCAACCCGCATTTTTAAAAAAAGCCCTTTAGTAAATTAATAATTCCAATCCGCGTGGCTTGCCGGTAGTTTATTGAGTTCGGTTCTCAGCTTCTTCCAGTTGGAAAGATAGGTGTCCAGGTAATAAAGAAATTTATCTTTGTGATGGCGCTCTAAGAAATGAATCATTTCATGAACGATAATATATTCCAGGCAATGGTGCGGCTTCTTGGCCAGTTCCAGGTTAATCCAAATTCTTTTCTTTTCGATATTGCACGAACCCCATTTGGTTTTCATCTGTTTGACTTGCCATGCGTTTACTTTCACATTTAAAATCTTTTCCCACTTCTCGATGATGGCGGGAATCTGCTTTTTCAGTTCAGCCCGATACCATTCGGTCATGATTTCGTGACGTTTTTCAGTAGATGAGCCCGGTCGGACATAAAGGTCAATGTACGCTTTGTTTTTCAGCACAACCTTGGGCGGGGCTTCTGTTTCGGTAATACGCAGCAAATATCTTTTACCCCGGAAGTAATGGCTTTCTCGCTGTTTGTATTCTCTGGGTGAAATCCGCTCCTGCCCTTCATATTTCTGCCGGTTTTTTTTGATCCAGCCTAATTTGGAAATGGCAAATAGCCTTATGGCCTCTTCATTCATTTTCAGCGGCGCGGCGATGCGAACCCGGCCTTCGGGCGGGTAAACGCCAAGGTGGATGTTTTTGATGTCCTTCAAAACCACATCGATTTTTATATGACTAATCGTTATTTGCTTCATTAATACTCACGCTGGTTTCGAACGACGTTTAATATACATTCCGCATCAGGCTCTTTAATGTTGTGTTCATTGAGTTCTTCGGAAATGGCGTATTTCACGGCTTTCGTTTTTTGAAGATTATCCCGCCAGCCGTCTTTTTTGGTTTTCATGATTTTTTCATCCAGCGCGTTTGCCAAAGCTTCATTGTTCCCCAGGTTGTCATATAAGGCTCTCTTTGCGCCGGTGTTCAGCGAAACCGGATAGTCGGCAGCCGTTTCCGGTTTCATAACCTTGCGGGATGCGGCGATGATTTCCTTCAAATACTTCTCGTATTCCAGCGTTTCTTCTTTGCGCATTTTGATGAGTTCATCCAGTAGAACACTCATTTTCTCGTAATACATCGGATTGGTCGGGGATTTTTCGATGATGGCTTTCCGCAGGTTGTTTTCAATGGTTTCCGCCATGGCCTCTTTATTGCGCCGGATGTTTTTGGGCAAATCCTTGACGGCATCTTCACCTTTCGACACCAAAAGTTCCACCAGGCTTAAATCATCAAAGTTTGCCAGCATCCGGCTTTCTTCCGCGCCGATGTAGCTGTCAATCAAGTGCCGCATCGCCGGTTCGTATTGCTTCAAGTCAATATAATCGCCACTGGCCAGCTGGATTTCTTTGCGCAGGTTTTCAAAATGCTTGATGTCGGATTTGATTTGTGCGGCTTCTTTGTCTGTGTAGCCCGCCTCTGTCATTTCATCGGCAATGTTGGCATAAGCGCGGATGAGCGCAATGGTGAGTTTATATAACGAAACCCGCCGGGGTTCCGTGTCTTTCAGGTCATCCGGGTTTTCCGTGTTTTTGCCGCAGAAGTAACGGATATGCGCCATGCTGTCTCTGGGCGGCTCCACCGGTTCGCACAATGCTTTGATGGCTTCCAGCGCCTCGTCGAGGCGTTCCTTGCCTTTCTTCAAACGGTCTTTCAATAATCCTTCTACATCCGCTTTTTCATAAGCATCAAAAGCGCCGGAGGTATAATCGGTAAAAGCGTTTTTGAGGCTGTCAAACAAATCCATATAGTCAACAATATAGCCATAATCTTTATCATCGCCATCCAAACGGTTGACGCGGCAGACTGCCTGAAACAGTCCGTGGTCCTGCATTTTCTTGTCGATGTAGAGGTACGTGGCGGGCGGCGCGTCAAATCCGGTGAGCAGTTTATTGACCACAATCAACAATTTCATTTGCGCAGGTTCATCAACAAATTTTGTCTTCACTTCTTTTTCAAACTGTTCAACTTTTTTGATGGCTTCTTCGGGCGCTTCGTTGAAATATTCCGCCAGCATTTTTTGATAAATCTCAAAACGCTTTAATTTCTCGGTATAACCTTCGCCGGTTTCTTCACCTTTAATATCGGCATAGGTGGGAATGAAGGATGTCACAATAGCGCAATTCTTCAACCCCGCGTTTTGAAACAGCTCATAGTAGCGGCAGGCATTGTAAATGCTATCGGATACCAGCATGGCATTGCCCCTGCCGTTTTGCAGACGCTCCTTTTTCGCCATGTCCATCATCATATCCATCACGATTTTTTCCAGGCGCGATTTTGAACTGAATACTTTTTTCAGCGTTCCCCATTGCTGCTTCAGCTCGGTTTTGGCAAATTCGGTCAGTCCCTTTGTTTTTAAATCAAACCATTCGTCAATCTTAGCCATGGAGGTAATATTTTGCTCAATATCTCTGGCTTCATAGCGTAAATCCAGAACAACTTTGTCGGCCACGGCTTCATCAAATTTATACGTGTGAATGAATTTCCCGAAAGTCTCAAAACTCGTTTTCTTATCGTCTCTTAAAAGCGGCGTTCCCGTAAAACCAATAAACATGGCGTTGGGCAGGAAATATTTCATGGCGTCATGCAGCTTGCCGGACTGGGTGCGGTGGCATTCATCCACAAACACATAGATGTCGCCTTTGGCCTTAAAGTCCGTCGGGATGCTGCTTTTTAATTCCTGTAAATAGGCATCCACATCGCCTTCTTCTTTGCCGCCGAATTTGTGGATCAGCGAACACATCAGCCAGGGCGAATTGTCGTTGAGTTTGCCCAGTAAGTCTTTCCCGCTTTTTGTACGGTAAATGTTTTCCGAAACGCCTTTATAAACCTTTTCAATCTGCTCATCCAATTCCTCACGGTCGGTGATGATCAGCACCCGGCCGTTGGGATTGTATTCCCGTATCCATTTGGTCAGCCACACCATCGTCAGGCTTTTGCCGCTCCCCTGTGTGTGCCAGATGATGCCGCCTTCTTTACGCCGCACATGGTCTTGCGCGGCTTTCGTGCCGAAATACTGATTGTGCCTGCATAGTTTTTTGATGCCGCGGTCAAATACGATAAAGTCATGGAGCAATTCAATGAAGCGTTCCTTGTGGAGCAGCTCCACAATATTTTTATCCAGCGGATAATCATATTTGGCCGCACGGTCGCGGATGGGTTTGGTCAGTTGCAGCAGGTGGAAATCATTTTTATTGATTTCTTCGCTGACTTCTTTCCATTTCATGAAATACTTTTCTTTGGTTTCAATGGCACCGTAAGCGATGCCCTCAATATCATTCCCGGCCATGACATACTGAACCGTGGAGAAAAACGGCTTGATAAAAATATGTTTCTGATTATCCAGGTTCTGGCGGATGCCTTCAGAGATGGATACTGTGCTGCGCTTTAGTTCCAATACGCCCAGGGCAATGCCGTTGACATACAGAACAATGTCCGGGCGTTTTTTATGGAGGCCCTTGATGGTGACTTCTTCGGCAATGGCAAAGTCGTTTTCCAAAGGATGTTGCCAGTCAATCAGCCAAACAGTTTCTTTGTTATGGCCTGTTTCCGGCTGGACGTTTACGCCGTAGCGCAGCAGAGAATAAACTGCCTTGTTCACATCATAAAGGGATTTGCTTTGGTCATTAACCGCCTTGCCGAATGCGTACAGCGCTTTGTTAATCAGGTTTGGGCTGTATTTTTTCCGGGCAAGATAGGCGGCCAGGATTTCTTCTTCAACATTGCTGTTGTTTTCCCGTTCTTCCCAGTTGCCGAGATAGCGATACTTCAGCTCATTCTGGAACAGGGCAATTACCCTGTTTTGGGTTGCGCGCTCAAGGTTTCCAATGGTGGAATTATGAATGGTGAATGGAGAATTGTGAATGGTAAATGGTGAATTATTTTTTGCCATAATGGTTGCCCTTGGAAGTTAATAGAATGGATGCGAGCAGTTTTTTCAGCTCAATGACATCCGAAATGATTGATTTGTATGAAGACTCCTCCAAATAGCCAGATTGGAACAATAATTCTATCCAATAATCAGTTTCGTTCGCTTCTTTTTGAGCAATAGCCATTTTATGAATAAAATCGGCCTTACTCTCGGCCTGTTCCGCCTCCCTGACCAAAGCACCAATAGCAGTTCCGCTTCTAAGCAGTTGCTTGCTTAAAACAAACTCTTTTTTCCCGGACTGTAGAAACTGAAACATCTTTACAATCCTCAGAGCAAACGCAAAACTCTTATCTTTGATGACATTCTCTTTCATCTCATTCACAATTCACCATTAACCATTCACAATTAACCCATTAGTCTCGTTTTCCCCGTTAACAAATTTTGCATCATGCCCTGTTTGAGCATTTTGTATTTATCCAATTTCTTTTCCAGAGTTTCTATTTCCGCGTCCATATTGGATAGGACGTTACCTATGGCAGATTGTTCGGCGATGGTAGACGGGAGGGGAATTAAATATTTACTAACTGTTTCTTGTGAAATACCAAAAAAAGTTGTTCCAGATTTATTTAGTTCAATATGATTTTTAAAATAAGATGATGATAAATTATAATATAAATAAAGTGGATCGTAACTTTTCGCAATAGGTCTAAAGACCAATAAATGACTGTTCAAGGTTGCTTTATGAGGATATGGAATTTGCTCGACATAAAGTAATTTCCCAATGGTTCCATCTTTTGTAATTAATACATCTCCCTGTTTGAGTTGAATCTCTTTAGCCACTTGATACCTATCTTCAGGTACATGGTAAACTTCATCCCACCTTATCTCGCCGTCTTTAAAATTCATTCCTGTAATTAAGAATGGTTCATCAGGATTCATTGTAAATTCAGTCTGCTTTAAACCTTGCCAACCAATTCTTCCTTTCATGTATGAAACTTCACCCAAAATATGTAAATTCCAATCACTCGGAATTAAACCAAGATCTGTTTCCTTAAATCTCTTTTGCTCAAAACCAGACAATCTTCTTTTACCCGTCAGCAACGCCTGCATAGCCCCTTGCTTGATGGCTCGCTTTTTGGCAATGAGTTTTTCTAATTGGGTAATGAGTGAATCGGCATCGTTTAAGGCGGTGGCAATAGCGGTTTGCTCGGCTTTAGTGGGCGGGCAAAGAAATTTTGTGCTCCTTAAGATGTTATTGTAAAGTCGCTGAATAGTTCCGCCTTCGGTGTTATATTTTACAACTTGAAAGACATGGTAAAGAAAATTATTGGAAATAAGACTTTCTTTATTATCAATCCATACAATGTTCGAGTCCTGAAAGTATGCGGGCGTACCATCGTAAATTAATGTCCTACCAATTGTGCCGGCAGCAGAAATTAATATGTCGCCCTTTTTAGGGAATGAAAACCTTTGACGATAATTGTTATAAAGGTCTTCTGAAATATACGCGTCTGCTTCTTTTCCAAAAGTTCCAATTTTATAGAAAGGAATTGTTCCTTCAAATTGGGTTTCATGATTAAAAACACGCCTGCACATTTTTACCTCGCCAACGCCACCCAGTGTTTTTACTTCCCAATCACTCGGAATAATCCCCAGCTCAGTTTTCTTAAACCCTTTTGGTATTTCCATTGCTTCTACCATTTGTCACCTGCCACGTACCGCCTGCCAAACACCATTCACCATTCACAATCCACCATTCACAATCCCCACCCTACCATTCAATCCGGTTGATTCTGGCTTGAAGTTCGGCCAGTATGCTGATCAACTCTGCAAAGATCAGGGATTCCCCGTAGATCATATTTTCCCGCATCTGCTGATAATCGTTTTCCCATGCGCCAAGCAGGGCAGCAGGCGGGATAAAGCGTATTTTATCCGGGCTGTGATTTGCGTAATCCAGCCCCGGAAGACTGTTAAACAAGCGGCGATGTTCAACAATGGTTTGGTACAGTTTAGCATCACAAAGCGCCTTTTCCACAAATTCCGTCCGGCTTAATTTTTCGATGTCGTAAAGGTGACGGCTCAGGCGGTCAACACGTATTTTCTCCTGAGGGCGTTGAAATTCTTCATGGAGCAGAAAGATTTTTTCCAGAAAGGTGCGTTCAGGATTGACGGTCGGTATATGGACCGGTCTATCGGCAAAGGGCTGTTCAGAAAAGTTTTCCGCCACCAGGGTGCCAAAAGTTTTGCGGGTAAAGGGTTCTGTCAGCGAACGGCTGCCGATTTCAATCAGGACGCCGGGTTTTAAATAGGTTTCCTGCTCGGTCAATTTCGGATAATAGATTTCAATAATGACGGGATCCTGATCGTGGTTTTTCACTTCGCGGACTTTTACCGTAACCTCTGCAAAGGCTGCTCCTGTAAATTTATCTCGGAGTTCCTGCACAAAAACAGTCGTCAGAAATTCATGGGATTTTCTTCTTAATTTGCGCATAGCGGCTGAACCTAATGTTCCGCTAAAGCCGAGATACTCCCGGTTCAGCGCCAAATCGATATCTTCCGAAAAACGCTGAATAAGGTTCCAGCCCTTGCTGAGCGAAGTGCCGCCCTTGAAAACCAGTGCGGGCGCACATTCCATTGAAAAAATCAGGGACAAGATGTGGACCGCCCACCAGTCTTTTTCAATAACGAAGGCCGGCAAACCGGCGCGTTTCCCGGTTTCGGTGTAGATATTCAGCCGCTGCTGATCGGATAATTTCAGCCATTCTTTCAGATGCGTCAAGTCATTCATTGGGCAGCTCGCTTATAACCGGCCGGAGTAATTTTCTGATCCATTCCGGCGCAAGCTTTATATCATGCTGTAAATGGTAGGGTTTCTCTTTTTTCAGTAATTCCCGAATCTTTTCCAGCTCCTGATCGCTGACCCTGTCTTTGCCGATGGCCCGCAATGCCTGAATGGCCAGTTTACTGAGCGCACCGATTGCAGCTAAATTTTTGGCACTGGTCTTTTTAAACGTGATCGTCTGTTTGCCCAATTTTATTTTCCGTGCCGAGGCGTCCGTGTAATACAACACATTTAAAGGCACCTGCGTGCTCAATCCGAGTTTGTACAAAGCATAACTTCCTGTCGGCAGGATGCGCGCTTTATCCCGTTTGGCAATGGCTTTGGCAATATCTTCGATGCCGGGCATCACGACGCCTAAAATGTCATCTTTAACCGGATGCACATATATGCCGGTCGCCACACGGTAAAGTTCTCCCGATTGCGCTAATCTTTCCAACGCTTTTCCCACGGCTTTGGCATTGCCCAGGCTGGTAAAACTGTCACTGAAAAACAGCGAACCCCTCCTGGCTTTCTTTATTTTATTAAGTACCTGTAATTCTATGCTTATTGTCATATATGCCCTGATTTTTTGTCGCAAATATAGCATATTTTTGCGACAAGATCACCTCTAAAACCCCATTTTTGCTAAATGTGCTTTCACTTTCTGCTCCAACCGGCTGACTTCTCCTTCCAGGTTGGGCAGGGGCGTTTCATAGCGTTCGGCCAGTTCTTTGATGCGCTGGGTCAGGCGGTGGCTGATGTTGTCCATTTCGTCGTTGATGCGTTTGGCCATTTCTGCCATCCATTTCTTCTCGGTAACGATGGTCTTGATTTCATCAATGCTCAGTTTGGGATATTGGGCGATCACTTTCTTTTCCAGTTCGGCCTTAGCGGTTTTAATTTTGCTCTGGATTTCGGCTTCTTCGTCCATCAGTTTTAGGTATTCTTTATAAAAGTCAGCTTCAGCTTTTAATGGTGAATTGTGAATGGCAAATTGTGAATGTTCTTCATTCGCCATTTTCAACTCACCATTCACCATTCTCAACTCACCATTCACAATTTTCAACTTCCCATTTACCGAAACTCTGTTTATTTTTTCCAGGTCGCCAAAATATCCGTCTTCACCGCCTTGTTCTTCGCGCAGTTCATCCATCGTGGCATTCAACGTTTCGGCTTGCGCCTCCATTTCATTAATGGCTTTTTGTTCTTTGGCAAAATATTCCTGAATGATTAAAGCAGGCGGGATGAGTGTGCCTTCCAGGCCTTCCAGACCGGCCACCTGTTTGATGATTTCCTTGTCGCCTTTCTTGGTTTTCTTCTCGATCCGCTTGACGGCGTTTCCGGCCTTCCAGCCATCTGCGGCCAGTTCGTAAAAATCGTCCTGCATGGTTTCGGCCCAATAGTCCATCAGGTGCTGATACATGGCGTATGGGTCGGTAAGTTGCTTGTTTTCGTAATGCGCGAGCAAGTTTTCAGAAATGATGTGGATTTCTTTTTTCGGTTTCAATCCCTTGGTCAATGCTTTGGTATAGGCAATGGTTTCCGTTCGCCATTTTTGAAACACGGCAAACATCTTTTTGCCGAAGGCGGTAAACTCCGGATGGTTAAAAATGGTGTTTTTAATATCTTCCGGAGCAATGCACAAAGCGGCGTAGTTGACTCGTTTGCTGGGTTGAAATAAAGTGCTTCTCAGCGTCGGATAAACCTGCCAGTAATGGCTTAAATCATCAATGTCCCGATTGGGAATATCGCCCAGCAGATGGGCTTCAATGTCCTGCAAGTCTTCTTCTTCCTGGCTGTCAATGTATCTTGGAATGTTCAGGTTGAAGTCGTTTTTCGGGTCGGCAATTTCCGCAATAGGTATAATCCGTGAATACTTGGGTGTTTCAATACGGTTGTTGAAAGTGTCCACGATTTTATGGATGTCCTGCTCGCGCAGGCGGTTTTTGTTGCCGTCTTTGATAAAGCCCTTGCTGGCATCAATCATAAAGATGCTGTCGCGCTTGTCGGCATCTTCCTTATCCAGCACAACCAGACAGGCGGCAATGCCCGTGCCGTAAAACAAGTTGGGCGGCAATCCGATAATGCCTTTGATGTACCCTTTTTGAATAATTTTTCTGCGGATGTCCGCTTCGGCATTGCCGCGGAACAACACGCCCAAGGGCATGACAATACAGCCCTTGCCTTTTGATTTGAGGGATTTAATCAGGTGCAGCAGAAAGGCAAAGTCGCCATTCTTTTTTGGCGGCACGGCATCATAGCCGTCAAAGCGCTTGTAAGGGTCATTGTTCGGGTCCAGACCGTTCATCCATGACTTGTAGCTAAATGGCGGATTGGCAACGCCATAATCAAATTGTCTGAGTTTGCCGGTGGTTTCATCGGTAAATTGCGGCGCGGCGAGGGTATTACCCTGGACAATATCGGCATCGGGGTTACTGTGCAGCCACATATTCATCACGGCCAGGGCGCGGGTGGCGTTATCGTTTTCCTGGCCGTAAATGGTGATGCCGTGCGGCGCTTCATCGGCCGATTTTAAAAGCAAGGAACCGGAACCGGTGGTGGGGTCATAAAGTGATTCTGTCTGGCTTTTGGATTTGCTGATACCAATGACTTTGGCCATAATGCGGGAAACTTCCGAAGGCGTGTAAAACTGGCCTTTGCTCTTTCCGCTTTCCGTGGCGAAGTGCCGCATCAGGTATTCGTACGCATCCCCCAGCAAATCATCATTTTCTGCACGGTTGCTACTGAAATCAAGTTCTGACTTTTCAAAGATTTCAAGCAGGTTGCTCAGTTTATCAACTTTATCCTTTCCTTTGCCCAGTTTTTCATCATCATTAAAGTCCGCAACGGTTATCACACCCGTTAATCCGTTGGCCTGGGCAAATGCTCCAATAATCTTGTTGATTTTGTCGCCAATGTCCGACTTGCCCTTGTGCTTCACCATATCGTAGAAGCTGGCATCCGGGGGGATATCAATCAGGGGGTCTTTTTTGTCGGATATGTATTTCATAAACAGCATGACCAGCACATAATCCTTGTATTGGCTGGCATCCATGCTGCCGCGCAGTTCATCGCAACTTGCCCAGAGGGAACTGTATAATTCGGATTTTTTAATGGCCATATATTGATCTTCTTATTGCTTTTATTTTGGATGAGATATTGCTTTAGCCGACGAACGGCGATAACGTTTATCCCGCGAGTCGAATCTTGCTATATAAGTATTATTTGGGGAAGCTAAAATATTATTTTAATTGCATGGAATAATACAACTTTTTATAAACGATGCAACTTTTAAATGCATTAATGACGAATAAATCAGCACCATTAATGCTAATAGTCACAGGCCTAAACGTATTTTTTTGTTTTCTCTCCTCTTTATGAAGCCTATCTTTTTTATTGACGGGAAAGATACATGTCCAGCGCTCCACATTTCATACAGTATTTAATGCCCTTGTCCGACCAATTATAGTTTAGTCTTGTATTTGAAGGCTTGATTTTCAAAAAAGATATTTAGATGCCTGACCATGAAATGCAAAGAAATATTATACAAAGTACACTTCAACCGGATGAGCGTGGCTATCCCGCTGACGACGGTCAAGCCCATTTCCGGGTTTGCATTTGAGCCTGAGAGGGGCCTTTCCTGCGGCATCAGTTCCTTTGCCTTCGACAAAATACAATCCGGTTTGAATCCTTCTATCGGTCTTCCGTCTTCCGGACGTGAGGAATTTTCAGCAACAGGATTAAACCGAAGGCAATGAGCATCGATATGAAAAATACCGTAAACACCTGGTGATAAGCTGTCAGGGGGTAGGCCGAACCGGTTCTGCCGACAGCGTCCATGAGGTAGCCCGTAAACGGTTGATAGAGGGCCGCGGCCAGAAAGCCCGCCGGATTCATGAAACCGACGGCGGTTCCTGTAAGCCGGGCCGGGAAAAATTCTTTGAGGATGGTCATGTACAGGGAAAGTGCCCCGCCGCCGCAGGCGCCCATGAGAAAAAACATCGGGACGATGAACACACTGTCGATCCTGCCGCCGGAAATGAAAAATATGAACCAAAAAGCGACGGAGGGAAACAGCGTGAATAAAAGGATCTGCTTCCGTCCTATATTCAATCGATCAGCCAGAAAACCAATTAAGGGAGATCCGGTGATAAATCCAAGGGGCATGATCATCAAGAGCCCTCCGGCCTGAAGACGGGTGTATCCGTAAACATCCATCAAATAGGGGACGGACCAGAGTCCCTGAAAGGTAAGGCCGGGTCCGCTGGTAAAAAAATAGGAAAGGGTGATCATCCAGAAGCCGGGGCTTTTGAAAATTATTCCAAACCGCCTGCCGGCTGGCAGGCCGTTCGGAACGTTGGTTGCCGGTAAGGCATCGAGTGGGGATGTTTCCACAATGGGGGGCCAGCCTCTATCTTCAGGCCTGTCTCTAAGGATTACCCACGCCAGGACCGCAAGAGGAATGGAAATGCCCGCAATGACGATGAAAGAAAAGCGCCAGCCGAGACCCATGACCAAATAGGTCAGGGGCAGGGAGGCTGACAGGTTTCCGAGGTTGCCCAGGGCCAGGAAGATGCCGGTCACCCAGGCAAATTCGTTGGGTTTGTACCAGCCGGAGAAAATCTTCAGTCCGGGTACGAAAATGCCGCCCACGCCGATGCCGATCAACCCCCGGCCTACGCCGGCCATGAACATATTCGGGGCAAGCCCGAAAACCAGGCAACCCAGGCAGGCAATCAGGGTAAAAATAGTCGCCACCCGGCGCGGTCCGATCGTGTCCGATAAGATGCCGACAGGGGGTTGAACAGCGGCATAGAAATAGAAGTAGGTCGAAGACATCAGGCCCAGGGCCGTTGCATTAGCCCCGAATTCATTCACCAGGTCGCGGGCGATCACCGTGGGGGATATCCTGTGCAGGCACGCCAGGAAATAGATCACCCCCAGGACGCCGAGCATGAGCCAGCGGTAGCGAAACGGATCTTTAAAAAAAGCCATTTTTCATGTCCGGATCAATCTGAATGTCCAGCGAAAAAAACACCATGTCTTCATTCGGGCTCCCATGCCGAAAGAGGGGTCCCGTAAAGGAAACAGACGGATTGAGAGCCGATGAGAAGCGTCACCGGCCCTCAATCAAATCCATTGGCGGGCGGTGCGTTAGAAAAGCCACTTTGCCGGAAGCGGCGGCAGACCCTTCATATCGGGATCCTGCTCCCAGCCGGGTATATTGGCCACCCGTTTGGCGATGGCTTTATATTTTTCCCAGGGGGCGTTGGCGAAGATGGCCATCTTTTGCGCCGCAAGGGATCCTTCCGTATGTATCCAGGCGCCGTCCAGTCCATGGCCTACAAGATCCTTGACCAGCCGGAAGGCCTTCAGGCGGTGTTCCGTCGGGATGCCGTCCTTGGCGGCCAGATATTTGTCGATGTAAGGTTTGATTTCCGGATTCTGCCAATCCTTATAAGAAAAAACCGTCGTGGCAAGACCGCCGGCGATGTCCGCAAGGACCTTCGATTGTTCGTGCTGGTCATTGGCAAAGACGTACTTGGCAATGTTGGTGTACATCTGACCCGGTGTTGCCAGGCCGATGTCGGAAAAGATGTCGGGATTTTCGCATCCGGCCCGGGACATGGCATCCAGAAGCTGGGCATGCATGGCGAGCCATGCCAGTTTCTCCTGGATATGCGGATAGCGGTCAAGGCCGTTGTATTCCGCCATCAATGCCGCCGCGCCTGCCGCCTCTTCCGTTGAAATGACCTTGTGGCAGGTGACGAAAAGCCGGTGAAAGACGCCGAACATCCAGGCCTGGTCTCTGGAAAACTGCCATTCGCCGCACATGAAAACCCGGTTCCAGGGGACAAAAACATTGTCAAAGACAATCAGGCATTCGCTGACGCCCTTGCCCCGGCCGTGGAGGGGCCAGTTCCATAGCGCCTCCTCATCGTCCGCCTCATGGACATGGGGCGGCGTTGTGATCAGTTTGATGCCCTTCGCATTGACCGGCGTGGCAAATACGACGGCGTAATCCTTATCTTCTTCGCGGTGCGCCCGCGACGGAGACACAATCAATTCATTGCAGGTCGGTGTGGCGCTGATGTGAATCTTCGCGCCCTGGACGATGATCCCGTCTTTTTGCTTCTCAACGCAGCGGACATAGAAATCTTTATGCTGTTCCTGGGCGGATGGGCGAAGGCTCCGGTTTCCCTTGACATCGGTGATGGCGCCGGTGATGGCCGGATCGTCTTTCCGGAGATGCCGCCGGTAATCCTCCACGGCATTCGTATAGTGGGTGCCCAGGGCTTTGTCCATTCTCGCCGCCGTGACGCCGGACGCAGCCAGGGCGTCGGGGCCCATGCCGCTCATCGCCGCCCCCCAGCGCATGCAGGTTAAATACACATCTCTGCGCCTGATCAAGTCTTCCTTTGTTTTAGGCTGGTTCCAAAGGAAAAGGTATCTGTCGCCGTCCTCCTCTACGGTCAGGAAATCCTTGAAGGCGGGATGATTGTACAGTTCGTAGGCATAAGCCCTGCCGTTTATCCCGCCGCGAAAGCGGACATCCTTCGTGATATCGGGGATCTTCTCCCCTTCGATATAAATGTCCCTGCCGTCGTTCAAACTTTCAATATACTGCTTTGCTGTTCTGATCATGATAACCTCCCTTTCATTCATTTATTGAAATATTATCATCATCGCCACTGCCTGCCGGTTTACGTCTTGTCCTTCAAAGCGGATATGTCGTCATGAACGGAATAACCGAGATGATTAATGCGGTCATTCGCGCCGTTTCCTTCCGCCTTTCTGGGAACGGCAATCAACATCAGGCGATATTCGCCCGGATCCAGTTTCCGAAGCGTGAAAAGCTCCGTGGAGCTTAATTGCCTGGGGGGTCTGATGGAGACCCGGATTTCCTGGGCCGCTTCAAGTTCCCATTTTGCAATGCTGCCCTTTTTCACACCGCCGCCCATACGGAGCACTTCCGCTTCTATGCTTTCAAGAAATTCAATATCTTCCACGTTATTTCATCAACCTCCTGTCAAGATGTTCTTATTTTTTATTTAACGATTTGAATATAGCCGATAATGGGAACACGAAGAAAAGAGATCAAAAAGAAGACCTATTCAAATTCGATCCTAATGCCGTTCGGTGAAATGAATGCCTCTGAATTACGCATACACTAAGGAAGGCGTTCTGGTTAAACGAGACAAACGGTTATATGTATATAATGGATTAATATTTTTTAAATCAAGAAGAAAGTTACCGTCCTCATCCCGCCAGGGGCGACGTCACCTCCGCAAACATGACCTTTTGCGGCATGACAACAGCCACCACCGTGGACCTGTCGCTTTTAAGGGCCTCCGCTAATCCTTACTCCTCACTTTCAGCGGTTGAGGGCGTTTCTCGATGCCAATCGGATTTTTCCTGTTTCTTCTTACTTCTTATCTTCCCGAAAGCAGTCAAAAACCATGTGAATCTTTTCGCAACATGAAAAATTAGATACACCATCAAGATCAATGCAATTTTGTCGTGTATCTCAATATAAAATTTTCTGCTAAATTCCGTGCCGCCGCTCAGATTTATGAACCAGGCAAGATAACCGGTAATCGCTGCTAAAATCGAGACTATCGTTAAGACAATGACTTGTTGGTTTTTAAAGAACAACTCTTTCTTCCGTAATACGGTTTGATACCATTTCCCATGCAGAACGATATGAAAGACCATGGCAATGGATATGATGACAATGGCCATTTTATGAATCAGCGACCAGGTGAAATAATTGAGGCCGAAAACTAAATGGCCGGCATCAATTTCCCCGTGATGCCCCATGTGGTAGCCGATTTGTATTAATAGGCCGGAAAAAATCATGGCTGCCCCAAAGACCAGCAATCCGAGGTTGATTAAAAAAGGAAATGATGGATTTTTCTCCGTCATAAGGTCCCCCGTCTCTTTTTTTTAAATTTTTGTCAATGCCCCGGAGTCGCATGCCTTCACACATTTTAAACAACCCGTACATTGGTCATCATTTTTGATACGGGCGTGTTTGTGCCAGAGCAAATTGATTTTACTGATGACATTGTTCGAGCAGCTCTCAATGCATTTCCAGCATGCTTTGCATTTTTGGGTATCGAGTTGAATATACAGAGTCCTTTTCATCGACGGATTCCCTCCTTTTTAACAAAGCCGTTTTGTTGCGTGGAGCCTTCATTTTGAAGGCTCCACGTTTCCTCCGCATCATGACCGGTGATATTTCATTCTTTCCCTGATCTCATCATTGACCATAGCCTTTTGACGGTTATCCAGGGAAGAGTAGAAATCCAGAAGCAGATCCAGATTCTTGTTCATGAAGCCGGATACCTCATGGAGTTTTGTCTTTGTGGATTCAACCAGCAATTTCATGTCGGGCTCTTCCTTGTTTATTTCCCTGTCGAACTGGTCCTTCATCTTTTTGTGTCCGGTCTGAAATTCTGATAAATGACTTTTTAGATTTTCCCTGATGGCCTCGTACTTGGCTTTTTGTGCCGCCGTGAGATTCAGTTGCCCGGCTTTTTTATCCATCCGCCAAAGGACATAATCCGCCATGTCCTTGTGGTGCGCGTCGGAATGGAATCCCCGGGAATGGAACCGGTGAGGATAGCCTCCGCAGGGACCGCCCCATGGCCCGTAAGCCGATACCAATCCGTATCCGGATACAGCCAAAACCAAAAAGAGAACGCCCGCGCCGATTAAAACCTTGTTTCTTGTTTTCATTTTTTGACTCCTTTCTTTGTGTTGAGGTGATTAATTGATGTTTCAAACTCGCCCTCAAGATAGCAGGAAGATGTAAAGGATGTTTTTCGCCCTTGTAAATGTTCGTTAAATAAATGTAAAAGATTGTAAAATAAGGTGACAGGCATGAATTATCGGGGTTTAATGCAGGCATGAATCATCAGGTTTTAATCGTCGACGATGACGAAAAGCTTCAAAAGCTCCTCAAGGAGTACCTGGAGAATAACGGGTTCCGTGTTCTATGCCTGGGCGACGGATCTCACGTTCAGGAAACGATTCGCAAGAATGCTCCGGATATGATGATCCTGGATATCATGCTGCCGGGAAAGGATGGGTTGGAGATATTGAAAGAGATCCGGCGGGATTTCGATCTTCCGGTGATCATGCTCACCGCCAAAGGGGAAGATACGGACCGGATTGTGGGTCTGGAATTGGGGGGAGACGACTATCTGACCAAGCCGTTTAACCCGAGGGAACTCCTGGCCAGGATAAAGGCGGTTTTGCGCCGGGCCGGAGAGGGCGTCAAAGGCGGTTCTGAGAGCCAAAAACGTCTCTTGATCAGGGCCGGGGGATTGACGCTGAATACGGCGAGGCAGACCGTCTCAACGGAAGAGCAGGAAATGGAGCTGTCCACGGCCGAATACCGGATTCTGGAAGTGCTGATGAAAAATCCCAATATCGTTTTAAACCGGGACCAACTGATGACCCTGGCCCGCGGAAGGGATTTCATGGCTTTTGACAGGAGCATCGACGTACACATCAGCAAGCTGCGGGCAAAGCTGGAACCCGACGCCCACTCACCCAGGAGAATTAAAACCGTATGGGGGAGCGGCTATATGTTTATTGACGAATCATGAGACCCCGTAAACTTTATACCAAAATCCTTTTATCCTTTCTGGTTGTCCTGCTCATAACCATCGTGGTCATTTTTGCCCTGTTTCACGCTTTGCCGGGCAAACATTTCACCGCCCATTTGGAGGATCTTGCCAAAACAAAAGCCCTCGTCATCAAAGAGGCGGTGGAAGATAGAATACGCTCGGCGCCGACCGCGGATTTATCCCAAAATGAATCGCTTAAAAGTTTTGTCCGGGACTTCGGCAAAATTTCGGGGACCAGGGTCTGGCTGCAAAAGCCGGACAATACCATCCCTGTCCAATCGTTCACCGGCGCGATTCCGGAAATCGCCTTCCGGCTTAAGTCAAAAAGTGCACGGGTTTATGACAATATGACCGTTTACCATCGAAGAGGCTGGGATTATTATGCGGTCATTCCCTTTGAGCTTCCGAAGGGAGAAAAGGGAACGATCCATGTGCTGTTTGACACATCGGAAGATTCCTCCCATCCGGACCATCCGGAATCCCTTTTCGCCGTGGGTTTGTTCGTTATCGGCCTCATGGCTGCTTTGCTGTTCGTTCCTGTTTCGCGGATCATCACCAGCCGGCTCAAAAAACTCCGCCGGTCGGCCTTGACGATTTCGGAAGGGAACCTGTCGCACCGGGTGGACGTAAGGGGCCAGGATGAAATCAGCGAGCTGGCCCAATCCTTTAATCAAATGGCCGAGAAGGTCGAGATGATGATTGTGAACGCCAAAGAGCTGACGACCAGCGTCTCCCACGAGCTTCGCACGCCGCTCACCAGGATCAGGATTGCCGAAGAGATCCTGCGCGAAAAACTGAAACCCGGGGATGCCGCCCATTACGAAAGATATCTCGATAATATCCGTGAAGATATTGAAACGCTGGAACAACTCATCAATCGCATCCTGGAATGGTCCAAGCTGGATATTCAGGCATCGCCGCTTGTTATGGCGCCTTTCGACCCGGCAGAGCTTATTGGGGCGCTCTTGCGCAAGCTTCAGCCGGTTATTGACCGCAAGCATCTGGCGGTCGTTTCGGACCTGTCCTTTTTGCCCCCTTTTTCGGGGGACAAAGAGGCCCTGGCCACAGCCTTTTCAAACATCCTGGACAATGCCGCCAAATTCACTCCGGAAAAAGGTCAGATCCATGTCCGGATGCAGCCGCTGTCAGATTCTTTAGAATTCAGCGTCACCAACACGTTCGAGAAGATACCCGAGGAAGAACTTTTCCGGATCTTTGTCCCGTTCCATCGCACCAACCTCTCCAAGGCCGGCGGTTCAGGGCTGGGTCTGGCGATTGCCAAAAAGACCATCGACCGGCACGGAGGAACTATCGGGGCCTATAATGCGGAAAAAGGGTTTGAAATAAGAATAACTCTGCCGCGATAAGGGGATAATGGCGGTCAGCCGAGCCTGACCTTTCAAATCAGGCGTTTTTCCCACTGACCCCATCCTGTAACCTTTATACTTTTGCAACGTCTTTAGCTATAAGATCGTTCAGGAAACCGTCATCCGATTTTTCCCAGGAAAAAAATCTCCTTGACAAATGAAGCTGTTTATTCTTTAAATTATAAAGTAAAA
Source organism: Deltaproteobacteria bacterium (assembly GCA_016930075.1). Taxonomy (GTDB): domain Bacteria; phylum Desulfobacterota; class Syntrophia; order Syntrophales; family JAFGHS01; genus JAFGHS01. Next base: position 40,617 of record JAFGHS010000104.1, read on the forward strand.
TAACTTTACAATATAGAAATGAATATGAAACTTTTCAATTTTTGATGGAGGTAGAGTAATCATGGGAACCATGAATGTTTCGGCACGGGGAGATGAAAGCAACATGGCCGGCAATTATTATGTTCAAGAGCGCATCGGTAAAATGAAGGACCGGTTGCTGTCGGCCTCTTATAAATTAGACCTTGACAGGGCAAAGCACTACACGCGGGCGTACAAACAGACGGAGGGGCAGCCCGCCTGCATTCGCGCCGCCAGGGGGCTTGAAGAGACGCTGCGCAATATGCCCATCAGGATTGACGAGGAAGAACTCATCGCCGGATCGAAGTCATCGAAGGATTTTTCCGATCCGCTCTACATCGAAGCTACCGTCAATTACGCCCACATCCGGCTGGCCCTCAACCTTCACGGGACCGGAAAAACCGTTGATGACTGGGTTTCGGAGGATCCGGAACACCGCGACGTCTCTCTCGGGACCCGTGGGGCCACTTTCTCGAAAGACGTTCCCAATGTCTCAGAAGAAGAATATAGGGAATTGAAAGATGAGATCGTTCCTTACTGGAAAGATAAAACCGTCAATGCCCGCAAGCTGGCTCTCTGGAAGCAGGAGGGCGTCAGTTCATTGGACGCCAGGGGCTTGGAGAGCTGGTTTTCCGGCGAGCTGCCGCCGCAGGGTCACGTTTCCATCGGGATTAAGAAGGTTCTCGATATGGGATTCAATGGGATCGCCCGTCAGGCGGCGGAGAGATTAACCGCATTTCAGGATGCGTTCGCAAAGGGAAAAATCGAGGAACGGGCCTATCTGCGCAAGAAGGACTTTCTGGAGGCGGCGAAGATCAGCGCGGAGGCTGTCTGTGAATTTGCCGGTCGTTACGCCGAACTGGCCCAAGAGATGGCGCAGAAGGCGGAGGGCCAAAGAAAGTCTGAATTGCTTGAAATCGCAGAGCGCTGCCGGCGTGTGCCGGCGGAGCCGGCGCGGAACTTTATGGAGGCCCTGCAGGCTGTCTGGCTGACCCAGGCTGTCGTATTGATCAGTTACGGCGGCAACTCCATCACCTGCCCCGGCAGGATCGACCAGTTCCTCTATCCCTACTACAAACAAGACCTTGACGGGGGGAAGATGACGCGCCGTCAGGCCCTCGATGCCGTTATGGAGTACATCGTGAAGCTGGCATCGACGGTTTATTTCGGCCCCAACAACCTCACCATCGGCGGGATCGACAAAAATGGCAATAATGCGGTGAATGACGTAAGCACCCTTTTCCTCGAAGCGCACCGGGCACTGAAAGGCTGCGGGCGCATGGGGCTTGCGGTCCGGATTTCGCCGAATACGCCCCGTGAATTTCTGACCGCGGCCTGCGAGGTGCATCGGGATTGTGCGGGCATCGCCTTTTATAACGACGAGGTCGTGATGAAGGGCCTGATGGAAGACGGCTATTCCCTGGAGGATGCGCGGGATTACTCTGTTGTAGGCTGCGCGGAACCGACCGGGACGGGGAACAACAACGGTTATACCGCAACGAACGGCGTTCTTCTGGCCGCTCTTTTAGAGCTGATCTTAAACGAGGGGAAACGGTATCCCGTAAACTGGAAGCAGGTCGGTCGGACGGTCTATCCCATCGCCTCTTTCAAGACCTTTGACGACATTAAAAAGGCCTTTGCGGAAGAGCTGACCACGGCGGTCGAAAAATGCGTCAAGGCGGGCTATTTGAAGGATCAGGTGATTGCAGAGAATTTTCCCTTGCCGCTCCTTTCATCGACGATCGAAGGCTGCGTCGAGTCGGGAGAAGACATGACGCGGGGAGGCGCCACTTATAATCATGTGGCCATCGGCAACTGCTCCCTCGCCACGGTGGTCGACTCGCTGGCCGCGATTAAATGGGCGGTTTACGATCAGAAGCTGCTGACTCTGGAGGAGCTGGTCGAGTGTCTGCGCAGCAATTTCGAAGGAAAAGAAGACATCCGGCAGCGTCTGCGCCACGCGCCGAAATACGGCAACGACGACAAGGCGGTCGATGAACTGGCCGTATGGGTAGCGGATATTTATAATAAAGAGTCGCGAAAGCACCCATTCTGGATGGGCGGGGTGCACCGGCCTTACATGCTTTCGAACGGGTCGCACATCTCCTGGGGGGCTCTCATCGGCGCCACCGCCGACGGAAGACTCGCGGGCACGCCGCTTTCCAACGGCGTATCTCCGTCAAACGGCACGGAGCGCAACGGATTGACGGCCGTTCTGCAATCGGTCGCCAGGGTTTGTTCGGTGCCGATCAGCGACGGCACTATCCTGAACACGACGATCAACCCGATGACCATCAGAACGGAAGAAGGGTTGAACAAATTCGCTTCCTTGATCGACGGCTATTTCGCCATGGGCGGAAGACAGGTGCAGTTCAATCCGTTGAGCCGGGACATGCTGCTCGATGCGCAAATACACCCGGAGAACTATCCCGGAATGGTTGTCAAAGTTTCCGGGATTTCGTTCCGGTACATCGATCTGCCGAAGCATATTCAGGACGACATTATTGCCCGGACAGAATTCGGCGTCGCGTAACTGTCAACTATTTGCAGAAAAACGATGTCATTTCGAAGGAATGAAGTGACTGAGAAATCTCTTAGGTCCCTCACTCCGTTCGGGACAAAGATTTCCCCCTTCGGTCGAAATGGCAAAACATAGACTTACGCAAGTAGGTACTTTAACGAAGGTTGTTGTAACAGCAAATGATAAGAAATGATCAGGCCGGCCTGGTTTTCAACATACAGCGTCACTCCACAGAGGACGGTCCGGGCATACGCTCCACGATATTTCTGAAAGGGTGTCTCATGAGATGCCCCTGGTGTCACAATCCTGAGGGCATCAGTGAGTCTCCGGAGCTTGTCTGGTACGAGGTGCGATGCATCGGTCATAAAGGCTGCCTTGAAGCTTGTCCGACAAAGGCCCTGGAGATCGTCGAGGACGGTCTGGCCATCAAGCGAGATCAATGCGATGCGTGCGGAAAATGCATTGAGGCCTGCCCGGCGAGCGCCCTGGAAGTTCTCGGCAGAAAGATGACCGTTGATGAAGTTGCGGAGGAAGCCCTGCGGGACAGGGTTTTTTACGACCGGTCCGGCGGGGGCGTGACCTTGGGCGGGGGCGAGCCTTCCATGCAGCCTGCCTTTTGTACCGCCCTGATGAAGGTTTTACACGGGAAGGGCGTGCATCTGGCGCTTGATACCTGCGCGGGAACGGGCTGGAATGTTTTGCGGCCCCTCGTCGAGCTTGCCGATCTCGTTCTCCTGGATCTCAAGCGGATGGACGAGGATGAACATCGACGCTTCACCGGCATTCCCCTGCAAACCGTTTTGGCCAATGCGCGGGAAATGGCGAAAATGAAAAAGCCGCTCTGGATACGCACCCCTGTTATTCCCGGTTATACAAACACGGAAGAAAATATCAGAAGCATCGCGCGGTTTATCAAATCCGAATTGCCGACCGTCGAGCGGTATGACCTTCTTGCGTTTTCAAATGTTTCCGAGAAGAAATATCAGCGCTTGGGTAAAGATTGGGAACTCGGGAAAGAGCCTCTGTTAAGGCAGGAGGAGATGGAGCGGCTGACGGACATTGCCAAAGAGGAGGGCGTCACGTCCGCCTGCTGGTCCGGCATAACACGGCTGAAAGATCATTGAAGAACCCTTTTTTTGACGATTTAGCCCCGGGGAGGTCCACTTTTAAACGGAGGAGCGAACATGGATAAGAAGGAAAAACACATTGAGCAACTGCTGAGCAAGGAAATCGATCCTGTTTATAAGGAACTGGCGGCAAAAATCGGCGAAGGAAACTCGCGGTTTATGCCGCATGTATTTGAAACGCTGGCGAATCTGGAACAGGCAAAAATTACGAATGAATTGCCGCGCCCTGTGGAGGAAATTGCGGAAAAGCTCGGCATGAGCAAGGAAACGGTTGAGAAGCACATCCAGATATTGTTTGAAAGAGGTCTCCTTTTCCCGGGAAAGACGGGCTGGCATTTAACGCGCAGCTGGGGGGCCTTGCACGACAGCGCCGGCGCATCGCATCCAAAACACGACAATAAAGATTTCTTCGATCTGGCTTTTGCCAAGAGCATGGAATCAAACCAGTGGCAGATTGAGGAGGTTAAGGAAGGCAAGAAACAGAAGATCCGGGAGATCATGCGGGTCATTCCCCGATGGGAATCCATCAAGGATATCCCCGGCGTTTTGCCGCATGAGGATACGAGCGCCATTTTAAAAAATGCCGAACCCATCGCCCAGATGGAATGCGCATGTAAAAAAATCTACCGGGATAGAGACTGCGAGGGCGAAATTCCGACGAATACCTGTTTTACGATCGGCCGCCCCGCCCAGTACAATATCGACAGGGGGGCCGGCAAAACATTGAGCTACGGGGAAGCCATGGCCGCCATGGCGGCGTTCGACAAATATCCCCTGGTTCATCTCACGGGCAATACCAACCAGATGCCCCATCTGCTGTGCAATTGCCACAACTGCTGCTGCGGGGTGTTCATCCGAACTGTCGATACGAAAAAACTCTTCAATCAGCTGTCATTGGCCAAGAGCCGCTTTATCGCCGTCGTCGATGCGGAAAAATGCAAGGGCTGCGGTCTTTGCTTGAATGAAAGATGCCCGGTGGGCGCCATCGAAATGAAATTCTATCCGGAATATAACGAAGAGCGGTCGACCATCAATGCGGAAGAATGTATCGGCTGCGGGCTATGCGTCGTGAGCTGTCCATCCGGGGCGCGCACGATGAAGCTGATCAGGCCGCCCGATCATATCCCTGCACCTGGAAGCGAACCGTATGCGACGGCTTAACGCTTTTGTATACATGTACAGGGTTCGACTTATTACGAGAGCGTCAGGGATGATGGCCTCGTAAAAAGTCTGTCATTCCCGCGCAGGCGGGAATCCAGTAAA
>JAFGHS010000105.1 GCA_016930075.1 Deltaproteobacteria bacterium
CTTATCCACGACTACTTTGGTGTTGACTACACTATTGTCTGGGATGTTGCAACCACCAAGCTGCCCGACCTCCGTGTGAAGCTTCAAGCCCTTCTTGAGGCAACTGAGTAATTGGGGTCATAAAATTATAAGTTAGAATGATACATAATATGCAAAGGAAAATAGGCGTTAGACCACACCATTCACCGGACAAATACACGCTCGTTGCATCATCTGGGATCGGAAAGCGCAGATGACGTCTTTGCATGGTGCGCTCTGCATCCCAATGGCTATTTTGACGATTAGGGCAGTACCGTGCAGCAACCCTTCGGGCTTGCGGAAATCCCCACAAGTGAAATTCTTGCGTAGGACTTGTCCCGGCGTAGCCTTGCAAAGGCGGATTCTTAGGGGAAAATGAGCTGAGAGACCCTTGCCCTGCCCGGTACGCAAGAAAGCGACGACGCCCATGAATATCGAAGCGATCGACCACATCGTCCTGACGGTTAAAGATATCGATGCAACTTGTGCATTCTATACCAAGGTGCTCGGAATGCGCGTCACAACCTTTGGCGATGGAAGAAAGGCCCTGGCTTTCGGGGCACAGAAGATCAATGTGCATCAGTACGGGCAAGAGCCCGAGCCAAAAGCTAAGAAACCAACCCCAGGGTCCGCTGATCTGTGCTTTATCACTGCGGTACCCGTTTTTGAGGTAATCGAGCATCTCAGCGCGAGTGGCGTTGAAATACTGGAGGGCCCTGTTCAGCGAACAGGAGCGGTGGGCGCCATCAAATCATTATATTTCCGAGATCCAGATGGAAATCTTATAGAGGTGTCGACCTACGAAAACGCATAACGTAAAGGATAAAGGCCGATCATGATAAGGTCGGGCTCTATCAGTTGTTCAAGAAGCCTGGTTGTGGGACATTTTCTGTATAGGGCAAAGATTCGGTGTTTGGTGAGCGATTAGTTTCTGGAATCTACATAAAACAGATTTAAAAGGATAGTCAGCGTCATGTAATATGGCACGTAGCTGACTATGTTGACAAATCAATGTCAATCTCCCTAAAGGAAAACCACGAAAAGGAGGGTTAGAGGGGGCGTCCTTAAATGTTTAAATTATTTTAAAAGGTTATGTCAGTTATTGAATTATTTAAGGGCCTCTCACATTTCCAATATCAGTCATGTTATAAAACAGGAGGTGTGCCATGCGTATCCTGGATGTTCGAGACGGGAATAAAGATGATATCGAAAAAGGGCGAGCCATCCTTCTTGCAGAAATCGCTCATCCATCCAAAACAGTACTGATACTACGAGGTGACGGGCCGGAAATAGCTCGATTCGCGGATGCCGCAGCCGGCCGTTCTGATCCGTTCCCATGGCGTGAGGTGGTATGGGTAAAAAATAATAGCATTTTTAAAGACGGCCAGGAAAAAGAGCTCTTTTCCGGAGGGAATGATAAAAGCTGCGCGGTCATACTTGATCTTGACGACACGCCGCTTGTTTGGCTTAGTGCCGACAGCAACCCCTTACAAATCGAAAAAGCTTTCTTGAAAGCAGGGAGCAACGAGCCATGAAATTGATGCTTTGTTTTCGGCCAGTGTTAAGGCGCCTATATACACAAAAAGTTCTTTTCATATCATTTTTTCTTGCCCTATTAACCTGCCCATGTACCGGCACCCCTTTACTTGCAGATGAAAGCGCCGAACCTTGGACGGCCGTTACGTACAAAGAGTGGCCTGACAGCGGGGATTATGTAGAAAAAGGGCGTGATATAAAGGCTGAGCGGAACGCACGCTTCGGCATCGACATAAACAGTCATGTCGATATAGCCATAAACAGGAAGATCCTCGAGCGTGAGCTTTCCAAAACCCTGCACGGGGGATTGAGCCCCCAAGCCAAAATGCTGAGAGAGCGCGCGGATCAGCTTAAACAGACAGCAGACAGCATAAACGAAGTGATGAAAAGCCTCGAAGAGCTCTTTTCGCTATGGAATAAGGCGGAGAAGAATCCTGAACTGTGGCCGGTAATTCGCGAAAAAATACGTGCTTTCAGTACTACAATGGGTAACATACTGGAAACTCTCGAAAAGGAGATTACGGAACGGCTCAAAGCTCGGGGTCTTGATGAAGCTGCTGCGCAAGAAGAAAAGGATAAGATCATGTTCCCCGTTTTAACGAACGAGGGATATAGCTGGAGTGTCTTGACGCAGCTATTCCAGCAAGAGATATCATTTCTCGATGATGAGCTGATAAAGCTTCTGCCCGAAATCGAAAAGCTGGACATCGAAATATATGCCTATCTTATCAGTGAATCCGGCGGCGCAAAGGTTCCGGTTCATCTCCCTCCCTACAACGAGGTTAAGGAGTGTCTCCCTACGAGGGTTGAAAAGCTTACCTTTCATATCCCGGAAGAACAGATGCGGCTGTATGAACAGCATACTGAAACCGTACAAACAATGACAGAGGCGAAAAATCTCGCAGAAGCCCTGCTGAACCAGATGGAGCTCAACGCACGGGCACTTGAAAAAAGTATTACTGATTCATTTAAGACGGCGGTTAACGCGGTTAATAATGCGGGTGATTCGATTGAAAATCTTAAATACTGGACTGTCGACGAAAACATTCAAACGTGGATCAGTGCTGTCGGAGATGATCTCAAGAACTCGCCCCAGGGACAGAAACTCATAACCTCTTATAGGGATATGAAAACAAGTCTGATTGCCACCTATAACGAAGCAGTCATTCATATCGATCTGCTTAAATCGTATGCAAAACAACAACAGGTTTTTGCCGGCATGACACCGGAAAGCGCGATGCTGATCATCCTTCGGGAAATGAGGCGGGCATCCTATGCTATAAAAGCCGAAGATCCCACCATGCTCCTTCCCAGAGCCCTGGATCCGGCGACATGGATGGAACAGTTTGACACAATCCAGAAATTTTTGGATGTTGTCAATGAGACCGAACAGCAGGCGCCCGCCATAGTATCGAATATTGAACATGTTACAACCGAAGGAAGAAATCCGATTACCGATGCTAAAAACGCCGTTAACGCAATCCGGTTTGTGCAGAACCAGCTGACAGGCATCGAACCGGAGGTGCGATCCTGGATCGGCAAGGTGCTTGGCCTTCCGCCGGTACTTGCAGCCGTCGACCTGGAACCCCCTGCAACCCAAAAACGGCTTACTATCACCCAGGATCTGGATACATTATTCGATCTTAAAAGGATATGCGGTGAAAGAAAGGAGTTCGATACTGTTCGAGTATACTATAGGTTCTTCAAGGGTTCTGAGCAGTTGAATGCCGGCTGGTATAACGACTTTCAACTTCGCCTATTCGGCTGGCAGGACGACATTGTTGCAGGGATCTCTTTCGCAAATCAATCCGGTACCAGTACCTTTAAGCCGATAGCCAGCTTAAGCTGGATCTTGAACAAAAACAGATGGCCTAAGATACTGGAGGACGGCAAATCCGGCAGCGGCGTAGGCGAATGGAAAGCAATCGAATGGTTCAGCGGCGCCGGCATTACAACCATGCCGCTTGATTTCGATCAAAACCAGGACGCCGAAATAGGATTTGCTTTCACGCTTTCTTTTATTAATAAAAAGATACTGGTAGGATACGGCGCCAACCTGCAGGCTGAAAATGATCCGGGATTTTGGTTTTTTTCGATTACTTTGTTGGACACACCGGGAATGATAAGCCCTACCGTAAAACGAAATCCTTAACCGTTCAACTTTGATGCATTCGTAAAAAGTCGAAAAGTCCCATTTTTCGTCATTCCGGTGGAAGCCGGAATCCAGTATTTTCAAAGAGTTACAAAAAATCTGGACCCCGTTTTCCAACGGGGTGACGGCTTTTTACGAAACCATTAACTTTGTGAGGCCTTAAAGGCGGGTGCCAAAAAAACGGAACATTCTTCCATTGGTGAACCGCTTGACATGCCGTCCCAAACTGATGCTCTGATTTGACGATAGAACGGCGAAACTTCTTTACTAATTCTTGGGTTATGACCTTGTTCTTGCCTTAGAAGCGGACCTTTTAGGAAAGGATATCGCCGTACTGCCCGGAATGATCAAAATCGACCAAGCTTATGACGACATGCTGAAATTGACGAAGCCCGGCAGGGAATAAGCGATCAGCTCATTACCAACCATCAAACGAAAGGACGGTACAGACAGGGCGAGACAAGCCCTTTTTGCATCCGACAATTTGCGTTCACCCTCAAGCCAGCATGTACCCCTTTTTCGCCATGTGGTGGGTGAGAAGCGCATCGATGCCGTTAAAGATGACGAGCAGGACGAGTATGACATAGTTGCCTTCCAGGAGATTCAGGATCACGAAGGCCCACACCAGCACGGAACCCATGATCTCCAGGATGCCCAGAAATCGATGTCCGAGGTAAAGGTCGCCAAGCCCGGGCAGCAGCAAGGACCTGAACATGGCCTTCTTAGGCTCCTTGAACTCCCGTTCGCACCTGGTGCACTTGATCAGGCCCGCTTCCAGAGGCGCGAAGCAGGAAGGACAGAGATTCTCCAAAACTCCCCCCGATGAGGAGGTCTCCGCAGAGTCCTCCTTCCTCTCTTTGAAGAACCGGAACAATTCCCTTGCAGCCGCCCCCTTGATGCCGGTGAGGGTCCGCTTCTTCCCTTTCATTATCTTGAAGGTGAGCCGGCCGAACAAGGAACTCATGGTCACCTTCTTCAGATCCTGATAAGGCACCTGGAACAGATAGTTCGTTGGCCGCTTCTTCCTGTTATCTATATTAATAAGGAGTGCCCTTTGATTCGTACCGAGGATAGCATAGCGGTTGTACATCATGGTCAGGTACCCGTTCCCGAAAAAGATCTCCGCCGGGTAATATGCGGTTCCGCTACCGATCCGCAGGACCCGTTCCTCTTGGTTCAATGCCTTGGCAAGGATGCCCTGAACGGACTTCAGCACCTTGAGCTTATATTTGTTCAGGCCGCTCTTGTACCTTCCGTTCTTCTTGGGTTTGAAGATCTCCCCGTAATCGAGTTGCGGCGAAGCCAAAACCTGCAAATCCGGGTAATCCTCCAGGAGAACCTGGTCAGACGGCAAACCAACCCTTTCCTGGCTCGGTGCCGGCGATTGCTTCGGAATCGCCGGAGGCTCACTCGCAACAGCCGGCGCACTCTTCTGAAGCCCCTCGATCACAATGCGGCCGCCGCACTTCTTGCAGATCGCTGCCCCACCCTTTGCGGGGATCTTGCTCTCAGGTATCCTGTAAGTGCTGTTACAGGAAGGGCACACAATATTTCTCATTATCACGGCTACCATTCTGAACCTCCTTGTAGTATTTGGGCCTATTGGTCGCACCATGCCGTCCTATTGATTTAATGCAAATACTCTGCCAAGCCATCTGCTCCGAGGTCTCAGAACCCCATCTTCATACAGCGAAAGGATCTTGTAAGGACCGCTTTGCAATGCCTGTCTGCACTACGTCTCCCCGCTCTTCCGTCCTTGAACGACGTTTTCACAGAAAGAAAAATCGTCCTAAACCTTACGAGACGGACGGGGACGGAGTTGACCATGTTGACAAAATAGAGTACGTTTTCGCAAAAGAGCATCGGGAAATGGAGGATGTGGACAATGCCCGGGCAGGCAAGGTTGACAAGGTCGCAAAAAAAAGTCATTTTTTCCATTTTTTTGTCATTCCGGCGGAAGCCAGAATCCAGTAAATTCAATAGGTTCTGGATGCCGGATCAAGTCCGGCATGACGATTAGAAGACTTTTTACGACTTTGTCAAGGTTGGATGCCCGCCCGTCTCGCTTGAGGCTCACGATAACGGACAAGCACCCGGCACGCTTCACCATGTGATCGTCAGGGGGATTGAGAAGAGAAGGAGGATCGAGGACTGTGTGATGGTTTCTATCGATGTAAAAGGAAATGCAGTAACCATTTCGGTGCTCGGCTCTCACAAACTATGGGCTTTTAAGCGCAGGATATCCTTCAATAAAGAAGCGATCTCATGGTTTGGCAAGGTGGATCCAAATCTCAGACCCCCATGGCTAAGGTGCCCTGGGACGCATATTCCTAAGATCATTGCAGCGGGGACCTATTACGGGAGAGGAAGAAAAGAATTTTGGGACACAACATTCAAAGGAAAAGCTATTCAATTTGATCTGAAGAGCAACAGGTATACTCGTATTGTTGTAGATACAGAAGATCTAGATACGGCAATTCATGCATTATCCTCCTAGGAAACTACCTGTGCGGGAAAAAGGCATCCCCATGCTTTCCTGATCGTTTCTTTCATGTATAACCCTGAAGCGAAGCGTCGGGGTTATGTGCCAAAGAGAATACTTGTGTATATTAAATAATACGTTAACGTGGTACATACTACGTAAGGGAAAAGAGGCGTTCGATCCCGCTATTCACTGGACCAGTAAAGAATCCACGCCCAGAGGAC
>JAFGHS010000106.1 GCA_016930075.1 Deltaproteobacteria bacterium
TATCCGTCCATCTATGAACGCGGTGGCCCTGACCTATGAACTGGCGCACAGGCCGGAATATGAAGATCTCATGACGGCAACCTCGCACCTGACGGGGAAAAAGGTGAATCGCTTTTGCCACATTCACCAGAACACGGGCGATCTGGTCAAGAAGACCAAAATGGGAAGGCTTCTGGGCATGCAAACGGGATGTTGCTTCCAGCGCTGTGTTGGTATGGACACCCTGAACGCCCTGTCGATTACGACCCACAATATCGACGCGAAACACAAAACGGAATATAATAAACGCTTTCTGAAATACCTCGAGTATGTGCAGGAAAACGACCTCACCTGCTGCGGGGCCATGACGGATACAAAGGGGGATCGATCTCTCGCGCCGCACCAGCAGAAGGACCCCGATATGTTCCTGCATGTGGTAGAGGAACGCAAAGACGGCATCGTTGTCTGCGGAAACAAAGATCATCAGACCGGCGCCGTGAATTCCCATGAAATCATCACCATGCCCACCATCACCATGCGGGAAGAAGATAAGGATTACGCGATTTCCTTTGCCGTTCCCAGCGACACGAAAGGCCTCATCTACATCATGGGCCGTCAATCGTGCGACACCCGGAAACTCGAAGGCATGACCATCGACCGGGGAAACCTGCACTACGGCGGTCACGAAGCGCTTGTCGTGTTTGATCATGTCTTTGTACCCTGGGAGAGGGTTTTTATGTATAAGGAATATGAATTTTCCACGGAACTGGTGGAAAACTTCGCGGCCTACCATCGCCAGAGCTACGCGTGCAAAAGCGGCGTCGGCGATGTGCTCATCGGGGCAACGCAAACGATTGCGGAATATAATGGCGTGGAAAAAGCCGCTCACATTAAAGACAAAATCGTCGAGATGAATCACCTCAACGAAACGCTTTACTGCGGCAGCATTGCGTGCGCGGCCGAAGGCCATAAGGAAGCCTGCGGGACTTACCTGGTGGATGTTCTCCTGGCCAATATCAGCAAACACAATGTCACGCGTTTCCCCTATCTGATTGCCCGGCTGGCTCAGGATATTGCGGGCGGCATCATGGTAACTCTGCCGTCGGCGGCCGATTTCGATTCTCCCGATGTCGGCAAGTGGCTCAGGAAATACTACCAGGGAAAGGCCGATGTCCAGACCGAGGACCGGATGCGCATTTTGAGACTCATTGAAAATCTGACGCTGGGAACCGCGGCCGTCGGGTATCTGACGGAATCGATGCACGGTGCGGGTTCGCCTCAGGCCCAGCGGATTATGATAACCCGCCGAATCAACCTCAAAGAAAAGCAGAAGGTGGCCAAACAACTCTGCGGAATTGAAAAGGGAGACCATTTAAACTGAAGAACGTCTGACAGATGAGTTGAATGCGAAAGACGCTGTCGGCCAATCATTTTCAGAAGTCTTCTATCGGAATAAGGGTAGTTGATACTTTTCTTCCGTATTGATCTGGATTAATACCATTTGGTTGCTGCGTTGATACAGGTTTTACAAAACAGGAACTTGTCGGAAAGGAATAAAAAATGCCTCTTTACGAATATCGGTGCAAAAAATGCGGCAAGCAGTTTGAGAAAATCGTTTCAATATCTGAAGCGGATAAAAAACAGATATGCCCCTATTGCAACGGCAAAAATACCGAAAAACTGCTTTCCGTTTTTGCGGCCAAATCTTCCTCTTCCTCATCAGCCGGGATTTCCGGCGGCGGTGGGTTCACCTGAGGGACCAGCGGTTGCTGATCGCGGTCGCGGTCCTAATTTTGAAATGAAAAGGAGCATGAAAGTTTGACCCAAAGCTTAAGGACGTCCGGGGCCATGAACAAAATTCGCAGAATCGGGCTGAAGTATTGCGGAGGATGCAAACCCGAGTACGATCGGGTGCAGGCGGTAGCCGCCCTTAAAAAACGGCTGGGGGGAAAAATTGAACTGGTTTCATACGAAGATCCGCAGACGGAGGGGACTCTGGTTGTGGCCGGTTGCCCTACCGCCTGCGTTGACCTCAAACCCTTTCAAGGACGGCCCCTGTGGGTAGTGACCAGCCTGCAGGAGGTTGAAAACTTTACCAAAATTTTCGTCGGGAACGATCAACCATTACTATGAGCGTCTTTTTTAAAATATAAACCATCAAGTCGAATGACCATGCCGGCCAATCCGCTTATTTCGAAATATTTGAATATTGCGAAAGATCGCCAAACTCACGGGAGACAACATCTTTCCCCGCCATGGCTACACCCAGCTTTTTCTGGAAAACACCTGGAGCAGTTTGGCGCCCACTTTTGGCAGAACCCTGTGTGAAGAAATCGGCGTACCGGTGGTGAAATGGGACGGATGTGCGGACGCCACACTCCTTCCTGTGGACCTTAAGGGCATTCCCTATATTGAATACATCGAAATGTTCGGGACCTATGCCGATCTGCCTTTTGACTGGATTGTGGAGGCAACGTCGAAGAAAGTGGGAAAAGACAAAAGGCCCTGGCTTTCGCGTCAGGACATTCCGTCTGAACGCTAAAGGCTTATCCGGCGCATGCCGGACGTAAATGATAGAAAAAGAAATAAAATATTTTATTGACCTCTTTTTTTGCTGCTGATACGTAACAAAATTATGGAAACGATATTAAAACAAATAGCCGCCTGTGCGGGGTGTGAAGCCTGCCTGAAATCCTGTCCCACCTATTCGATTACCGGTGAACGACTCTTCACGCCGAAACAGCGGTTACAAACCGTTGAGCAGATTCTGGAAGGGCAATCCGTCTCGGATCCAATGATTGAAAGCCTGTACAATTGCACAAAGTGCATGGCCTGTGAAAGCGTATGCCCTGCAGAAATTAAAGTTTCATCTGTGGTGAATATGGGCAGGCAAAAGCTGGTGGAAAGAGGCCTGGCGCCCCTGCCGCGGGGAAAGCAGATTATCGAAGGACTGCTCAAAACCGGCAATGCCGTTGGCGGCCGGCCGGAAAAACGATTGTCCTGGCTTCCCGAACCGTTTGCGCCTTCAACATCAGAGACGCTTCTTTTTCTTGGCTGCCTCCCCTCCTATCTGGTGAAAGACGCCGCGAGCGCGTCCTATCTGTTGCTGAAGCGCATGGGCATTGATTTTATGATCCTGGAGGAAGAAGGCTGTTGCGGAACCTATATCTACGAAGCCGGACAAGTCGATCTGGCCAGGGAGTATTTTAAAAAAAATGTTGAGCGGTTCAAAAGCCTCGGCATTCAAAACATGATTGTTCCCTGCAACGGCTGCCTGAAATGCTTTAAATATTTTTATCCCGAGGTCCTGGGAGATTTTCCCATTAAAGTATCCCATCTGCTGGAGGTGGTTTATACCGCTCTCAAAGAGAATCCGTCCCTTCTGAATCAGGAAGACAGACCCCTTGTCTATCAGGACGCCTGCCGTCTTGCCCGGGTGGAGGGCTTGACTGAGGAGCCCCGGGAGCTCCTCTCTTGGTGCGCCACGGAGGTGAAGGACATGCAACAAAACAGAGAGCAGACGCCGTGCTGCGGAGCGGGAGGCGGTGTTCGATCTCTGTATGGTGATCTCTCGGGTGAGATGTCGGCGCGGCTTCTGGATGCCGCGCCTGGGCAGACCCTGGTAAGCCCATGCCCGTTTTGTACGTTTCAATTGCGCCGGACAGCCATCGACAAAAAGATTGATAAAGAAATAAAGTATATTTCAAGTATTGTCCTCGACGCATTAAACGGAAACAGAAAATGAATGACATCTGGTTTGCTCTGGGGCTGACCTTGTTTGCGGGGATGGCAACCGGCATCGGCAGCATCATTGCTTTTACCGCCAAAAGAACGAACTACCGCTTTCTTTCCGTGGCGACGGGTTTTTCCGCGGGCGTCATGCTCTACGTTTCGTTTGTCGAGATTTTTCCCCAAAGCGCCGACTCACTTGCCGCGCGTTATGGCGATACCTGGGGGCACTGGGTAACGGCCGGCGCATTTTTCGGCGGCATGCTTTTGATGGCGCTGATTGACAATCTGATTCCCGCCGCTAAAAATCCGCATGAGACGCATTCGGAAGAGGAGATCGCACCGCTTCACAATCCATCCGCGCCACTTCCGGATTTTCAGTCGGCCGCTTATGGCGATCAAGTCAAGCATATTTCGGGCGCTCACGATCACAGCCGGGCGCGCGCCGGGCTTTTGCGCACGGGGCTGTTTACGGCGATGGCCATTACCATTCATAATTTTCCCGAAGGTCTGTCGACCTTTCTGGCCGCGCTTTCGGAGCCATCACTCGGTGTTGCTATTGCCGTGGCGATTGCCCTGCACAATATCCCCGAGGGCATCAGCGTTTCCGTTCCGATCTTCTATGCCACCGGCAACCGGAGAAAAGCCTTCTGGTATTCTTTTTTGAGCGGTCTTGCCGAACCTTTCGGCGCCGTGGTTGCCTACTTCGCCATTTGTCTGATCGCGGGCGGCAATGTACTGGCAATCCCCGCCCAGGTGATGGGGATTCTTTTCGGAGGGGTGGCCGGCATTATGGTTTATATCAGCCTCGACGAACTCCTGCCGACAAGCCGGGCCTATGGCAAAGGCCACGACAGTATTTTCGGGCTGATAGCCGGTATGATGGTCATGGCGCTAAGCTTGCTTCTGATGAAATAGACCGCTTTCGTTTTGTCTGTTTGTCTGTTTCATATTGAATTACAAACCAAAAAAAAGTAATAATCCGGATGAAGGGAGAAATGATCATGGACAAAACATATAAAGCCGAAGACATACAAACAGGGTTCCATCCCGACGGTTATAGAATAGACAAAAAAGCCCGGCCTCTGGATTATTACACAAAATGGGAAATCACACCGGACGACCAATGGATAAACCCGAAACCGACTTGCTTTCATTCAATGCCGCAGGAAGGTTGGCATAAGCAAGATCCATCTTTATAAAATGTCATTGCCGTACATAACCAATACGAATGATTCAACGGACGGCTGCGCGTCGCAACAAATCATTCGATTTGGCAACCAGTTCTCCGGATCAACATTCCGATATCCCCTCGGGGGAAATATTTTGAGCAGTTAAAAATTAAAAACATTTTTATACATGAATGCGCATGTCCTGACATGATTTTACACATCAGGGGGCAATTGTGGCATGAAAAGAATGGTTGGCCTATTTTACGCGCAGAATAGACCTAAAAAAATCAATACAGCCAATCGCTACGCTCCGGCTGATTGTTTCATTATGGTGTAAAATGAGTTCTGAACTAATTAACATAATTTGTTTAGTTTTCAATGGGCCGTGAGTGTTTGACACGCAAACACTGGCCTGGGGGAATGATGTGCTTATCCACCTGCCCCGCATGACCTGTTGATCGTTCATGAAATAGGGCCGTTGGAATTCGACGGGCGGCAGGTCTGGATGTCCGGATTTCAGGTTTTAGCGCTTCATACGGCCGGCATCGCGCTGGCGGACATTCGTCCGTCTCTACTGGCGCGTCTGCAAGCTCTCTGGCCCAACAACGCTATCTTAGATGTACGACAGCCCCACGAACGTATAGGACAGGAGATTTTTATGGCTGATAAAATCCAGCTTGAATTAGGAAATGTGCAAAAAACGCTGCTGCTGCCATTGTGGGGACGGGCAATTGAAACCCAGAAACCATTGCCGCTATTGATTGATCGCGCGGCCGCGCAGATCATCGAAAAGCTTGAGTATGATTTCTCAGAAAGCGCCCGCCATTTAAGCGCGATTAGCCAATTGGGATGGATCGCACGCAGTCTCCATATTGACGCCGCGATCAAGCGCTTGCTGGAAACCCATCCAACGGCGACTATCGTCAATCTGGGCTGCGGATTAGATACGACGTTTGACCGGGTTGATAATGGCTGCCTGACCTGGTATGACCTCGACCTGCCGGATGTGATGGCGCTGCGCAAACAATTGATCCCTGAGCAGGAACGACGGATGTACATTGCCGATTCGCTGTTCAGTCACGACTGGCTGGCGCAGGTGAACTCCGAGAAGAAGGTGCTTTTTGTTGTGGCCGGTGTCCTGTACTATTTTGAAGAAACCCGGATCAGGGCATTTGTGAACCATCTCGCCGGTCGTTTTCCGGGCGCAGAACTGATCTTTGACGCCAGTTCCCCAATCGGGATCAAGATGGCCAATAAAATGGTCATCAAGGCAAGCGGCATGGATGAGAAATCCTTTTTGCAATGGGGACTGCCCAGCGTAAAAACCCTCGAGTTATGGGATCAACGGATCAACATCATCGCAAAATATCCGATGTTTGGGGCGCTCAAGAAGCATTTCCAATTCAAAGACCGGATGACGGCCTGGCTTTCTGACGTCTTGAATATGCAATTTATGGTGCACGTCCGGTTTGGGAAGGAAGGAATAAGGGAGTCAGACAGGTCCGAACAAGGGGACAACCTGGCCCCTCCCCTCACAATTTCCATTGACAAATAGAAAGTACGTTTTACATTACGGCGGCACGATAGTCTCAAAGGAGAAATACCATGCCCCCCTGCCTGCCCACACGACACAGGCAGGTATTCCACACCATATATGGCGGATGGACACTCTAAATTGCCTCCCCTGGCTTTGGAATTTTCAACGGCAAACTACCTGATGGTTTTTTGCAACCGTTGTCAACATCGGGACAGATTTAAATTTAAAGGAAGCGGCCTCCCTCTTCCTTCATTATCATATCCCTTTAACAGGCTTGCCCAGTGCATGCAGAGTAACCTGATTAAATTCAGGAACGTCATCATGAACCGATAACAACCAGGGCAGCGCAATTTCCTTTCGTTTTATATTCCGGCAAACCTTTTGAACCTCTGCAATTCTGGATATAATCTCGTTTGCATCCAGGCCCATCGGGGTAAATGTCCGAACAAAGACCATTTGGGTGATTTGATAGGGAGTGGGCGAAATTTGAGATCGATAGTAAGCGGATTTTATCATTTCAAACGCACCAATAAAAGCAAATGCTTCTGCATCCGGATCCGGCATTCCTTTTTCTCTTAAAAGACCAAATTGTTTCTGAATCGCATTTATATTCTCTCTGGTCAGTGAGAAATACTGAGAATCTTTAGTCAAATGGGAAAAAGGAAATACATGGCTAATATTCTGAAGAAAATGCCTGCTGGCGGCAAATTGTATATTGATTGTAGTTGCGTTCATGAAACGAAGCAGGGAATCATCAGGGCCTGGAAGCTTCTCATCCAGATAATGAAAGATTTGCTCATAGTGGCACAGATGGATCTTTTCAAATATCTTGGGAACATCTTTAAAATGATAATAGATCAGTCCGATACTGGTTTTGGCTTTTGCGGCGATTTCCCTGACGGTGATCGCCTTGATTCCCTTTTTCAAGGCGATTTCATAGGCTGCCGTCATTATTTTGGTCTGTGTTTCTTTTGTTTTTGGGGTCACGGTCTCAAGTCCTGATTTTCCATAGCAGGGACATGGCTTACATTCTGCAGCCGCTGTTATTTCGTCTATCCTGATCATGTAAATACGTCTGATTTCAGGATAATATATTCTTGAATTTAATGAACATGCAAGAGGTTTCTGAAAAAAATGAAAAAGGCCGATCCATGATCAGCCTTTTTCAAAAACGGTGCGCTAATTTACTCTACTTGCCGGCATTCAGCATCAGCGTTGATTGGGTATGCGCCTTGATCATCTTATCGCTGAACCACCAGTATATCTTTTCGCCTGTCATAAAAGCTTTCAATTGGTCCTTATAATGTTTGTCGGAGATTCTTCCGCTGACACCTCCCGGCAATACGGCCAGAACCTTGTCCTTGTCCGACATATCGGCAACCATCCGCAATGAGGCCGTGTAATAGGCACTGAAAGGATGATTAAAATGATATTTGGCGCGGTACAAGGTTTCACCGGAACCGGACATGCTGTATTTTCCACCCTCAGCCGCAGATTTAAGAGGACCTTTTGTAATGAGCGAGTTTTCAATCTCTATCTGGTGCAGATCCCCCCAAACGGGATTGATGCCATACTGACTGATAGCCTCAAGTCCGGCTTTGTGAATAATGTCCTTTATGGTTTCAACTTCCTCAGTGCCTTTGATATCAAACCATTCGGATTTTCCATCGAGAATCATCTTTTCAAATCTTACCTGCCAGAAGTACCAGTCCTTCAGCATTTCCATGGCCAGGGCTTCCCCCAGTTCATCTTTAAATGTCCAGTAGGCTGACTTGATCATGACAATCTGGAATATCGCCGGCGCCGATTTTCCTCTATCATCGTAAAAGTCCCACTGTGCCAGGGCTTTGCCAAGTTCTATCGTGTCATCAAAGGATGACAGGATGGATGCCATGACAGGAGCAATTCGCTCAGCGAGCATGTTCTTGGTATCCCACTGATACTTCCAGTGATCGTCGGCCGTCGTATTGCCCGATGAACTTAGAATTTCCTTCAATCTGGCAAAACGGTAATGACTGGCAAATTCGGAAGACAGATAATGGGGGTAATCGTTACCCACCGTCTTGTTATTGGCAGTGCCCGTCCATCCTTGCGGCGGATTATAGCCGTGGGGCATCTCATCAAAAGGTATCCATCCTATCCAATTATCTTCACCGTTTTTCACAGCCTGCGGATAGGCGCTGGATTTCTGCGAGCGGATCGGTATCCTTCCGGTTGTATGCCACCCGATATTGCCTTTTGCATCAACAAATGAGCGGTTGAACATTTGCATGGTTTCTTTCTGCAGGGCCTTCTTGACATCCTCCACGGATTTTGCCCGGATAACATCATAAATGGCCAGTGACGACGTCATCGTTTCCACGGGCGACCAGCGAAGCGTCATGGCGATTTTGTCGGTTTTGAAAATAACCGGGCCTCGTTTTGTCAGAAAAACAGGATAGGCTATTTCTTTGTAACCCGACAGTTCCTTTTCGCTCCTGATTTTTATGGTTTGAGGAATAACGATGAAAGGAACGGACTGGCTGCCTTCGAGATAGTTTTTGGGGTTATTAGGATCGAGAATCTCAACATAGACATCCTGGCAGTCAATGTATGAATTGGTTAAACCGATGGCGATATAATTGGTTCTGAGATTGTAAAATCCCGGGGCTCCGGGTATGGTTGTCCCCACCATCCGGTATTGAGGCGTAATAATAGCCGTAGGATACCAGGTCGTGGGAAGGCTTGTTGTAGAAAGATGCGGATCACCCGCCAGTATAGCGGCTTTATTTTTAGTAAGCTTCGGGGCCACCGCCCAGTTGTTGCTGCCGACTCTGGCGAATGCCTCTCCGGCAGGGATGTCAGAAAGCATGCCGCCGGCAGAAATATCTCCGAACCCTGCAACATCTTTGAACGCGTTACTGAAGTCAGCGGCAGAGAGGTTGCAATCGGGACCGACATTTATGGGCGACAGGCCCATTGCGCTGTTGGGTCCCAGCTTGTTGAATAATTTTGAAAATAATAATTCAGATTCGTAGTTTCCCGAACTGGTAAATCCTATCATATAAAGAACGGATAAAACATCTTCCACAGTCCACGGGGAGGGCTCAAGCTTGACCAAATTCATCTCGTATGGATATTCATGCTTCATTTTTTCGATATAAGCATTAATGCCATTCACATACCATTGAATGAACTGCCTGGATTCCTCATCAAGCATCTTGGCGTGTTTTTGTGCATGTCGAAAAAATCCCAGGGATCTGAAGAAAATATCCTGCTTGATAACTTTTTCCCCTGCAAGCTCCGCATAGCGGCCGTTGGATATCAGCCTGATGACTTCAAGCTGGGTCAAACGATCCTGTGCCGTCACGAAACCCTGCGCCGTGATCCCGTCGGCAAGAGATTTGGCGTAAATATAAGGCATTCCTTTTTCGTCCCTGATGATTGTTACTGGTTCTTTGAGTACATTGAGTGTAATGGCGCCGCTTCGCTGAATTGCATTCACTTCAGCTTTTACAAGGGGGGTTAAACTCACGAGCAAAACGACGATGCCGATGATAATCCTTAGTGCTTTCATAGATCCTCCCAAATTGATTTTTACCCGTATACCGGGTTGGTTAAATAAAGCTGACTTACATTTGGAGATGAGAGATTTATGATTTCAGCCAGCACGACAACGCTTGAAATCATCAGGCCGGATTCTTTGCAATTTACTTGATTGGCCCCAGAAACTGAACATGTTCAGTTTCTGGAGGAATATAGGCAATAACTGTTTTAAAGTCAAGACATTCGTGCGAACAATATAAATATTCAGCAAGGCATGTTTATCAAGACTAAAAAGTTCCTGATCCCGTCACCAACACCCCCGTCCTCAGCTATCTTGCCTGCTTGAAAGACGGGCGGCCCCGATGTTAATGCCAAAGGCGATCTGGATAATACGCCGCTGATGAAGGCGGATTCAACCAACCGTCTTTCAGGTGAAAATAAAGCGAACCTTTTTAAATTATTGCTGGCTAAAGGCGCTGATATCGATGCCGTCAATACGGAAGGCATGACCGCCCTGATGCACGCGGCGGCGGCATATGGTGAAGACCGACATCTAAAACGCTTGACATATTGAAGGGCCGCTGTTAATAATTTTATCGCATAGCGTTATATGTCATGCCGGGGTCCGGAAGCGGCTGCTGTTTCCGGAGGTTTAAGAAAATAGTAGGGCCGCTGTCCTCATCCTGAAAGAACCATTCAAAAGGGGAAAAATACTTTTTTAAAAATCACAACCATGAGACATCTCACAAGAAGGAGGATATGATGAAGAAAAGTGCTATTGCAGCTGTAGTGATTGGTCTTTGTGTCATGACGGTATGGGCTTTCAGTTCCGTCTTTGCGGCCCAGCCTTTCAAGTGGCCGCCGCTGGTTAGAATCGCGACGCCGGGAACCCAGAGCGCCGCTTTTGCCTCAACCAACGGCTGGGGGCCCAAATTCGGCGAAGCCATGGGCACGCAGGTACGGATCATTCCTGTAGACAGCGAGGTGGGCAGGTATGTACGCTTTACGGAGGGTAAGGAATTCGAATTGGATACCGTCAGCATCGCCGATACATCCTACGCGATACAGGGCATGATCGGTTATGCCGACAAACGGGCGTATCCCGTCCGGGCGGCCTGGCATCATAACGACACCCCGTGGGCCTTTGTCGTCCGCGGCGATTCCAAGTTCAAAACGATTCAGGACTTGAAACAGAAAGGCGTCCGCGTCGCCGTCGCAATCGGCCAGCCGCCCATGGTCGTGGCGATCAAAGAGGCCCTGCCGGCGTTTTTAGGCTGGACAAAGGAAGAGGCGGAAAAGAACTGGACTTTCGTGCCGGCATCGAGCTATGCCGAAAACTGCCGGACCGTCACGGACGGCAAGGCGGATGTAGCGTATGTGGCAACCATCAGCTCCGTCACCTTTGAAATGGAGGCCCATCCCGCGAAGATCCGGTGGCTCGCCCTGCCCCTGAAGGACAAGGCGGCATGGAAACGGTGGCTCCAGGTTCGCCCGACCTCCATTCCGACAACCATGGATTTTGGCGTTCCCTCCTCCAAAGGCGTCGATTCGCTGGCGTCCAACTTCATTTATTGGACCCGGGCCGATGTGGACCAGGAGATGGTCTACCAGATGGCCAAATGGTTTCATCAGCAGTATGACAATTACAAGGACACACACAACCTGTGCACCAGAATGAGCGTCAAGCATTTCCGCAGCTATCTCGACTATGCATTTCTCCCTGTTGCTGAGGGCACGGTGCGCTATCTGAAAGAAATCAAGCAGTGGACGGCGGCGGACGACAAGTGGAACGCCGAGGCCATCGCCCTGATGGACCGCTGGGTCAAGGCCCGCAACGCCGCCCTGGATGAAGCGAAGGCCAAGGGCGTCAAAATAGACTGGCAGGACAAGGACTATCTGGCAATTCTGGCGAAGCATACCAAAGATATTCCGGTGTTCATGGCCCGACTTGATTAATCTCTCTTCAGGAGGGCCGATCCCAAAGGCCCTCCTTCTTTTATATTTCCCAAAAGCAGATTTGGAGGCCCTATGTCATCAGGTGATGCAAAAAATGAAAAACAGACCGATTCGGCGGAGATTGCGAAAAAGATTGAAGTTCAGGTAACCCGCCTGGCGAACCTGCCGATGTGGCAGACGATCATATTTTTCATCTTGTCCCTCATCGGAACTCTTCTGGGAGCCTCTTACATCTTCGGGATTTCATTCCAGGGCCAAGTAATGGTCCAAATCCAGTATTACTGGCTCTTCGTCGGCCTTTTCTCGGCCTGCGTTTTCATTGCCATGCCTGCGCGGCAAAAGGACAGAATGAAAATCCCCTGGTACGACCTGCTGATCGCGGCGGCGGTCCTCGGCATCTGCATCTTTTTTGCGATGAAAGCGAATGACATGCAAATGGCCGGCTGGAAGAACATCCCCATGGCGATCGTCATCTGGATGGTCATGATGGAGGCGGCGCGGCGCGGCGGCGGCCTGTCCTATCTCATCGTCGTTCTGGTTATCGGTCTCTATCCCCTCATCGCCGATAAGCTGCCCGGCATCCTGTATGGCATCCCCTATGACTTTAACAGCATCATGGATACCGGCGTTTTCCGGGACGAAGGCATGATGGGCATCACAACCAAAATCGTCGCGGAGATCATCCTGGGCTTCCTGGTCTTTGCGGGCGTTCTGCTGGCGTCCGGGGCGGGCGAATTTTTCATCAGCCTGGCCAACGCCCTTTTGGGCGGCGTCCGGGGCGGACCCGCCAAGGTGTCGGTCATCGCCAGTGCCTTTTTCGGTTCCCTGAGCGGCAGCGTCTTTTCCAATATCGTGGGCACCGGCGCCATCACCATCCCCACCATGAAGCGGGTCGGCTATCCGCCCCACTACGCGGGCGCCATTGAGGCGTGCGCCTCCACAGGCGGGACGATCATGCCCCCCGTCATGGGGGCCATCGCCTTCGTCATGGCCGTCACGATCAGCGTGGACTACAGCATCATTATGATCGCCGCCGTCATCCCCTCCGTCCTTTATTATTTCGGACTCCTCATGCAGGTGGACGCCTACGCGGCCAAGGTCGGCATGAAAGGCCTGCCGAAGGAGGAGCTGCCGACGGTCCGGGGCGTCCTGGCCAAGGGCTGGCCATTTTTGACGGTCATGATCTTCCTGGTCTGGGGACTTTTGTACATGCGGTGGGAATACAAGGCGCCGTGGTACGCGGCCCTTCTGATGGTGGTCCTGTCTTTCTGGAACCGTGAGACCTGGATGACGCCCAAGCGCCTCTACGCCACGTTCCGTCAGATCGGCGAACTCATCACCCAGACGGCGGCCGTCATTCTGCCGATTGCCTTTGTCGTGAGCGCCCTGACCATCACAGGCATCACCGGTTCCCTTACATCGAGTCTGGTGAAACTGGGCGGCGGCAATATCTGGATGGTCCTTTTGCTGGGCATTATCGCCTGCTACGTCATGGGCATGGCGGGGCTTTCCATCGTGGCGTACATCTTCCTGTCCGTGACCCTTGCGCCGGCCATCATTAAACTGGGCAACCTGAACATCCTCGCCGTTCATCTGTTCATCGTCTATTACGCCATGCTCGCGGGGATTACGCCGCCTGTTGCGGCCGGAGCCTTTCTTGGCGGGACCATTGCCGGGGCGCCGCCCATGAAAACGGCCATGACGGCCATGCGCCTGGGCATTGTCATCTACTTTGTGCCCCTGTTTTTTGTGTTCCAGCCGGCCATGGTGCTGCAGGGGAATCTCTACCCCCTCATTTACATTCTGCCGACGTGCATCGCCGGCATTGCCCTGATCGCCGCGGGCGCGGAGGGTTATCTCATTTTGGTCGGGCCGGTCCAAAAATGGGCGAGAATCCCCCTGGTGATTGCTGGATTCCTCCTGAGTTTTCCGACGGTTATGTGGACCCTGATCGGCCTGGCCGCTTCGGCCGTCATGGTCTTATTCGTCTGGATGGGCAACCGAAAACGGCCACTCGCGGCTTGAGGAATATACTCACCGAAAGAGACAAGAATCGGCTTACGATATTCCTTTTCAACGCCGCCCTTGCCGTCAATGAGGATCGCCCTGTTACAGCAGGTTTTCCCCTATATTTCTTTTAAGCGCCCTGGACCCGGCTCTTTTTATGGAGAAATCAGATACTTTTTTTTTGCCGATCCAGCCCAGACCCACGCGGGCAGCCCATGTTTTTTGCAGCACCAGCAACGAATCCACAAAAGCCCGGCTGTTTACCGGTTATATAGTTCTGAACTCCCACGAGTCGGCGCGCTTTGCCGCAGGGCATTGCCCTCTATTGATGAAGGCCGACAGGGCTGTTTGCAGATTAACAGACTTGAAAATAAATCCGTTACTTTTCCTTCCTGGCTATTCTTTCTATATCGCTGTGTATAATAGAGAATATGGGCACCGCTTTGAATATCCCCCGATAGCAGCGATTTGATTGTCCCCTCTTTGGTTTTTCATTTACTTCCTATTCACAAAACAA
>JAFGHS010000107.1 GCA_016930075.1 Deltaproteobacteria bacterium
CCTGTCGATGATCGCAACAAGCGGCATTGAGGACTGGCGGCATTGGGAGGGGACGCTTTCCGGCAGACGCGGCGGCGCCTATGAAGCGGCAAAAGAGGCCAAGGCCCTGACCCTCATTGCCGAGGCGGAAACGCTCTTCGGGCCTCTCCGGGATGCAGCGGTCCTCGACACGTATACGCCGCTTACGCTCCGGGATTGGGTCGGAAGCCCCGGCGGTTCGCCGTACGGCATCCTGCGGTCAACGGATCAATTGATGAAAGCGGCATCCCTGATCCGCACCCCCCTCAAAAACCTGTTTTTAGCCGGTCAGAACAGGCTTTCACCGGGAATTATGGGGACCATGCTCGGATCTTTTCAGGCCGTGCGGCAGATTGCCGGTCATGAGCGGTTCGCGCGGGATGTCGCAGGCGGATTGCCCTGAGCGCGCGGTAAGTCCTGAAAAAACAAAAAAGGGCGCCGGCTGCCGTTTCGGGCCGGGTCCGAAGGCAGGTCATGCCCCTGTTTTAAAAGCATAATATTTGGTATTGATATGTTCTTAGATCAATGATAGTAAGTCCGGCACGGCAGGCATCAGGCGAGTTCATGAAGAAAGAAAAATGGCATACCGTTTCCTACAGGGACACTGCATCGGAACAGGGCCGTCATGTTTCGGCGGAAGTTGAAATAGGCGAATCTTCTCCGTGGTTTTCCGGTCATTTTCCGATCGAGCCCGTTCTGCCCGGCATTGCCCTTTTGTCCATGGTGAGTGAACTCATCAGGCATTGTGGGGCCGTGAAAAGAGAAAGAATAACCCTCGCGGGCATCAGAAGAGTCCGGTTCAGGCTTCCCGTCAGACCGGGCGCCTTGTTGTTGGTGTCCGTTTCTCCTCCATATGACCGAAACCAGGGGGCCTATAACTTTAAAATAGCCGCAAAGGGGGAAACGGTGTGCAGCGGCATAATGGACGTCATAACCGTCACGGAGCAAATACAAGGATTCAAGGAGGATAGTAAATAAATGTCTTCAGGTATGGATGCAAATGCTTTAATGACTCGAATCGCCGAAATCATCATTTTCGAGCTTAAGCTGGAAGATATTACTCCGGAAACGTTTTCCTGCGATCTCGATCTGGTCGATGAGCTGGGTGTTGACAGCATGGATCTGGCCACGGTTGTTCTCGTTCTTCAGGACGAGTTCGGCGTGATGATCGACGAAGACGACTACCCGCAACTCGGCAGTATCCGTAAGATTGCCGAATATATTCAGCACAAGCTGGAAAACACGTAACCGGTTGGGAATCGACGATGGCTCAAAACGTTCCGGCGACATTTCAAGACACTGATGCAAGGACCTGGAAATTTTCCGAGCTTCTTGCGGACCCCGAGGTGCGTGCGCGCTGGGAGAAGGTGCGGAAGTTCTTTTTCCTCCGGGAATCGACCTACGATATGACGACGCGCTGCAATATCCGCTGCGACGGCTGCTACTACTACGAGGGAGACAAGCAGTTTGCCGCATCCAACAACGATCCCGAAGCCTGGCGCACCTTGATGGCCGGTGAGAAAAAAAGGGGCATCACCTACGTCGTCCTGGCCGGGGCGGAGCCGTCCCTGGTGCCACACATTCTTGAGGCCTGCTATGGGGAAATAGCGCTCGGATGCATTGCCACAAACGGCGTCAAGCGGATCCCCGACGCGGTCGGCTACAAGATACACATTTCCGTTTGGGGCAATGATGAGACGAGTCTGCGCGTCCGGAGGACAAAAGATCTGCTGTTGAAACAGCTCGATAATTACCGCGGCGACCCCAGGGCCGTTTTCGTCTATACCTTTACACGGGACAATATCGAAGAAGCCGCTAAAGTTATGGAAACCGTCGCCGCACAGGGCGGCATGATGACCTTCAACGTATTTTCGGCCCCCGTCGGCTACGAGGGCCCTCTCAGGCACACGCCGGCATCGCTCACGCGGACGCGCCGGGCCATGCTCGAATTGCTGTCGCGATATCCGGAAAATGTGATTTTCTCCCCCTACAACGCCGTGGCCCATACGGAGCCCCTTGGTTTACACAGGCTCTACGGCTGTTCTTACCCGCGGATGAACCCGTCCACGGCCATCGGCCTGGGCCGTTCTTTCCGGCAATACCGGGCGGACCTTTCCTGGGACCGGACGGCGGCCTGCTGCGTTCCGGATACGGATTGCGACGACTGCCGTCATTACGCCGCCGGCAGCGCCGTGGTCACCGCGCGCTTGACCCGCCACGCGACGGACCCGGATGCCTTCCGGTCATGGCTTGACTATGTCGATACCTACCTTGCCGTCTGGGTAACGGGTTACGAAAAAGGCCCTAACCTCTGCACGATCGGGATCAGGCCGCCGCAGTCGGAAAAGGGACGGGAGGGATGATGAAGACAGTCAGCTCCCTGTTGGATGCGGCCTGGCACGAGCGATACCGCAAAATATCCACGCTCAATATCCGGAGCTCCATATACGATGTCACCAATCGCTGCAATCTGCGCTGCAAGGGGTGTTTTTTCTATTCCTCCAATGAACACCTGGTTGCCGAGGAGATGGATCCGGCAAAATGGAAAGCATTTGTCCGGCGTGAAAAAGAGCGGGGGGTGAATCTGGCCATACTGATCGGCGGCGAGCCGACCCTCGAATTGGACCGGGTCGAGATCTTTTATCGCACCATGCCGACCTACTGCGCGACCAACGGACAGATCAAGGTCCCCCGGGATCGTTTTCCCGACATGATGGTGGGCATCTCTCTTTGGGGGAATGAAGAGGACGAGAAAAAACTGCGGGGTAAAAATACCTTTGCCGTCTCCCTCAATAACTATGAGGGAGACCCGAATGCGTATTATCTTTACACCATTACGCCCAATCAGGTCGGGCGGATCGAGCCCGTCATCCGCAAGATCGCCGACGGGGGGCTTAAAGTCCATATGCAGCTCCTGACGAACGATGAAGAGGTGGAGGGCTTTTCCTGGACGGACGATAAACTCGCAGCGATCCGCGTCGAGATGGACGCCATGCTGGAGAGTTATCCGCAGGCGGTGATTTCCTGCAAGTACTATCACGAAGTCCTGACCACGGGAAAGATGCTGGGCCGCAGTTTCGGCTGGAGCGAATGTCCCTCCGTCACTGAAAGCATGGATCATCGCCATCCGCAACCCAAAAGACTCATCCGGTTTATCCGCTGGGCCTCCGACCTCAAAACCACACATCGATGCTGCACGTCCGCTACCAGAGACTGCTCAAAATGCAAGGACGGCGCCGCCCACATGAGCTGGGTGATGGTCAACAAGCGGGGCCATCTGGATTCGACCCGGGATTTACAGAACTGGATCGAGGTTTATGAGATATTTGCAAAGCTTTACCGGTTCATTCCCTGGTAAGACATCCATATCCTTATTTTAATTTGAGAAATAATGCATGGACAGACAGCGACCCGTTATATTAGGCTATGATGCCGTATCGCCCCTGGGCGTCGATATGGAGACGCAGTGGGAACGGGCGGCCCGGAGCGAAAGCGGCATCGGGCCTCTGACCCGGTTTCCCCTCTCCGACCGTTTTCCCGTGAAAATCGCCGGACAGGTCGGCGATATTAACGCCAAAGCCTATCCCTTTCTCGCTTCACGGGATATGGCGCTCTGGTCTTCGCCGATTTTCCGGCACGCCATGCTGACGGTCCATCGGGCCCTGGAGGCATGCGGAATCGAGATAACGACGGATCTGGCGCCGCGGACAGCGGTGACCTTCAGTTCCGCTATCGGCGGCCTCGATGCCGTCATCCAGGCGGACCGGCTCTGGGTGTCCGGCGGGAAACTGCCCCATCCGTTTACGAATCCCAATTCCTGCATCAACATGGTGGGCGGCAAGGTCTCCATGCTGACCGGGGCAACGGGTCCCATCACCGCCGCCATCACGGCCTGCGCCACGGGCTCCACGTCCATGATTATCGGGGCCATGTTCATCGAGGCGGGTATGGCCGATGTCGTCGTCTGCGGCGCTGTTGATTTCCCCCTGATCGAACCGATTCTGGGGGGGTTCGCCACGATGAACGGCAGCTACCGGCCCAAAGACGGGCAGCCGGAAGGACTGCCCGGAGAGGCCAGCCGTCCCTTCTCCATGGACCGGCGCGGCTTTGTCGTTTCGGAGGGCGCGGGCTGTATCGTCATTGCGAGCAAAGCCTTTGCCGCCGCCCGCGGTTTGAAACCTGCCATCGAAATGGCGGGATGGGCCATGACGTCGGACGCCCATCATTTCGTCGCCCCGAATCTTTCGACAGTCAAGCGGTGCATCGCCGGGAGCATCGCCGACGCAGGGCTTGCCCCGCAGGATATTGCCGCCGTCAACGCCCACGGGACGTCGACGAAGATCGGCGACAAGATTGAAGCGGACGCCCTGCACGATATTTTCGGCGACCGGGTCCCCCCCGTGACGGCCAACAAATCCCAGATCGGCCATGCCATGGGGGCGTCGAGCGCCATCGAGATGATTCTGGCCATGGAGGGGATGCGGCGCGGGATGCTCCTGCCCACGATCAACTATTCGCCCGATCCGGAGATCGACCTGGATTGCGTGGCGGAAGGCGCGCGGCCCCTTTTACAGGAATTCGTCCTGAAAAATGCGTTTGGATTCGGCGGCTGCAACGCCTGCATCGTACTGCGAAGAATGGAATAATATATGAAGGCGCCAAAGAACAGACGGGTATTTGTAGTCGGATACGGGGCGGCAACGCCGTTGGGGAAAACTTTTGCTGAGACATGGAAGCGGGCGGCGAAGGGCGAAGCGGGCTTCCGTAAAGTGACCCGCTGCCGTGTGGACTCCCTGTGCAATGTGGTCGGCGAGATTCCCGACTGGGACCCCCGGGCCTTCGATTTTTCCAGCGAAAAGGAAGTTTATAACTGGAATGCCGCCTTCGTGATCCTCACCATGGCCGTCGTCAGGGAAGCCCTGGAAGACGCGGGCCTGCAAATGGACAAAGAGACGGGGCCCCGGACGGCCTGTCTCATCGGCAGCGCCATCAACGGGAGCGATGCCTTCGGGATTGCCGTAAACCACCTGCGGGAAGGCGGCGGCCTCAAAGTCAGCCCGTACCTGCTCCCCAATCTCTGCGCCAACCTGCCGTCGGGGAAAGCGGGGATGCTGATGGGGTTTACGGGGCCCATTTTTTCGCCCCAGGGCGCCTGCGCCTCGGGGAATCACGCCGTGGGCATCGGCTCACGGATGATCCGGGACGGCGATTGCGATTTTGTGATTGCCGGGGGTGTGGACATGCCCATTATGCCGGAAATTATCCACGGGTTTGCCAACATGAACGCGACAATCAAGGTCAATGCCGCCGACCGGGCTCATGACGACCCCGGCCAGGCGTCCCGGCCCTTCAGCCGGGACCGCAAGGGCTTCGTCGTTTCCGAAGGCGGGGGCGCGATTATCCTTGCCGCCCAGGAGGCTGTTGCCCGCTATGGCCTAACGGTCAGGGCAGAAGTGATGGGCGTCGGCTGGACGTCGGATGCCTACCACTTTACGCGGCCCAGGAAGGAAACCATCGTCCGGGCTATGCGGGAAACAATTGAGGATGCCGAATTGACGCCGGAGGACGTACAGTACATCAATGCCCACGGGACATCAACCCCCAGGGGGGATGCGACGGAAGTGGAATGCCTGCAGGCCGTTTTCGGAGAAAAATTGCCGCGGATTCCCGTCTCATCGAATAAATCGCAGATCGGCCATACCTTGGGCGGCGCCGCGGCCGTTGAAGATGCGCTTACCATTGAAGGGATGCGGCGGGGCGTCATTCTTCCCACGATCAATTATCTTCACGACCCCCAATTCGACGGCCTGGATTTTGTCCCTCATAAGGCCCGCACGGCACACCATGAAATCGCCCTCGTCAACGCCTTCGGTTTCGGGGGCACCAACTGCTGCATCTTGTTCAGGGGCATACAGCCATGAGACCGAAACCCTTCAAACCGGAATCCTTGAACGGAGACGGGCTGTATGTCCGGGACGGGCAGACGGGCCTGTACTGGCACCGTTGCAGAAACCGGGTGCTCTACGCCGATACGGACCTTTCGGCCGTCGTCTATCACGCCAACTATCTGCGGTACTTCGAATTCGGCCGGGCCTCCCTCATGCGGGATACGGCCTATCCCTACAAGGAGATCGAAAGCAGCGGTTATGTGTATCCCATCATCGACATGGGAATCCAGTTTTATGAGCCCCTGCGGTATGACGATCCCATGCTGATCCACACGCGGCCCGCCGAACTGGGACGGGTCAAGCTCCGCTTCGACTATGTCATCACCCATGCGGAGACAGAGGCGCTCATCTGCCGGGGGTTCACGCAGCATTGCGCCTTAAAGACCTCCGGCAAACCGACGGCTATCGATCCAAAAACCATTCAGCTCTGGAAAACTTTTCCAGCCTGATCTATCGACACCTTTATTGGAGTATTGCATGACCCCTTTGACGAGAGAAGAAATCAAAACAGTCATCCTGGAATTTTGCCGCAAAGAATTCGAGATGGAAAACCCGGGCCTCGACGAGGACCTTCGGGAGGTCTACGAATTCGACAGCATCGATGCCATAGAGCTTCTCCTGGAGATTGAAAATCTGCTTGAATCCGAACTGACCCAGGAGGAAAAAAAGCAGGCCATGGAAATCAGGACATTGAACCATGTATTGGATTATATCGAATCGCTGATGAAATATAGGGCGGCGGCTGATGGGGGGGCGTCTTCGTAAAAAGCCCGGATGTCCCGCGCTTTGCGGGATTGCGCTTCGATCCTTGGTGCTCAGGCAGCTCGTATCTATTTGTCGAAACGGATGTCATTTCGAAGGAACGAAGAGACTGAGAAATCTCTAAAATCATTGAAAAGATTTCTCCCTACGGTCGAAAGGACAAAACATGAACTTATATAAGCAGATCAAAAACGACCTTCCCCGTAGGGCCTGGTTGTCGAAATGACAAAACACGAACTTATGTCAGTAGATACTTGGATAAAACATAAACCTCACACAAGAAATCAGGGTGCTTTATGGAAGAAAGAAGAGTCGTTATAACCGGTTGCTCGTCGATTACCCCGATCGGTCGGACCAGGGAGGATATTCTCCGGCACCTGACGGAAGGGATCTCCGGGGTCAAGACCCTGCGGGAAGACGATGATCTGGCGAAATTCATTCACTCCAAAGTCTTCGGGACCGTCGATTATCCCATCGCGTACGATTTCGTACGGAACCACCGTAAAACCATGGGCCCGGTGGCCTATTACGCCTGTCAGACGGCGAAGGAGGCGCTGGCGTGCTCAGGACTGGACGAGGCCTTTGTCACCTCCGGACGCCTCGGCGTCGCCTTCGGCTCGACCCACGGAAGCCCCACCGTCCAGCGGTCGATCTATAAGACCTTCTTCAGCGGCTCCAATAAAGCCTTTGCTTCCATCGGCGCCGTCGATTATCTGAAATCCATGGTCCACACGACGGCGGTCAATATCACGAAGATGTTCGGCATCACGGGGCGCGTCATCTCCTCGTCCACGGCCTGCACGACGAGCAGCCAGTCCATCGGATACGGCTATGAAACGGTCAAGTTCGGGATGCAGGATGCCATGCTCTGCGGCGGGGCGGACGAATACGATACGACCACCGTTGCCGTCTTCGACAATCTCCTCGCCTGCTCCACGGCCTTCAACGATACGCCCCACGCGACCCCGCGGCCCTTTGACGAGAAGCGGGACGGCCTGGTGGTCGGCGAAGGGGCCGGCGCGGTCCTCCTGGAGGAATACGAGCACGCACGGGCGCGGGGCGCGCAGATCCTTGGGGAAGTGATCGGCTTTTCCTGCAACAACAACGGCGGCGATCTTATCCTGCCGAACCTGGACGGTATCACCCAAACCATCCGGATCGGGTTGAGAGACGCAAAACTCAATGCCGGGGATGTGGATGTCGTCAGCGCCCATGCGACGGCAACCAAAATGGGGGACGTCATCGAAGCCC
>JAFGHS010000013.1 GCA_016930075.1 Deltaproteobacteria bacterium
GTTGACCAACAGCGCCGAAGGATTGCAGTTATCCACGGAAGGGTTCATCCTTTCCAAGGAGATTGCCGTGAAGATGCCCGATTTTCACGCGTCGTCCGTCTCGAAGGTTGAAATCCCCAGACCGAAGAACCGGCGGGGTCTTTAACCTTATTCCCGGCGCCGGTTTCCCGAAGAACCATTTATCTCAATTGCGATGAACCGGACATACGCCGGGCGCTTTCGGATAAAGCGTCAACGGAGCTTGAACTGATGATTGGAAAGAATCGTCTTGTACCGATTGATGCGGCGCAACGGATCGGATCAATCGGACTGACAATTAAGCTGCTGGTCGATACGACACCGGAAGAACAGGCAACCGCGACAGGATCGTCTGCTTTTGAACTGTCCTGCCGGATTCGGCGCGGCTTACTCTGATTATCGGGTAAGTTTGATCAATTGTGAGACTATCAGGGGTTTTGTGCAATGATGATCAAACAGATCAGTCTCCGGGGAAAAGAACAAAAGAGAAGGTCGATCCGGCATCGGGTTCGCTCTTGACGGAAACCGTACCCCGGTAAAGTTCAACCAGTTTTTTGATAATCGCCAGTCCCAGGCCCGTCCCCCTGATATCCTGAGTATTGCTGTTTTTGATGCGGACGAATTCTCCAAAAAGTCTTTCCTGTTCTTCAGCGGACAGGCCGATCCCCGTATCCGTCACTTCGACGGCAATATGAGAGTCTTCTTTTTTAATGGTCAGTGAAACAGAACCGTTGTCCTTGTTGTATTTGATGGCGTTGCTGATGAGGTGCCGGAGGATAAGATCGATTTCCTTCGCTGCGGCCGTCATGGTAAGACCGTCTTCGATGTCGGCAGTGACGGCGATATTCCTGGCCTGCGCCTCTTTCGCAAAGCCATCCAGGACGGCGTGCGCCGTCCTGGATATGTTAAGCGGGGTCAGGACGCGGGGGGAGGCGGTTTGATGAATCCTTGCCCAGTCCACCACATCGGTGATGAGTTCGCGCATCACATGCAGCCGCGCGACGGCGTTTTCCATGATTGGCCCATAAGGGTCGAGGTCGTCGCCTAAAACCCTGTTGCGGATAATCTCCAGATAGGACTCCACGGCGTTGAGCGGTGATTTCAGATCGTGGCCCAGGACCGTGAAGATGTCGAAAGATATGCCCTGGTCTTCTGGCGGCCTTTTCTCCGGTAGATCGTCCATCCTTTCGGCATCCCCTTTATGAGACTTTTGAATTTTGTCATTTCGAGGAGCGGCAGCGACGAGAAATCTCGGCGATTCCGAATTAATAAGATTTCTCCCTGCGGTCGAAATGACAACGTAGTTTTGAAACGCTACACTCGGCCGGAACGCTTATTTCTTCCTATGTCTTCTTCTCCATATTGACGGCGCATGCCTTGTATTCCGCCGTCTGGGTGAAGGGGTCGAAAACAGGATTTGTAAGCCAGTTGGCGTTGCCTTCCCGGAAATGAAAGGCCATCCATACCATGCCGGGCGGCACTTCCTCGGTCACGCGGGCCTTGACGGTGACCTCGCCCCGGCGGGACCACACCCGGACCATGTCGCCGTTGGCAATGCCCTGGCGTTTGGCGTCCTGCACGGAAATGTCGGCGGTTTCCTCGGGAAGGATGGCATCCATGCCGGCGCGGCTCGTCTGGGTCCGCGTATGGTAATGGAAAAGCCTTCTGCCCGTGGACAGGACATAGGGATACTCGGCATCCGCAACCTCGGCCGGCGGCGTCCAGTCCGCGACGGTGAACAGGCCCTTACCGCGGGAGAATTTCCCGTTTTTGTGCAGAAACGGTGTGCCCGGGTGCTCCATCGTGGGACACGGCCACTGGAGACCGTTGCCTTCAATCCGGGAATACTTGATGCCGGCCATGGAGGGCGCCAGGACGGAGATCTCGTTGTCCCAGATTTCCGGGCCGCTGCCGGAATCCCAGCTGCTTCCCATGCGACGCGCAATCTCCTTAAAGATCCACCAATTGGGTCTGGCCTGGCCCGGAGGGGCGCTGACCTTGCGAACCCGGTTCACCCTGCGCTCACTGCTGGTGAACGTGCCGTCGTCTTCGCTCCAGGCGGCCGCCGGGAATACGACATGGGCAAAGCGGGTGGTTTCCGTAGGGAAGATGTCGTTGCAGACAAGGAATTGCGCGGACTCAAGGCAATGCTCGACGTGAGCGATGTCCGGCTCGGAATTCGCCATGTTTTCGCCAAAGATGTACAGGGCGCGAACCTTCTTCGTGGGCAGCCCCTCCAGCATGGCGGGAATCACCAGACCCGGCTTGTCGGGGAGACCGGTTACCCCCCAGGCCTTTTCAAATTTTTCTTTGATGGCGGGATCGCTCACCGCCTGATAGCCCGGATAGACGTTGGGCAGGGCCCCCATATCACAGGCGCCCTGGACGTTGTTCTGGCCGCGCAGCGGATTCACGCCCGCGCTCTCCATGCCCAGGTTCCCCAAGAGCATCTGGAGGTTGGCCACGGAGACGACATTGTTTCTTCCGGAGGTATGCTCCGTGATCCCGAGGGTGTAGCAGACCATGCAGGGCTTGACGGAGGCGAGCAGGTGGGCGATCTCCCGGATTTTCTCAACGCTGACCCCCGAAATCTCGGCGGCCTTTTGGGGCGGATAGTTTTTCAGGATATGCGTCTTGAATTCCTCGAAGCCCTCGCAGTTTTGTTCCACGAATGCCTTGTCGTACAAATCCTCCTTGATAAGGATGTGCATCAGGCCGTTGAGGAACGCAATGTCCGAACCGACCTTGATCTGGGCAAAGAGGGTGGCGTAATCCGTCAGCCGCTGTCTCCGCGGGTCGACCACGATCAGCTTGGCCCCGTTTACGACGGCGTTCTTTAAATAGGTGGCCGCGACCGGATGGGCCTCGGTCATGTTGGTGCCGATGCAGAAGAACATCCTGGCCTTTTCGAATTCTTCAAAAGAGTTGGTCATCGCCCCGGAGCCGAAAGCAGTTGCCAGACCGGCAACAGTGGGGGCGTGTCAGGTACGGGCGCAGTGATCAATGTTGTTGGTCTTCAACACCGACCGGAAGAGCTTCTGCATCTGATAAGAATCCTCGTTGTTGCTTCTGGCGCAGCTGACGCCGGCAATTGCATCCGGCCCATGCTTTTTGATAATGTCCTTGAATTTTTTCGCCACAAGGTCCAATGCTTCATCCCAGGACGCCTCCCGGAACTCGCCTTTCTTTTCGCGAATCAACGGCGTTGTGAGCCGGTCTTCGGAATAGATGAAATCATACCCGTAGCGGCCTTTGACGCAGAGGCGGCCTTTGTTGGGGGACCCGTCTTCCGCGCTGGTGACCTTCACGATCCTGCCGTTTTTCACATGAAGTTCCTGCTGACAGCCCACCCCGCAATAGGGACACGTCGTCCTGACTTTTTCCACTTCCCAGACGCGCGCCTTGCCGATGGATTTCTTGTTGGTCAGGGCGCCGACCGGGCAGACCTGGGTGCATTCGCCGCATTGAACGCACGAAGATTCTCCCATGGGGTCGTCGCAGTCAAAGCCGATCCGTGAGTCAAACCCCCGGTTGATGATCTTGATGACGCCGTTGACGACAATGCGATTGCAGGCTTCGACGCATCTGCCGCACATGATGCACCGGTTGTGGTCCACCCGTATGAAAGGCGAACTGTCGTCGATGTCGGTAGGATAATTCCCTCTTCTGAAATCCTTGTCTTCGAACTTCAGAAAGTAAGCGGCATCCTGAAGTTCACAATCGCCTGACTTTTCACAGATCATACAGTCGTGATTGCCCGATGAAAGGGCCAGATCGACCACATAACGCTGCGCTGCAACCGCCCGATCCGAATCGGTGAAAATTTCCATCCCTTCGGTCACGGGGGTGTTGCACGCGGTCAACAGGTTCGGATTGCCTTTCACTTCGACCGCACAGGCCCGGCATTTTGCCAGAGCGCCGATTTTTTCAAGATAACACAAGGTGGGAATGTAGATCCCGTTGGCCTGGGCCGCTTGAAGGATCGTTTTTCCTGCGGGTGTTTCACATCGCTTTCCGTTGATTGTAACTTTCATACCTTCCCTCCGTATGTGAAAATTCGACTCTTAACAGTTTAACCCATCCGGCGCGATAGTCCGAAGCTCCATACTGTGAGTCTTTTTTTATTTTGCCTTTTTCGACAGGATTTCCTGAACTTTTTCGATCAAATCCGCAGGTTTGATCGGTTTAGTCAAAAAGGCGCTGATGTTGGCCGTCTCGTCTGCGGGAAACAATGTGGAATAGTCGGTATTGGCTACGGACGTGACCATGATGATGGGGATGTCTTTGAAGGCCGGGTCCTCAGCCATGCGCCGGCTCATGGTGAAACCGTCCAGGACGCTTGCCATGATGACGTCGAGAATCACCAGTTGGGGATTTTCCCTGGCAAGCATGGTCATTCCCTGATTGCCGGTACCGGCCGATACGACTTCGTAGCCGTTTTGCTTCAAAACGGTCTTGGTAACAAAAACAAAATCCGTATCATCGTCAACGATCAAAATTTTTGCTTCCGGCATGACTTGTCTCCTAATTTAAGTTGGAAAAATTGGATTCGAGGATTCCAGGATTCGGGGGTTCCAGGATTTTGATGTTCGTGTTTTTCACTTGAATCCTTGATTCCTGTAATCCTTTCTTCATGATTCACAGCCCCTTCTGCGGGGCCAATATATTCATGGCCTCAGTTTTTCGTCGTTTTCTTTTCGAACTCGGGACGGAAGAGCCGTAAGGCCGACAGAACCGGTTCGGCCATGCCGGTGCCCAGGGGGCAGAAGGTCCGGCCATACATCCCCTTGGCCACATACTCCAGGTCCTCAATATCCCGCATGGAGCCTTTGCCTCCGGCCAGCTTTTCCAGCGACGACAGCATCCGTTTTCCGCCAATCCGGCAGGGGAAGCAGTATCCGCAGGATTCATGAACATAAAACCTCGTGACGTGCCGCACCACCTCGACCATATCGGTGGTTTCGTCCATGACGATGATGGCCCCTGTCCCCAAGGCGGAACCGGCGGCCTGCAGCGTTTCAAAGCCCATGGGGGTATTTATTTTCTCGGCGGTGAGAAAGGGTGTGGATGACCCGCCCGGGATGATGGCTTTGATGTCTCTTCCCCTTCGGACACCCCCGGCATGCTCATAGATGATCTCCTTAAGCGGGGTTCCCAGAGGCAGTTCAAAATTGCCGGGGCTGTTTACGTTGCCGCTTACACAGAATATTTTCATTCCCCGGCTCTTTTCGGTCCCGATGCTTGCATACCACCTTCCTCCCCGGAGGATGATGTGAGGAACGTTGGCCAGGGTTTCGCAATTCTGCACGATGGTGGGTTGGCCCAGCAGTCCTTTTTGAGCGGGAAAGGGCGGCTTCTTCCTTGGCACGCCGCGTTTACCCTCAAGCGATTCAATCATAGCCGTTTCTTCACCGCAGATATAGGCTCCTGCCCCGCGATGAACGGATACATCCAGATCAAATCCGCTGCCGAGGATGTTTTTCCCGAGAAAGCCTTTTTGATAGGCGTCCGAGATGGCCTTGATCCACCGCTTAACCCCTAAAAAGAACTCGCCGCGGATATAGACAAATGCCCTGTGAGCCCCGATGGCGTAGGCTGCGATAATGACCCCTTCCAGGATGGTGTGGGGGTCTCTTTCGACAATCAGACGGTCCTTGAATGTCCCCGGTTCGCCCTCGTCCGTATTGACGGCGAGGTATTTGACCGGGGCGTCTTTCGGCATGAAGCCCCACTTGACCCCGGTAGGAAAACCCGCACCGCCGCGTCCTCTTAACTCCGAGAGTTTCACCTCGGCGGTCACCTGGTCAGGGGTCATCTTCAAGGCCTTCCGAAGCGCCTCATAGCCTCCGTACCGCATATAGGTCTCTATCTTTTCCGAGTTCGGACGATTGACGTTTGCCAACAGGATTGGTTCCCAATTTGTCATGCTACACCTCCCCCATGAGACGTTCCAGAATGTCGTCGATAATCGCCGGAGACAGGTTTTCGTAAAGCTGGTCATTCACGCGCATCGCCGGCGCCGTCCCGCAGGAGGCGAGACATTGGACGGTCTCCAGAGTAAATCGTCCGTCCGGGGTCGTCTCTCCCAGTTTAATGCCGAGCTTTTTGCTGACGTAATCGGCTACCCTTTCCGCTCCATCGTTCAGATAGCACGAGATCCCCTCGCAGACCTGGATGACATAACGGCCCACGGGTTTCATCCGGAACAGGCTGTAAAAACTTGCGGTACTGTACACATCTCCGGGCGTCATCCCCAGGCGCTTGGCCACCTGCTCAATGGCCTCCTCCGTCAGGTACCCATTCTGTTCCTGGGCAATGTATAAGGCCGCGAGCATCATGGATTGCTTGGCCGGGTCAACGAGGGCGCCGCCTACGGGGCTTTTGAACTCTTTTCGGGTATTCATGAACAACCTCCTTCCAAAGGAAATCCGTTGAAACAGACGACTTTATTTTTCACTTCTCACCGGCCCAGGGCCGTGTATTGTCGAGAAGGTATTCTGATAGATTGTCAAATAAACAATCCGAGCATAGATGAACGAGCATCATACTTTTTATTTGCCGCATGATCAGCAACCTTTCAGATTGGTATCTGCAGATAAAGCATCGGTCAGGGGCATCTTCATCGTGGAATTTATAAATATGTCCGTCCGTATTTTGATTAGACATGCATCGGCTCTTGTCTGTATTTTTCCTGTCCCCGCTTAAGACGGAGAACTTTGGCGTCATCTCTAAAATCATTGGATTCCCGTTTCTGTGAAATGCGAAAACTCGGCTGATCTAAAACGGGAATTTCAGCATGATGGTTGTTCCTTCACCTTCTTTTGACAGGGCTTCGATTTT
This sequence comes from Deltaproteobacteria bacterium, assembly GCA_016930075.1. Taxonomy (GTDB): domain Bacteria; phylum Desulfobacterota; class Syntrophia; order Syntrophales; family JAFGHS01; genus JAFGHS01. Next base: position 6,859 of record JAFGHS010000013.1, read on the forward strand.
ACCGTTATGAGCGTCCATTATCCTTTTGCAAAAGGTAAGCCCGAGGCCGGAGCCTTGATGGACTTCCTGCTTTCCCTTTACCCTGTAGAACGGGTCGAAGATAAAGGGAAGTTTATCCGGGGGAATGCCTTTTCCCGTGTCTGATATGGCGACATTTGCATAGTGTTCATCGGCACGGGCGGAAACGGTTATTTTGCCTCCCTCGGGCGTATATTTTGTTGCATTGCCGATGATGTTTGTAAATACCCTCACCAGACTTTCTTCATCCCCGTTTATTTTTTTCAAATCATCCGGCGCATGAATTTCAAGAGTAATTCCTTTTGCCTGGCAGACAGGCGCCATTTCCTCTGCGCTTTTTGCAATGATGCCCGCAAGAGATAAAGGGACTTTGTTTTGAGCAATATTCCCCCCTTCGACGCGGCTGATGTCGAGCCAGTGTTCGATCATTTCCTGAAGCCTCTGAACGCGGGTCTCGCATCTTTCGATGACTTCCTTCACGTCTGCGCCCAAGCGATCCCCGGCCATTATTTTAATCGATTCGATACTCTGTTGAACAACAACAAGGGGAGAACGCATCTCGTGGCTTACAAAGGTGATAAAAGCCTTTTCCATCCGCTCCTTGTCTTCTCTAAGATGCCTTGCCTCTATCTTTAACCCGCGATAATCAAGCCCCCTGCGGGTTACGGTTCTCAACTGATCGGGGCTGAACGGTTTGGGCAGGTAGTCGTAGGCTCCCTTCTTGATCGCTTCAACGGCAGAGTCTATGGCTGCATAACCGGTTATCATGATGAGAACAATGTCCGGTATATCTCTGTAAAGGATATCGATGATCTCCATGCCCGACATGCCCGGCATTTTAAGATCGATAAATGCCAGGTCCGGTTTGTGTTCCCGCGCAAGATTGATGCCTTCATCGCCGTTCCCTGCCGTCATGACGACATAGCCCGATCTTTCCAATGTCTGCTTGCACCCGTCCCGCAAGGGCTCTTCGTCATCGATTACGAGGATAAGAGGTGCTCGATCGTTCATTATTTCTGTCCTGCGCTGATTTCCTGGCTTATAATATTGAGCAACTCGTCCGCTTTTACGGGTTTATGCAGCACCCTGTTCACTTTCGGGTAATTGGGCGGAGCTTCAAAAGACTGGTAGGGACCTTGCAAATCAACGGCAGTCAACATGATCAAAGGCTTGTCCTTGCCTGTATCCATGCCGCGGATTTTTTCCAATACCGAGAAACCTTCACCCCATGTCTCCATCATCATGTCGATAATAGCAAGGTCGGGAGACACTGATTTCCACATCTCTACGCCGGTCTTTCCGTCTTCCGCCAGGAATACCTCATACCCGCCTTTTTCGAGAATGAGTTTGGTCGCAAAGAGAAAATCTTTGTCATCGTCTATCAGAAGGATTTTTTTCTTTACTGTCATGGCTGGTCACCTCCATTTTATTTTAATATATCATGAGCAAAGATGATGCCAGATTGCAACCTATTGATTATCATTGAATAATTATCAATAAACAGGCGGGAAAGACGTTAAGGAGGGGCGAAACTCCCCTATCATGAGTCAGATAGCCCCGAATGTCATCAATGATGAGGGGACAGATTTTAAATCTGTTCCCTCATCATTGATGGTTCTACTCTTCTTTTACATGAATGCCGTAGTTGCGCATCTTGACCCTGAGGGTCTTTCTGTCAATGCCGAGAAATTTTGCGGTCTTATTGATCTGGAAGTGAAAGTAGTTCAGGGCTTTTTCGATGTGGGCCTTTTCCACGTCGATCAAGGTCACCCGTCCGGAGGGATCCACAAGGGGGGCTTTTATCGTATCGGTCTGGCCGTAGTAGAAGATATCGGACAAGTTCACAATTTCATGATCGCAAAGGACGCATATGCGCTCGATCGTGTTTATCAGTTCCCTGACGTTTCCCGGCCATTGATATGAAATCAGCGATTTCTTTGCTTCTTCGGAGAAACGCTGCACATTGCTTTTACATTTTGCCGCATAAATGTCGAGATAGTGCTGAGCAATAGGAAGGATGTCGGACTTGTGTTCTCTCAGGGGCTTTATGTTGAGGGGGATGACGGAAATACGGTAGAAGAGATCTTCTCTGAATCTCCCCGCTCCGATTTCCGACCGGATATCCCTGTTGGTTGCCGTAACAAGCCTGACGTCAACTTTTTCCGGCGAAGACTTGCCGACCCTCGGCACTTCCCGCTCCTGAATGACCCTTAACAACTTCACCTGGATGTTGAGATTGATGTTGGAAATCTCATCGAGGAATAATGTGCCGCTGTCTGCGAGCTGAAAACGGCCTTCCCGCGATTCCATGGCTCCGCTGAAGGCGCCTTTGGTGTGTCCGAAAAGTTCACTTTCCATAAGGTTTTCGACGAGGGAAGAGCAATCAACGGTGATGAAAGGCTTGTCGGCCCGTTTGCTCCAGTTGTGTATGGTGCGTGCAACAAGCTCTTTCCCCGTGCCGCTTTCTCCGGTGATCAAAACGGTGCTGTCGGTCAGGGCGATACGCTTGATGGATTCCTTGAGTTCTTTCATATAGTCGCTCTGGCCGATAAGCACGTTAAAGTATTTATCGGAATCATGCAGACCGTCTTGATTCAGTGCGTCTTCAACCGCGCTTTTGAGTGTCTCTGCGGAGTAAGGTTTGGTGATAAAATTGAAGGCGCCGGACCGAATGGATTCAACGGCAATGGGTATTGTGCCGTATCCGGTAATCATGAGAATTTTTGCCGAGACATTATTCTCGATTTTCAGTTTTTTAAGGATCTCCAGGCCTCCCATCTTAGGCATTTGCACATCCAGCAGGATCACATCGTGGACATCCCTGAGCGCCGTTTCAAGGCCCTGAATGGGATTTCCGGTACTCTCGACGTCATAGCCTTTCCGGCTCAATATCTGGTGGCATCCGTCCCGGATGGACTCCTCATCATCAATAATCAGGATTTTTCTTTTTTTCTTATACACTTCCTGCCCCGTCTTGGATTCACATAACGACAAAATTCTCATCGATACGTTTGAACTGTTCGCTGATTGTTGTCGGCAAGGATATGATAAAAGTCGTTCCTTTGCCGGCCTCGGTTTCGATATTAATGGTGCCTTTGTGGTTACGGATGACCCCATAAGCAAGGGCAAGTCCCAGGCCCGTTCCCTTGCCGGGGTCTTTCGTGGTAAAAAATGGTTCAAAGATGCGCGGCATGTCTTCTTTTTTTATGCCCGTACCTGTATCCGATACAAGAATGACGACTTCATTATTGGCGTTTAACTTAGTGGTTATCGTCAGTTGCCCTTTTTCATCCATAGCATCTGCCGCATTGATGAAAAGATTAAGGAAAACTTCCTCCAGCCTTGACATATCGCCGATCACATCAGGAAGGTTGTCCGCAAGTTCGGTTTTTATTTCGATGCTGTGAAACATGGACTGACCCTTGATGAGGTTGAGCGTAATATGGATGATGGCGTTTATCTGCAGGGGCAGCATCTCGCCCGTTGCCGTTCTGGCAAAGTCGAGCAGATTCTGGACGATATTTTTGCAGCGGTTGGCCTGATAGATGATTTTCTCGATATTCTTATGGGCGGGACTGTCTGCCGGTATATCTTCTGCGACGAGGTTGCTGTACAGGAGTATCCCTCCTAAAGGATTGTTGATTTCATGGGCGATGCCCGCGGACATCCCTCCCAGGGCGGTTAACTTTTCCGTTTGTGCGAGCTGCTGATGCATTGCCTGCAGCCGATCATCACGATTTTTCAACGATTGGGTCATGTAATTGAAGGCCTCGTCCAGCATGTCAAATCCCGATATTTTATCCGGCGACAGTTTATAATCCAGGTTGCCGGCTGCAATAGCCTCCGAAGCCTCCTTCAGCATTTTTATCCTCGTGATGATGGTGTTGCCCAGACGGAGGGAAATAATAAAAGCGAGAAACATGCCGATAACGGTGATCCCTGTGGTTATCCAGATCGTCCGCCATTTGATGTCCGTATATTTGGATTCCAGCAGACCTACGTACAAAATGCCGATTATTTTTTCATCCATGTTGAAGATGGGGGTGTAAGTGGTGATATACCAGTCGTCCACAACGAAGGCCCTGCCGACCCAGTCCTGGCCCTCGACGATGACCCGCTCATAAACTTGTTTGTTCAGAATGGTGCCGATGGCTCTTTCGTTGTTTTTTGTCATGACATTGGTGGCTATCCGGATGCCTCCCTGAAATATGGTTGCGACGCCGATATCGCGCCCCTTGTATTTTTCGTTGTGATATACGGTTTCTTTTACCTTATCGACAATGCTGTTGTCCCCGTTCAGGAGAATGCCCCCGACCACCACGCCGAGCAGCCTGTTTGTTTTGTCCATGATAGGATAGGCAACCCTCATCACCATGCCTTCCGAGAGCTGCTTGTCTCTGATGTCGGCCGATAGAGGCGTCTTGATGATGTCTGTTTTTGCCCGTCTGGAAAGATATGGATTTTCCTCTATGATATGAGCGATAGACATCAATTCGGTCGACGACACGCGTGATTTCTTCTCCAGGCAATTTCTGACAAGCGGGTCCCAGAGGATATTATCTCCCCTGCTTTGCGGATTGGCCGCTCTGTAAAGAACCTTTCCGCTCGCGTCGGTCAGCGTAAGCATGTCGAGAAACACCTGATCGTTGGATATCTGCGTTCGGGGTTTGGTTTCAATTAAAACCGTAAGGTTTTCCATCTCAAGGAAGTTATTATCCTTGATTAAATTGCCCAGATCGTGTCCTTCAACGATGATTTGAATTTGAGAGGCAATCCTATCCATAGTATTATTATAGATCAGTTTTGCCGTGTTAATATCCTGCCGGACCCTGTTCTGCACTTCATCTATCGTGCTTTTGTTGATCGTCCATATGCTGATGACCGTAGCGACGAAACCGGTCAGAAAGGCGGCGATCATAAATCCCGCAACAAGCCGATTCTGTAAAGACATCTTAAGAAGTCGATTCTTGGTTTCGGCAAATATATTCATGGCATGTATCCGCAGGTCAAAGGAAATTTATGTGCCGCTTTTCATGGAAATACCCCAATATGTCTGAGCCTCAAGAGAGTGTCGATCCGTCAGCGATAGATTTGGTAGCACATTTGGGAGTTCATTACAATCATTCCTTTGAAGATTAAATAGTCAACGAGGGGGGAGATCATAAGGATTCAACCCTGTTCTTGCCCGATTGCTTGGCGCGATAGAGCGCCTGGTCTGCGCGTTGAATGATGTCCTGAATGCCCACATCATGAGAGGGTATTTTTACGGAAAAACCAATCGAAATCGTAACCACGCCTGCCGTCGTACTTGGGTGGGGTATGGCAAGGTCGAATACAGCCTGACGCATTTTTTCGGCGACGCGGGCTGCGCCGGCAGCGTCTGTGGAGGGAAGGATGGCGATGAACTCTTCGCCGCCATAGCGTCCGAGAAGATCACTGTTGCGGTGCAGCACGTTCTGCATGGCGCAAACTGCGGACTTGAGAAGATCATCCCCTGCAAGATGCCCATGCGAATCGTTGAAAACCTTGAAGTCGTCCATATCGATCATAAAGACGGCGACCGAAATCTGATCGCGGACGGCGAATGCCTCTATGGCGGCGGCTGTTTCGACAATCTTGCGCCGGTTGGCAATCCCCGTGAGGCCATCCAGAGAGGCGATGGCCTTGAGAACTTCGTTTTGCCGGCGGATCACGATTTCGTAAGTGAAGCGCTGTTTCCGGGCAACATAAGTTAAATGGGCGGCCAAGATGGACAAAGCCGTTACGGAAGCGATATTTGCGATATTCCCCGCCAGCGTATCGGACAGCCCTCCCTCCATGGCCCGATACATGACAATGCCGAGGTAGAGGATGCCGGGCGCTGCGATTCCCAAGAACTCAGAGACGGGCAGGACGAGGAAAGTGCTCACAAGCAGGATGTTAATAATAAAGATAAAGGTATTGCTCTGGGTGGTGGCGACCTGGCCGCTGATCATGGCGGTAAAGAGGATGCTGAATCCAACGGCTGTAAGGAATAACGACTTCTGGAATCGGTATGATTTCTTCCCCGGTTTCCCAATGATGGCGATATAGAGGATGCCTCCGGCAAGCCAGATGAGCCTGAGCCAGGTGATTTCATCAAACTGTCCAAATGCTTGACGCTCCAGGGCGATCACGGGAAAATTGAGCACGATGCCGAGGATGACGATGGCAAATGAGCGCTTCACATTTTCGGCAAGCACACTGCGTTTAAACTGGATGAGATCTTCGGCAGTCAAATGATAGTCTTGCGGCTGCTTAAGCGTTTGCATAATTTATATCCGAATCAGGCGAAAAATTATAACTCACAGACAAGGTTTCCTGACCTCAGCCCTTGCCTGAAAAATAATGGAGCAACATGATCCGACCGAGGCTTTTTTTTGATAAGGCATTGTTTTTATTTTGATACTATATGAAGAGAAAATTTTTGTGTCAAGGGAATTGTCTGGGATGGTCTTGATCGGGCGGATAGGGGATCGATTTCAAATCTGACCCCCTATCCGATGATGGTCCGGATGAACAACTGTTTTTTGATGCTGCTTATGATCCAAATGGCGTCCCTGCATCTTTGCCCTCGCGGAGACAAGCTTTGGGCAGACCAAAGACCCCACTTCATATTAAAGGTTTATCACCCCGATCAAATGTCGGCTTAAGTGCTTAAGCCGCTTTTATCCGTTCGGCGACGAGCTCGACGATGTCCATGATCTTGACGTTTTTGTCCGCCTGAAGGTCCTTCACGCCGTCTTCGAACATGGTCATGCAGTAGGGGCAGGTGACGGCAATCGTGTCGGGATTCTTGCCGAGGGCTTCGCGGACCCGATTTAAGTTGATGCGATCGGCCGGGTCTTCCTCCATCCACATGCGGCCGCCTCCGGCGCCGCAGCAGAAGGCCCTTTCCCGTGTCCGGTCCATCTCGATGGGCGCTTTGCCGGTCGCCGACTTGATGATGCCGCGAGGTTCGTCAAACAGGCCGTTGTGACGGCCCAGGTAGCATGAGTCGTGAAACAGAACCCTCTCGTCCCCGTTGCCACCGGATAATTTCAGGCGTCCCTGCCGGATCAATTCGGGCAGGATCTCTGTGTAATGGCTGACGTGGGGAGTGACTCCAAACTGGGCATAGTCGTTCTTCAGTGTCGTATAGCAGTGGGGACAGTAACAGATGATGTTCCGAATCCCGCGTTTGGTGAAGAGCTCCATATTCTCTTTGGCGATTTTTTCGAAGACGTATTCGTTCCCGAGTCTGCGGAGCGAGTCGCCGCAGCACTTTTCTTCAACGCCGAGAATCCCGAACTTCACGTTTGCGGCCTTCATGATCGTTGCCAGGGCGACGGCGACCTTACGGGCCCTGCTGTCAAATGACCCCGCGCAGCCGACGTAAAAGAGGTATTCCACTTGCTCCCCTTCGGGCAGTTCTGAAAGAACGGGGATGTCGAGGCCCTTGGCCCATTTCGTACGGTCGCTCGGAGCGAGCCCCCAGGGATTTGAGCGCTGTTCGATGGCCTCGAAAAAGACGCTGAGCTCGCTGGGAAACTTCACCAGATTTTCAACCAGGTGGCGCCGCATCTTGATGATCTTCGGCACATGTTCGATGAGGACCGGACAGACGGCCATGCAGGCCCCGCAAGTCGTGCAGTCCCATAGGGCGTCTTCGCCCACCGATCCGGCAGCGGAGGCGTCCTTCTCCGCAATGAGCGGCATGAGCCCCTCCGACCGGTTGCCGTTGTTGAGCTTTTCTGAATTTGCGAGGAGGTTGACTTTCCCGTCATGGATCATGAGCCTGGGATTGAGGGGTTTGTGTGTGTTCGTGGCCGGGCAGATCTGGTTGCAGCGTCCGCACTCCGTGCAGGCCGTGAAATCCAATAGGTCTTTCCATGAGAACTGATCTACCCGCGATGCCCCATAGGTGCGTCCCGGTCCGAAGATCTCGCGCGGCACGGTCCGCACCGGTTCGAAGGACCGGCAGAAGCAGTTGGGTATAGCCGTCAGGATATGCAAATGCTTGCTGTAGGGCAGGTAGTTTAAAAAAGCCAGGAAAACGATGGCGTGAAGCCACCAGAAGACGCGGCCGGCCGTCGGCAGCGCGCTTCCGAAGATGCCGGACATTATGGGCGCCACAAAGCGTTCGGTGAAGGGCATGAGCGCCTTGGCGCTTGCGTCCTCCAGCGCAACAGCGGCGCCGTGGTACCCGTAAAAAAGGACCATGAGGGAAAAGACCATGCCCAGGATGATGAAGGCATCAACGCTCCGGTAGTCGATGTGGGCCGGTTTTACGAAAATTCTGCGGCCGACGGCGATGACCACGCAGGCAACGACCAGCAGGGGGACAAGATCGAACAGCAGGGTCAAAATGGGGTACAAAAAGGGTCCCGCCAGGCGCAGGGAAAATTCAGGAAAGAGGCCGTTGAGCACGAAGGCCGCGTTGTAAATAAAGAGGATCATGAATCCCCAGAAGAGCAGGAAGTGGTTCAGGCCGAACAAATTATCGAGGACGCGCTTCTGGCCGAAGGCATATCCGAGCATGGTCAGGAAGCGTTTTGCCAGAGAGTCCTGGAGTCGAAGGTCGGGTTTCCCCAGGCGAATCGCCTGCACGAGCCGCATGACGGAAAAACCGAAGGTGAAGATGGAAGCCGTCAGAATGATGGCAAATATTGTGTTGTCTGTGTGAGTCATCATGATTTGTCTCCTGAGACCGAACGGTTGTCGTCGTTGGGAATGCTGTGGTCTTTTGCGATCTCGCGCAAACGGCGGGTGAGTGTCGGTATGACTTCGAAAAGGTCTCCGATGATCCCGTAATGGGCGACCTCAAAGATGGGGGCCTCCCGATCCCGGTTGACGGCAATGATCAGGTCCGAGTCCTGCATCCCCACCAGGTGCTGAATGGCGCCGGAAATTCCGCAGGCGATGTAAATTTTGGGGCGCACGGTTTTGCCAGTCTGGCCCACCTGGCGTTCATACGGCATCCACCCCGCGTCAACGGCGCTTCGCGATGCGCTTACCGTGCCGCCCAGAACCTCGGCCAGTTCTTCCAGGATTTTGAAGTTTTCCGGACCCTGCATGCCGCGGCCGCCCGAGACCAGGATCTCGGCGCCGGCAATATCCACATGCCCAAGCCCCCGTTCATCCCGGATGATCTCCAGCACCTTGGCTTTGATGTCCTGTTCCTCTATATTCAACGGTTCGCGGATGATTTCTCCCGCAGCTCCCTCGATCTGATCCGGCTTTCGCATCACATGGGGTCGAACCGAGGCCATCTGAGGGCGGCGGTGCTGGTTCAGAATCGTTGCCATAATGTTTCCGCCGAAGGCGGGGCGGGTCTGTTCAAGGAGCTTCCGTTCCTTATCGATGCTCAATTTCGTACAGTCGGCGGTCAGGCCGGTTTCCAGTATGGTGGCAACGGCACCGGCAAGATCACGGCCCAAACCCGTAGCTCCCATCAGGACGACCTCCGGCTTGTGTTTGCGAACAAGGTCCACGACGCCCATCGTATAAGGCTCGGTTCGGTAGTCCTTAAGAACAGGGTCATCGAGCAGATACACTTTTTTCGCGCCGTAAGAGAAGGCTTCCTGACAGAGGTGTTCCACCCCCTCGCCAAGAACAAAAGCGCAAAGGTCCACGTCCAGATCACGCGCAAGAGTTTGGCCCACGCCGAGCAATTCCCAACTCACGCTGGCGGCGACGCCGTCCTGCTGTTCCACAAACACCCACACTCCCTGGTAGCTCTGGTCTGCAGCAGCGGCTGATGTGACCTCAACCGGCTCCTTCCACAAGCCTTTAGCCCGAAGTTCCTCAATGAGAACAAGTTCCTCATCCGTGTAGTACATCTCGAGGGCGGCCACGGGGCAAATCTTCACGCACTTTCGGCAGCCGGTGCATTTGTCGATATCGATAACCGGTTTGCCGCTTGCGGAATCGGAAATGGCCTCCACCGGACACCCGGGCTCACACCTTTCGCAACCGATGCACTTGCCTGGGATCAGCCGCGCCTTGCCGCGGGGCCGCTTGGGTTTCCGTTCCTTCGGTTTTTGATCGTCTTCCATGCTCTTTGACTCCATTTATTTGTTAGGCGGTTTAGTTTCTCTGCCTTGTTATGTTACCAACAGATCCCGTTCGATCAGTTTTGTGATCAGCTCCTGCACCGCGCCTTCCGCGTCTTTTTCCCCATCGCCCAGTATCTCGCCCGGCTTGCGTTCCGGGGCAAAGATCTGCTTGACGTTGGTCGGGGACCCCTTAAGGCCGATCTTGTTGACCGGCAATTGCAGAAACTTGTTGTCCCATACCTCGAGGGTGGGATTTACAGCGGCGATGCGGCGGGTGACGGATGAGTACCGGGGCTGGTTGATCTCGCGGACCACCGTCAGCAAGGCGGGCAGCGGGGCTCGAACGACCTCTTTGCGACCCTCCAGTTTGCGGCGCACGGTGATGGTGCGGCCCCGCGGGTCGACGGTCAGGATGCGGTCCACCAGCGTCAACTGGCTCAATCCGAGGCGCGTGGCGATGCCGGGTCCCACCTGGGCTGTGTCGCCGTCGATGGTCTGCTTGCCGCAGATCACCAGATCCACACGCCCCCGTTCCTGTCCGCTCCTGCGAATGGCTTCGGCCAACACAAAGCTCGTCGCCAGCGTGTCGGCTCCGCCGAAAGCCCGGTCGGAAACGAGGATGGCATCATCCGCGCCGAGGGCCAGGCATTTGCGAAGGGTCTCCACAGAATTCTGGGGGCCCATGGTGAGAACGGTGACCGTGCATCCGAACAGGTCCTTTATCCGTAGTGCTTCTTCGATGGCGTGGGTGTCGAAGGGGTTCATAATAAAAGGCACGCCCTCCCGGATCAGGGTGCCCGTTTCGGGATCGACCCTCACCTGAGTCGTGTCGGGCACCTGCTTGATGGCCACGACAATGCGCCGAAGCCTGGGCTCGGCGCCGGTGTAGCCCGTATGTTCCCCATCGAGCCAGGGCCGGGTATTGTCGAGGAGGTAGTCGGACTGGTTATTGATGAAACAGTCTTCACAAAGATGGATCATCTTCATGCTTTCTACATGCCGAACGACGACCGGCCTTGACAGGTCCTTCGAGCAGAGGAAGCACCTGTCCGGGGTGTCTTCCTCGTGATAAAGATAATTCAGTATATCGTCATAGTTCATGAGTGCGGCTGACTCCTTTTCTTCTTGGCGGCTATTGTCAGATCATGGCTGTTGCCGTTATCTGTTTCGGATGGTGATATGCAAGGCCGGTGCCATCGTTTGCTTATTCTATTGATTAGCGGATGATTCCACATAACCGGGATCGAGAATACTTTCAAGGGGGGGGGGAATCTTGCCCCTTTTGCGGGGATTTATACCCCGGAATTCTCTTTTTCTTCTTAATTGCACTTGACACAATTCCTAAATCATGTTAACCGCACCAAGCGATTGTATAGAGCACCCTCGTTAAACAAATAATCAATCCGGTTATTCTTGAGAAGGGCCTTCAATACAACAACTTATAAATCGATAATCCGAGGTGTTACAGGTGTTAAAAGACAGCGAAAAAATCGGCGCAGTAATGGTTGTGGGAGCGGGCATCGCAGGCATTCAGGCTTCCCTCGATCTTGCAAATTCCGGTATGAAGGTATATCTTGTGGAAAAGGGGATCAGCATCGGCGGCGTGATGGCCCAGCTCGACAAGACGTTTCCCACAAACGACTGTTCGGCATGCATCCTTTCTCCGAAACTGGTGGAAGTCGGGCGGCATCCGAATGTCGAAATCCTGACCCGAAGAACGGTCAACGCCGTCGAAGGCGAGCCAGGCCGCTTCAAGGTCAAAATGACCAAGGCGCCGAGGTTCATCGACCTCGCCAAGTGCACGGGCTGCGGCGACTGCGCCAATGTCTGCCCCGTATCGCTCCCCGCCGGCTTCAACGGCAACCTCAGCGAGAGGAAGGCTATCTACCGGCATTTTCCGCAGGCCATTCCATCGGGCTTTGCCATCGATAAGCTTGGCACGTCGCCCTGTAAGGCGGCCTGTCCGACCCATATCAGCGTTCAGGGCTATGTGGCTCTGATCCGGGCGGGCAAATACAAGGAGGCCCTCAAGCTGATCAAGAAGGACAACCCCTTTCCGGCGGTCTGCGGCCGGGTCTGTAATCATCCCTGCGAGGCGGCCTGCAAACGCGGCGAAGTGGATCAGCCCATCGACATCATGCATCTGAAGCAGTTCGTCGCCGATCTCGATCTCAACAGCGAAACAAGATATGTCCCGGAAATCAAAGAAAAGAAGGGGAAGAAAGTCGCCATCATCGGCGCGGGCCCCGCGGGCTTGAGCGCCGCTTACTATCTGGCCATCGAAGGTTATGATATTACGGTGTTTGAATCCCTGCCTGTCGCGGGTGGATGGCTCTCCGTCGGCATCCCCGAATACAGGCTCCCCAAAAATATCATCAACGCCGAAATCAAGATCATCGAAGATATGGGCGTCAAAATCAAACTGAATACCAGGATAGGCAAGGATGTCGCCTTCAGCGAGCTGAAGCGGGACTATGACGCTATTTTTATCGGCGTTGGCTCCCATGTCAGCAGCAAGCTCGATATCCAGGGAGAGGATTTCGAAGGGGTCATTCACGGCATTGATTATCTCAAGAGAGTAAACCTTGGGGAGAAAGTTTACCTGGGCGACCGTGTCGCCGTCCTGGGCGGCGGCAATGTGGCCATGGATGCCGTACGAACGGCCGTCAGGATGGGTTCCAAAGAGGTATTTATCCTCTATAGGCGGTCCCGCGCCGAGATGCCCGCTTCTCCGGAGGAGATTGAAGAGGCTGAGGCGGAAGGCATCAAAATGGAGTTTCTGGCGGCGCCCATCCGGATCGTCGGCAAGGACCACAAGGTGACAGGGATTGAGTGCTTCCGGATGGAACTGGGAGAACCTGATGCCAGCGGCCGTCGCCGTCCTATGCCGATCAAGGGCTCCGAATTTATATTGCCCGTGGACGCTGTCGTACCGGCCATCGGACAGACGGGTGATCTTTCTTTCCTTTCCGATGCGGGGGAGATTGAGGTAAACGCGGGGGTGGTTTCGGACGTTGACGTCATCCCGTCCCTGATTTTCGGCCGTGAAATCCTGGATAAAGGCATCAAATGGAACAATATCGCTACGGACGCAGTGACGTTTGCCACAAACATACCGGGTGTTTTCGCCGGCGGCGACGCCGTCTCCGGCCCGGCTACGGTCGTCAAGGCCGTCAACGCGGGCAAGGAAGCGGCTGTTTCCATTGACCGCTATCTCAAAGGCGAAGACATCAAAGCGGGCCGTGAGAGAGACTGGACCAAGGGGCTCGCTGATCAGGCCGACACGAGTATGTACTCCAAGGTGCCACGCGTGAAATACCCCCTCATGGGAGCGGAGGAAAGAAAAGCCGGTTTCGCGGAAGTGGGTCTCGGACTCACCGAGGCCCAGGCCGTTGAGGAGGCGAACCGGTGTCTGTCCTGCGGCATCTGCTCCGAATGCTATCAGTGTGTGGATGCCTGTATCGCCGGCGCCATCAATCATGAGGAGACATACGCGGAAGAGACCATCGATGTGGGCGCCGTCATTGCCGCGCCGGGCTTCGAGCCCTTCGACGCCGGCATCCGGGGCGAGTACGGATACGGACAGTACGAAAACGTCGTCACCAGCATTCAGTTTGAACGGATCCTGTCGGCCTCCGGCCCCTTTGTCGGCCATGTTCAGAGAATTTCAGACGGGAAGGAACCCAGGAAGATTGCCTTCATCCAGTGCGTCGGCTCCCGCGACACGTCCTGCGGGAACAGCTGGTGCTCCTCCGTCTGCTGCATGTATGCCACGAAAGAGGCGATCATCGGCAAGGAACACGCCAAGGGTCTGGAACCGACCATTTTCTACATGGATATCCGGGCCTACGGGAAAGATTTCGACCGGTTTGTGAACCGCGCAAAGAACGAATACGGTATCCGCTATGTCCGGGCCATGCCCTCCACCATTAAAGAACTTCAACAGACAAAGAATCTCCTGATTAAATACATGCAGGAAGACGGGACCCCTGTCGAGGAAGAATTCGACATGGTTGTCCTGTCCGTCGGTCTTACGCCCCCGAAGGAGGCGGCGGAACTGGCGGCAAGTCTCGGGGTCGAGCTTGAAGAGCACGGTTTCTGCAAAACGGCCCTGGAAAACCCCGTCCAGACGAGCCGCGACGGCGTCTTTGTCTGCGGCGCCTTCGGCGGTCCCAAAGACATTCCGGAGACGGTCATGGAGGCAAGCGGCGCTGCCGCCTGCGCGGAAGGCCTGTTGGCCGCCCGCCGGGGCACCCTCATCAAGGAGGACAAGCTTCCCGATGAGACGGACCTGCGCGGTATCGGGCCGCGGACCGGCGTTTTTGTCTGCCACTGTGGCATCAACATCGGTGGTGTCGTTAACGTGCCGGAGGTTGTCGAGTACGCTAAGGGCTTGCCCAATGTGGTTTACGTTGCAGATAATCTCTTTACCTGTTCCCAGGATACGGCCGTGAAGATGGGCGAGGTCATTAAGGAGCAGAATCTGACGAGAGTGGTCGTCGCGTCTTGTTCGCCCCGCACCCACGAAGGCCTCTTTCAGGAAAACTGCGAAAAGGCCGGTTTGAACCGCTACCTCTTCGAGATGGCGAACATCCGGGACCAGAACTCCTGGGTCCATATGCACGAGCCCGAGAAGGCAACCGAAAAAGCCAAAGACCTGGTCCGCATGGCCGTTGCAAAGGCGGAATATTTGAAACCTCTGAAACCTGGCCAGTTGGGCGTCAATCACGCGGCGCTGATTATCGGCGGCGGCCTGGCCGGTATCACGGCGGCCCTGTCTCTGGCCGATCAGGGTTTCGAATCCCATATCGTGGAGAAGGAACCCTCCCTGGGCGGCAACTACCGGAAACTCTACTACACCCTCGAAGGTCTCGATACGCGAAAACACTTGACGGCCCTTCTGGAAAAGGTGAGCAAGAACAAATTAATCCATGTTTACACAGCTGCTGAGATCCAGAAGATTGAGGGCTTCATCGGCAACTACAAAACCACCGTAAAGAGCAAACGGGGCGAAGATCAGTTCGAGCACGGCGTCGTCATCGTTGCCGCAGGCGCCTATGAAAATAAGACGGAAGAATACCTCCACGGCAAGTCCGACAAGGTTGTCACTCAGCGCGACCTTGAAGAACTCATCTACAATAAGGATGCCAGGGTTGCAGGCGCAGGGAGCGTCGTCATGATCCAATGCGTCGGATCGCGGAATGCCGAACGGCCCTACTGCAGCCGCTACTGCTGTTCTGAGGCCATCAAGAACGCCCTGAAGATGAAAGAGGCCGATCCGAACAAGGACATCACGATTATCTACCGCGATATCCGCACCTATGGCCTGAAGGAGGATTACTACAAGAAGGCGCGGGAACTGAATGTGAAGTTTGTCCGCTACGACGAAGACCGCAAGCCGGAAGTCCGGGAAGAGGGCGGCAAACTCGCCGTCAGGGTCTTTGATCCCATTATGAACGGTTATATCGATCTGAAAACAGATATTCTGGCCCTGAGCGTCGGCACGGTGCCGAACCCGGAAAACGAGATGATCAGCAAGTGGCTGAAGGTCCCGGTAAATCAAGATGGCTTCTTCCTGGAAGCCCATGTGAAATTAAGACCCGTCGATTTTGCCACGGACGGCATCTTTATGTGCGGCATGGCCCACTCGCCGAAACTGAGCGAAGAGGCCGTGACGCAGGCCAATGCAGCCGTATCGCGGGCCTGCACGATTCTCACGAAAGACTTCATCGAGGCGGAAGGCAAGACGGCCTATGTCAATAAGGAACGTTGCGCCGCCTGCGGCCTCTGCGAGAACAATTGCCCCTTCGGCGCCGTCGCTGTCGATTTCAATGAGCGGTGCGCCGTCGTTAATGCGGTTCTGTGCAAGGGTTGCGGTGTCTGTACGGCATCCTGCCGCATGAACGCCATTGATCTCAATGGCTTTAACAACGAGGAGATTTTGGCGCAGATAGCGGCGTATTAATTGAATAATCATTCCTGTCACCCCCGTGCAGACGGGGGTCCAGGTTTTTTAAATGACTGGATTCCGGCTTTCACCGGAATGACATTGAGAAAACGGAGAATATAATGTCTGAGAATAAAGCATCTGAAGGCTGGGAACCGAGAATCGTCGCGATTGTATGCAACTGGTGCACGTACGCCGGCGCCGATCTGGCCGGCATCAGCCGTATCCAGTATCCGCCCAATGTGCGGATCATCCGTGTTCCCTGTACGGGGAGAATCAATCCTTTTTACGTAGTCAAGGCCCTGCAGGAAGGCGTGGACGGCGTGCTCGTGTCGGGCTGCCATCCCGGCGAGTGTCATTATATTACGGGCAATCTGCACGCCCGGCGAAAATTCGCCATGTTGAAAAGTTTCCTGACCTATATCGGCATGGAGGCGGACCGGACCATGTTCACCTGGGTGTCGGCGTCGGAAGGCGAACGTTTTGCCCAGGTCATCAAAGGCGTCACGGAAGCCGTCCGGGCTCTGGGACCGGCTACGAAAATGGTGAAAAAAATTTAAAGCGGCAAACAGGACAACCTTTCATCGTCAACAGGAAAGGGTTTTTAAGTATCCGAATTAAAACGGATTATCAATTATAAACGAGGAATCGGGAACTGTGGAAAGTATTGAAAAGAAACTTCGGGAAGAAGCGAAACTTCTCCTGGCTGAAAAGAGAGTCGATGTCATCGTCGGTTTCGAAAAAGGCACGCTGCCCCTCGTGGCGACGCCCTGTTTTATAGAGAATCCGGATGACGCGGAAAAGCTCGTATGGAACGCCTGCTGCACGCAGAATCTGGCCAAGTTCGTCCATGACGTTCTTTCGCAGCATCGGGCGTCGCAAGTAAGGGTGAAACCGGAAGACCGGAAGAAAAAAGTGGTCGGCGTCGTCGGCCGGGGCTGCGCGACGCGCTCCATAGTCCTTCATCTCCAGGAAAAACAATATGATCGGGACGATGTCGTCATTATCGGGGTGCCCTGCACAGGCTATATCGACTACAAGAAATTGTCGGGGAAATTGGGCGGAGAGGAAGTCCTGGACGGCGCCGCTGAGGGGGATCAGATTAAAGTCAAAACGGCATCGGGCGAGAAAGCTATTGCCCTGAAGGATGTTCTGGCCGCCAGTTGTCTGACCTGCCGTTTCAACAACCCCGTCATTTCCGACATGATGATCGGCGATCCGGCGCCGCCCATGGATCCTGACCACGAATATGATGACGTCAACGCTGTCGAGGCCATGTCGGTTGAAGAGCGGTGGGCCTTTTTCGAAAAAGAGATGGACAAGTGCATCCGTTGCTATGCCTGCCGGCAGACGTGCCCGTCCTGCTACTGCAAGACCTGCTTCGTCGAGCAGAGCCAGCCCCGCTGGGTCGGCGTCGGCGAGGATGAGACGGATACGCAGGTATTTCAAATCATGCGGATGTACCATATGGTGGGGCGCTGTGTGGACTGCGGATCGTGCAGCTCCGTCTGCCCCATGGGCGTCGATCTGAGGAAGTTCCTCAAAAAACTGGATAAGGATGTATTTGAATTATTCGGCAACCGGCCGGGTTCGTCCCTGGACGATCAACCGCCGCTTTCCGCTTACACGGAAAACGACAAGGAGAATTTTATTTTTAATCCATAAAAAAGACGTCACACCGGCGAAAGCCGGTGTCCAGTTGAACTGAAAGTGTTTAATTCCTGGATTCCGGCTTCCGCCGGAATGACGATAAAAAAGCAAATGACGAAGTTGAGGATGCAACACGGAATACGGAGTGAACATGGAAACCTTTTTGGAAGAAGTGAATAGAAGAATAGACGGCGTTCCCATTCAGCGATGCTACCATTGCCGCAAATGCACGGCGGGCTGCCCCCTGACGTCGGCCATGGATTTTAATATCAACCGGATCATCAAAATGATCCAGTTGGGCATGCGCGATGAGGTGTTGAACAGTTCGACCATCTGGCTGTGCGTCTCCTGCGAGACCTGCATCACCCGCTGTCCGAACGAAGTGGACATTGCCCGCATGATGGATGTCCTGAGGCAGATGGCGATCGAGTCGGGTGTCGCCGCCAAAGAAAAGAATATTTTGAAGTTCCA
>JAFGHS010000108.1 GCA_016930075.1 Deltaproteobacteria bacterium
TACTTCAACCTCAACGAGGTAACGTGGCTCGGAATATCGATGGGGGGATGGCTGTGTTTCCGCGCCGCAGCATTTGAGCCGCGTATAGCCCGTGTCATCGCATCAAGTGTGGCGTTTGACTATGCCAAGTTCCATAACGTCGTTGCTGAAAAAGTGGGAAAATTCTTCTTCACACGCCTGCGAAAAATATCCAATTACAAGATGAAGAAGATGATTGAGCATGGTGGAATGCCGGCGTGGATGATCGGCAATTTGATGTATATCGCCAATGCAAAGGAGCCGATAGAAGCGACCGACTTGATGCTAAAGCTCGATGCCAGTAACCTTCATTCCGATCTGGTAAAACAGGACGTGCTGATTCTCACGGGACAAGAAGATCATTTCGTCCCCTTCAAGATGCATGACATGCAAGTGCGGGCACTGACAAATGCCCGATCGGTAACCGCCAAGGTCTTCACGAAAGAAGACCAGGCCCATAATCATTGCCAGATCGGCAACATAGGACTTGCCCTTGATGTCATGCTACGCTGGATTGATACGGTATCATCGATATAGATGAAAGTCGGTCTAAGAGCCGTTAGATGAGGTGCATATTTTCAGCTTCGATGAGCAAGCCGTCTCTAAATTTCGGATGGGCAATGCTTATGATATCGAGGGCCCTGTCCCGGGAAGATTTCCCTTTGAGATTGATAACCCCGTACTCCGTCGCCAGGTAGTGGGTATCCATTCGGGGCGTCGTTACGACCGTTCCTGTTTTAAAACGCGGCACCACGCGGGAAACCGTTCCTTTTTTGGCCGTGGAATAAAAAGCGAGGAAGGACTTCCCTCCTTTGGAATTAAACGCTCCCCGCACAAAGTCAAGCTGTCCTCCGGTGCCGCTGTATTGTGATCCGCCCAGATATTCCGAATTGCATTGACCGAGGAGGTCCACTTCAATGATGGAGTTTATGGAGATCATATTTTCATTTTGCGCGATAATGGCCGGATCGTTCACGTAAGATACCGGATAGCTTTCCATGCTCGGGTTGTCATTCATGAACTCATACATTTCCCTGGTGCCCCGCGCAAAAGTATAGACATTTTTCCTTGGATGAAGGTTTTTTTTCTTGCCCGTGACGACGCCTTTTTTAATCAGGTCTACCATGCCGGGGCAAAATAGCTCGGTGTGGATTCCCAGGTCCTTATGCCCCGTCAGAGATCTTGCCACGGCATTGGGTATGCCGCCCGTCCCCAATTGAAAAGTGGCCCCATCGGGAATCAAATCGGCAACAAATCTGCCGATTATCTCATCTTCAGGCTTGGGATCGGCGGGTTTTACATCCATCAGCGGCACATGATTCTCCACGATGGCATCCACTTCGGAAATATGGATGAGGGACTCGCCAAAAACACGGGGCATGTGTTCGTTGACTTCAACCATAAGGTTCTTGCAGTGCCTGGCGGCGGTGGATGTAAAATCATTGGACGTGCCGAAACTGAAGAAACCGGCCTTGTCCATCGGGGAAACCGTTGTGACGGTAGCGTCTATCTGCATAAAGTCCCTGCATATCCGGGGTATTTGATGAAAATAATTTGGGACAAAGTAGCTGAGTCCGACCTTGACGAGGGCCCTGTCCGATTCGCCGACAAACCATGAGTAGGCTTGAATGCAATCGGATAAGTCCACGGCAAGGACCGTATTTGCGGCAATTTTGGTCGCATTGAGAGAGAAGATTTTAATGTCTGTTAAATTGCCCCGGCGGGCACGGTCCGCGATAGCCCCTAAAAGGGCCGGGGGCTCCGCAACACTTAAGCCGTGAACGATCGTATCACCATTATTGATCAACTCCGCAGCCTTTTCAGGCATCGTCAATTTCCTCTTATACTCGCTGTCATAGGAAGCCACCGGATTATTCCCTCCCTGCCGTAACGACTGTCTTGGCGCACCGTTTAAGTGAATGCCGCCTTTTACCTGTTTGAGAATCCTTTCATCGCCGTCGATTCCCCGCGCAATCTCACCCGATCTCCGCAAGCGCCGCGGCTACCGAGTCATGCACCTGGAAGATGGAGCCGAAACCGGACATCTCGAACACCTCTTTGACCGTCCCCTTGACATTGGCAAAACGAATCTGCCCCCCCTTAACCTTCAACGCCTTGGCCGTTGCCAGAATCCCCCGCAGACCCGCGCTGCTGATGTAGTCGAGACCGTCAAAATCAACCACAACAGCGGTTGTTCCCCCGGCAATCATCTCGTTTAGCTTCTCCTGATATTGCGGTGCGCTGACGGCATCCATCCGTCCCGTTACCGTCACTACGGCTTTATTGTTTTCCATCCTGCTTAGAATCTCCATAATCATCTCCTTGTGCGTTGCTTTGCAAATTTTTTTGAAACCCCTCTTATATAAACCCCAAACGGCAGAGTTGATGAAGGCTTGCTTTAATTGATTGTAAATATAAGGAAACCTGTCTTCTATGTCAATGAAAATCAGGCCGCAAGCTGTGGAATTCCGGAATGCGGAACGGTTGTTCCTGCTTCTTTACATTGCAAAAAACAGAAAGGTCAATTATTCTTCACACTCGAAGGCGGCAATTCAAAAAAAGGAAGATCAAACCTTTTGACTTTGCGCAAGAAAGATTTGCGCGATGGCGACACTTTTTATGAGAGGCCGTCGAAAAAACTCGGGAAGGAGGCAGGCATGATGATGAAAAGGGAAAAGGAAACGCAGGCAACGGGTGAAAGGCTGGCGGAGATCCGGAGAAAAAAAAAGATGTCCCTGGAGGAGCTCTCGGAAAAGACGGGGCTGACGGTGTCTCATTTGACGAGTATTGAAGAGGGGAAAGATTTTGCCCCCGTCGGCGACATCCTGAAAATCTCCCGTGCCCTTACCGTCAATCCTGAGGAGCTGTTTTCGGCCGACGCCAAGGAAGAGGACTTGAAGAAGAAAAGGGTGGCCGGCTTTAAAAAGCGGGAGGAATCCTATCAGTACACCGTCCTCACGCCGCAAGGAACGGATAAGCACCTGCGCGCCTTCAGAGTGGTTATCCCGGCAAAATCGGAACACCCGAAAATCAGTTACCGCCACGAAGGAGAGGAATTTGTCTACGTCCTGGAGGGAGAGGTGAAAATCAGGGTGGGGCGGAAGAGCCACCATCTGAAAGTGGGTGACGCCTTTCATTTCGACTCCGGGATCAGCCATTCCCTGGTGAATCCCGGCGGCAAGCCAACGGTCCTCATCGTAACCCTGTACACCCCGTGAGGCAATGCCGATGAACCTGCCGCTGACCCAGGAACAGATCATGATTCGGGAGATGGTCCATGAGTTTTCCCAAAGCGAGATTGAACCCGTTGCCCAGGAATACAACCTGAAGGGCGAATTCCCCGCGGCCATCGTCAAAAAACTCGGCAAACTGGGACTCTACGGGATGATGGTTCCGGAACACTACGGAGGTTCCGGGGCGGGGGCCGTCAGTTACATCCTGGCCTTGCAGGAGATCGCCTTTTCCTGCGCTTCCGTCGCCGTGACGCTCAGCGTGACGAATCTGACCACCGAACCGATATTGGCCTTCGGGACGGAAGAGCAAAAAGAGCGGTTCCTCATCCCCATGGCGTCGGGGGAATACATCGGGGCCTTTGCGTTGACCGAACCTGACGCCGGGTCCGATCCCTCCGGTCTGAAGACGTCGGCCGTTAAACGAGGCGACCGGTACATCCTCAATGGAACAAAGCAGTTCATCACCAACGGCGCCTATGCGGGATTGTTTATCCTCATCGCCCGGACATCGCCGGACAAAAACGGCCTGACCGCCTTCATTATTCCTGCCGGTACGAAGGGTCTTATTATCGGAAGGGAAGAGAAGAAGATGGGACTCAACGCATCCAATACAGTCGGGATTGTTCTCGATGAGTGCGAAGTTCCTGAATCATTGGTCCTGGGGAGACCGGGCATGGGTTTGCGGATCGCCCTCAACGCCCTCGACAGCGGCCGGATCGGCATTGCCTCCCAGGCCGTGGGGATGCTCAACGCCTGCCTCCATGAGGCCCTCTCCTATGCCGGCCAGAGGCGGCAATTCGGCAGGCCCATCATCAAGCATCAGTCCATCCAGAACATGATCGCCGATGTGGGGGTGGACTATGAAGCGGCCGGCCTGCTCACCTGGAGCGCCGCATCGTTGAAGGATGCCAAGCGGCCCTTTTCCCGGGAAGCGGCCATAGCAAAGCTTTTTGCAACGGAGGCCCTGAACCGCGGCGCTTATGCGGCCTTGCAGGTATTCGGCGGCTACGGCTATATCAAGGAATACAAGATCGAGCGGCTTTACCGGGATGCGCGGGTGACAACCATCTACGAAGGAACGTCGGAAATCCAGCGGATGGTTATCGCCCGGGAACTGGAGAAGGCATAAAAAATAAAAAATGCGGAGCGGAAATATCAACCCCGGGAAACAGCGGGATACTCGATGTTTTTGATGCCCTTTTCTACGATGCCGATTTCCCCGCGGGCTGTTATTGCGCCGATGAAAACCGGCGCTGCCGCTTAATCCTCTTAATCCTCCACACCCTGCTTTTGGAGCGAGGGGCTTTGATCAAGGATGCTACTTCATGATAAAGGTCATGACGAGGGCAAAGACAGCGTAGGTCTCCGGCATGGCCCCCGACACGAGGGCATTGGCCATGGTGTTTTTCCCATCCAGGATATTACGGATACCGGCTGCGCAACAGGCGCCTTGATACCAGCCGCTGAAAAACATGGTTATACCAAAGATCCCCGCCCTGCCGGCGACCGTATAGGGATCGGTGTTGAAACCGTCCATATTGGAGAATAAAACCACCATGGAGTATATGCCTTGCGATGACGGCATCATGGCCACGGCAATGTTCTTATAAAAGTTTTCCGTTCCCCCGCCCAGAAGCGCTGAAAAAGAAATGGACAGACCGACGGCCGAACCGGCCAACCCCAGAGACATGCTTAGTCCCATCATAATTTTTGCAATGAGCGGCGCCCAGTTTTCCGGCGTCGGCGCTTCCCCGGCTATGGCCGGAGAGACAAATCCCACTGTCACCATTGCCGCCGCCAGGACTCCCATAACCCATTTTTCCTTCTTACTCATGGCTTACCCCCTTCGATTTTTAATGATCTGTATTCAATCCCTTCTCCTTCGAAGAAGCATTTAAAATTTTACACAAAATGGAGTCGGAACGAAAAAAATTTTCAAATAACTGTTCGCCGTTTTGTTCTATTTCAGAACGAAGGTCATAACAAGCGCAAACACGGCGTAAGTCTCCGGCATGGCGCCCGAAACCAGGCCATTGGCCATGGTGTTTTTCCCTTCTACGATACCCCAAATACCGGCTGCGCTGACGATTCCCTGGTACCAGGCGCACAGGAACATGGCTATGCCAAAGATCCCCGCCTTGCCGGCGACAGCATAAGGATTGGTATTGATCTGATTTATGTTGGCGAAGAAAACCACAATGGCATATATCCCGTGTAATGACGGCATCATGGCTAAAATAATGTTCTTGTAAAAGTATTCCTTTCCTCCGCCCAGAAGCGCTGAAAACGAAATGGACAGGCCGACGGCAGAACCCGCCAATCCCAGAGACAGACTCAGTCCCATGATAATTTTTGCAATGAGCGGCGCCCAGTTTTCCGGCGTCGGCGCTTCCCCGGCTGCAGCCGGAGAGACAAATCCCACCGTCACAAGGGCCGCCACCAAGGCTCCCATAACCCATTTTTCTTTCTTACTCATGGCTTACCACCTTCGATTTTGAAAGGTTTGTATTCAATGCCGCCTCCTTCGAAAAAGCTTTTAAAAGCTTCCACAAAATGGAGTCGGGCGGAGTGTATGGTGCTTGACAGAATGCCCAGCGTGACGTTGAACGTATGCCCCAGGATGATAATGATTACCGCAAGAGGAATTCCGATAACATGTCCTGCGGCGCCTACCACCATCCCGGCCAACTGGTTCATGACGGCGGCGATGGCGGCGGATCCGATCCCCAGTCCGAAAAGACGGGCATAGGAAAGGATATCGCCGATGAGGCCGGTCAAGCTGTAAACGTTCCATAGTCCTACCCCGAACCGTACATACCATCTCCAGTCATTGCTGGAATAAAACAGCGTTAAGAAGATGCCCAGGCCCAGGACGCCCGCTCCGGCGTAGTACAAGGCCGTATTGAGAACCGAATCGGGCAGGTCAAACCAGATGTTGCGGACAACCAGGAGGGTGCCGCCCCAAAGGACGAAAAGCAATCCCAACTTGGCCATTTGAATATAACGGCGGGGGGCCTGCATCATCCCCAGAATATAGGAAATACTCAGATGAAGGACGCCCAAACCAAGGGTGATGTAAAATAAGAGCATGGGATTTCCGGCGCCTACGGACAAGTCAAGGAGGACCCAACGGCGGTCTTCAAAGTCGTAACCAAAGACAGATCCCTCAATGAGACCGATAACGATCGAGGACACCGCAAAAGCCTTGCAAAGCATCACAATAAGCGGCAGCCCCTCCACTTTATCGCCCAGTTTTTTCCCGATGACATGGGACACAAGATAAAACACCAGACCGTAACCGGCATCGGCCAGGCAAATGCCGAAGAACAAAACCATGAAGGGTGCAAAAAAATAAGAGGGATCTCGTAAGCCGTATCGGGGAATGCCGTAAAGTTTAAGCAGGGGCTCGATGCGCCGGATAAACCCATTGTTTTTGAGAAGAACAGGCGGTTCTTCTTCCGGCAGGGGGGCCCTGACTTCGCATTGGAGCGGCAGGCGGTCTTTTTCGATCTGTCGAAGAAAATCATTGATATGGTCATCCGGAATCCAGCCCTGAAGACCGAACAGATAATCCTCGGCGTAGAGCGTTCCCATCTGCTCCAGATAGCGTGCCTCATTGAGAGCTGCCGCCATTTCTTTCCTGAATATATCGGCCCGCAAGGCAATGCCGGCCAAACGGGCGGAGAGTGACTCTTCTTCCGTCTTGAGTTGCTCGATTTCTTTGAGGGCTTGAGCAAGACCCATCTCCGGCGCAGGCAGTAAAGATGCGCCGGGAATGTCGACAGTGTCTTCGAGAGAAATGGTGTAAAATAATATCCCCTGGTTTTCCGAAACAATTTCGGCAAAAACATTATCCGGAATGATCAACCCGGAGCTTTTTTTACCATCCATGCGCCAGCGCCTGATATACACCCCATCGGCTTCCGGTCGGCGCAACGCTTCGGGATCGAAGTCTCCCCAGGGGGCCAGATCATCCGCCAGACGTTCCATGGCCTGCCTGCGTTTTGTGATGCCCTGGACGGCCGCCAGGGCGTCTTCCGCACAGCCGACCAGTTCTTCGTCGGAACAATCTGCAGGGCTCTTTTTTTCACGCCGGCGGTAACGATTGACGGCCTCTTCGATTTGTCCAATTCGGCGGAGCTTAAGAAGAGCGGCAGATGCTTCTTTCTCGTTGTCTCCGGCCAGCGGCTGAACGGGCTCCAGATGCACCACGCCGGAGCGCTGGAGAAAACGCACCGTTTCTTCTTTATGGACGGAAGGACCAACCATGAATACCCGGCTCATTTTCGCAATTGCCATGGTTATGACCTCCCCCGGCCTGTCCAGATGGGCATGCCTGTCCGGGGGGACAGATTTAAAATCTGTCCCCCTGTTGATTTGACGTCATGATGCATCATAAACCTGCCTCCAGCAGACGCTTGGCTACCTTGGCCACCCCCACGGCGGCGGCCTGCTGGTCCTGGAGATACACGGAAATCTTTCTCAGGGCCTCACAGCAGTCGGGAATCAGCCGCTGTTCGTACAGGTTGATCCGCTGGCTCGTCTTGCGGAAACCTTCCGATAAGATCCTTTCCTGTTCCCGCAAAATCCTCAGTTTCTCGCGGCGGCGGATTGCCTCGCGCAGGCGTGACAAGACGATTTCAAAACTGTACGGCGTGGCAAACACGCTGTAGGACGGTTCCTGAAAAATCACTTCCTGAAAGAAGGGTATTTTCAACCCCGCGACGTTATGCATGGAAACCAGCACCTCCCGGATTTCCAAAAACGGCTCCAGATGGTCTTCCATATCCCGAATGAGGGGAGACCAACGGGCAATTTCCACCGCCAGGGCATCCACATTTTGTTCCTGACCGGCAATCTCCTTCCGGACAACGGCCAGCTGCATGAGAAACTGCTGTTTTCTCGCTTCCAGGGCGGGAAGGAACCGTTGATAGAGCGCCAGTTTTTGCTTCTGTTCCCGAAGAGATACTTTATTGAGTTTGATCCGCTCGGCCATCATTCCCATCTCTTATCATTAATGATTTATCCAGTGTTGATCGATGAATTCCTGCTTGATGCCCACCTCATCGGGCCGGAAGCATTCCGACAGGGTTTTCCATCCCCGATCCAGGGCGTCGTTGAGGCCGATGTCCACATTCAGGTCCATGAAGCGATCATAAAAGAGCTTGCCGTAACGGAGATACCGTTCATCGTCTTCCGTCTTGTCGAATCCCATGGCCAGCTTCTGTTCCACCTCGCGGCTCTTGGCGTAGAGGCGGATCATGCTGTTCATGATCACCCCGTGATCGGCCCGCGTCACCTTGCCGATGACGAGCTGCTTAAGCCGGGACAGAGAACCGAAGGGCTCGATAACCCCCTTGCGGAGGTAGAACTGCCCTTCCGTAATGTAGCCTGTGTTGTCCGGCACGGGGTGGGTTACGTCGTCTCCCGGCATGGTCGTCACGGCCAGGACCGTGATGCTGCCCGCCCCCTCAAAGTCGACAGCCTTCTCATAGCGCGCCGCCAGATCGCTGTACAGAGAGCCGGGATAGCCCAGGTTGGACGGGACCTGATCCATGGAAATGGCGATCTCCTTCAGGGCGTCGGCAAAAGCGGTCATGTCCGTGAGGAGCACGAGGACGCGCTTCCCCCGGACGCCGAACTGTTCGGCCACAGCGAGGGCCATGTCGGGCACGAGCAGGCGCTCGACCACCGGATCGGACGCCGTATGGA
>JAFGHS010000109.1 GCA_016930075.1 Deltaproteobacteria bacterium
CCCCCAACGACGTGGACATGGTGGCCGTAGGCTCGTACTATGCCGGCACACATATCATCCATATCGACGGCGGCTACGGCGGCACAGGGGCGGCGCCGGACATTGCAAAGAAGAACATCGCCATGCCCATCGAATACGCTATCATGAAGGTCCACAAATTCCTGACGGACGAGGGCATCCGGGATCATATCACCCTGATTGCCTCCGGCGGCGTCCGAACGGCCCACGACCTGGCAAAGGCCATCTGCCTCGGCGCCGACGGCGCAGTCATCGGCACGGCGGAGCTGGTTTCTCTGGAATGCGTCCGCTGCGGAAACTGCGAATCGGGCCGCGGCTGCGCCCGTGGGATTGCCTCAACCGATTCCGAGCTCGCGGACCTCTTCGGCGAGGAATGGGCAACCCAGCGCCTGACCAACATGTACCATGCCTGGAACGTCCAGCTGGTGGACATTCTCCAGCGCTTCGGGATGAAAAGCGTCCGGGAACTCGTGGGGCGGACGGATTTGCTGACGCACATCGATTACAGTAAATAAAACGGAGTATTAATCATGACAGACCATGTTGATAAAATATTAAATTCCCGAACGGAAATCATCAAACAGGTGCCGCCGCTCGCCCCGAATACGGAAGAGGAAGGCGGCTGCGGCGTCACCGGCTTTATCTGTTCCATTCCCGTTACGGGAAAAAACATCTTCGAACCTTCCGTGCAGATGCACAACCGGGGCAACGGCAAGGGCGGCGGCGTCGGGGCCGTCGGCTTTATCCCGGAGGCCCTCGGCGTTTCCCGGCAGGTCCTGGATGACGATTACATGCTCCATATCGCCCTTCTCGATACCGGCATCGCCCTCGAACTGGAGAATACGTACATCAAACCGTTCTTCAAAATCGATAAAGCGGAAAAGCTGGCCACCCTCGACGATTACAGAAGCATCGGCCTTGATGTCCGGCCGCCCGACGTCATGCGCTATTTCGTCCGGGTGAAGGATGACGTCCTCAATAATTTTATCAAAGACAACGGATTTTCAACCCTGGACCGACGGGATGCAGAGGATGAGTTTGTCTATCAGAACAGCTTCAGGATCAACACGCATTACTACGCCTCCCTGGGTGAAAAAAAGGCCTTTGTCATGTCCCACGGCCGCAATATGATGATCCTGAAGATTGTCGGATACGCGGAAAACGTGGTGCGCTATTACAAACTGGATGACTTCAAGGCCCATGTCTGGCTTGCCCATCAGCGCTATCCCACCCGCGGACGGGTCTGGCATCCGGGCGGCTGCCATCCTTTCAGCGCCTTGAACGAAGCCCTTGTCCATAACGGCGATTTCGCGAATTATCAGTCCGTATTTGAGTATCTGAAACAGAGGAACTACCATCCCCTGTTCCTGACGGACACGGAGGAAGCGGCCCTGCTCCTCGATTTGTGGAGCCGCGTCTATAAATACCCGCTGGAGTATCTGATCGAAGCCATGGCGCCCACGTCGGAGATGGACTTTGATATGTTGCCGAAGGACAAGCAGGAACTTTACAAGGCCATCCAGACCCATCATGTGACCTCGTCCCCCGACGGGCCGTGGTTTTTTATTATCGCCCGAAATGACGTCAAGACCGGGCAATTTCAACTGATCGGCATCACGGACACGGCCATGCTGCGGCCCCAGGTCTTCGCCCTCCAGGAGGGAGATGTCCAGATCGGACTGATCTGTTCGGAAAAGCAGGCCATCGACGCAACGCTCATCTCTTTGCAGCGCGAAGACCCGCGCTTTCGCCCCATCGCCGACAAATACTGGAACGCGCGCGGCGGCAGCCACACGGACGGCGGCGCTTTTATTTTCAGCCTGAAAGATGGGGCAGACGGCGGCAAGGAGCTGGTCTGCTTCGACAAATTCGGCAAGGTGATCCAGACACCGAAAGATCAAGCGGTTTGCGACATCGCAAAAGAGATTTCTGTGAAGCCGGCCTACCAGCCCATCACGGATAAGCTCCGGGATCTGTTTGCCGACAAGGATTTTACCGTGGCGGCAGAAAAATTATACGCTTATGTTACTGATAACATCTGCGGCTACGATGCCGATCAATTCCGCTTTTGCATTGAAACAATGAAAGGCTATGCCGGCAAGAACGACGATTACAAGCTGCGGGTCCTTGATGCCCTGACGTTTTTGAACGACCGGCGCTTCAACACCGGCGCCATCAGACGAGGCTCTCTTCAGCACGTCTTGAAAGTGAATATCGATGCCATATTGAATGAAACGCCTCTTATTACGGAGCTTTCGAATTCGCGCTTCAGCCGTATTGATTTTGATAACCGGGGCAATCTCCGGGCTCCGCAAAACAATGAGACGACCCTCGTCATCGATGCCGAGCGTTTCGAGCCGGAAGGGGAAGACTGCGATGCCGTCATGACGGTAAAGGCGTTCAAACTCGGATGGAAGCGCTTCATCATTTACAGATACCGCGGTCAGCGCTTTACAGGGTGCGGCTTCGGCCCGGCTACCCAAGGGGTGCGAATTGATGTCTACGGGTCTTCCGGCGATTATCTGGCGTCGGGCATCGACGGCATGGAGATTTATGTCCACGGCAACGCCCAGGACCAGCTCTGCCAGATCATGAAGGACGGGAAGCTCGTGGTGTTCGGCGATGTGGGCCAGACCTACATGTACGGCGCCAAGGGCGGCGTGGCCTATATCATGGGGAACGCCGCGGGGCGTCCCCTGATCAATGCCGTCGGCAAGCCCCGTGTCGTCATCAACGGCACAGCCCTGGACTACCTGGCCGAATCCTTTATGGCCGGCGATCCCTTGAACGGCGGCGGATTTGTTATCCTCAACGGCATCGGTTTTGACGACGCCGACGGCTCGATCCGCGAATACGATACGCCCTATCCGGGATCAAACATCTTTTCTCTGGCCTCGGGCGGCGCCATTTACGTCCGCGATCCGCGCAAGATTTTAGTTGACGAACAGCTCAATGGGGGAGAATATGCAGACGTGACCGATGCGGACTGGAACCTGATCCTGCCCTATCTCGAAGAAAATGAACGACTCTTCGCCATCCCGATCGACAGACTCTTAACCGTCGACGGCAGGAAAAAGGCGCCCCACGCCGTCTATCGGAAGATCGTCCCGCAAAAAGCGGCAGCGTCCGCCGGGCATGACGATGGTTTGGAAGAATGGCCCGACGAATAGAGGTGTTGTAATGACTCCCGTATCCGGCGTCAGCACAGGCATGAAAGGCCTGGACAAAATCCTGAATTATCTCCAGATGGGAGACAATGTCGTTTTTCAGGTCGACAGCGTCGACGACTACCGGACATTTGTCAAACCCTATATGGCCACTGCCTTAAAGCAGGGCAGGCGCATCGTTTACATGCGTTTTGCCAACCATCCCCCCGTGATCGACGCAAACGGGAAGGTGGTCGTCTACAAGCTCAACGCCAATGTCGGATTTGAGTCTTTCTCCACGCAGGTCCATAACATTGTCCGTCAGGAAGGGCGAGACGTGTTCTACGTCTTTGACTGCCTGTCCGACCTGCTGTATTCCTGGGCGACGGACCTGATGATCGGCAACTTTTTTGTCATCACCTGCCCCTATCTGTTTGAACTCAATACGGTGGCCTATTTTTCCATCCTGCGAAGCCGGCACTCCTTCAAGACCATCGCCCGCATACGGGAAACAACCCAGGTGCTTCTTGACATCTTCAACTATCAGGGGAAAATATGCGTCCATCCGATCAAGGCCTGGCAGCGCTATTCACCGACCATGTTTCTGCCCCATATCAAGGAAAAGGATGAATTTGTCCCCATTATGAACAGCGCCGACGCGGCAAATCTCTTTTCCTATCTGACCCAGGCCAGCGCCGCCGGGGCCGAACGGAACCTCGATTACTGGGACCGCATCTTCATTCAGGCAAAGAACATGCTGACCGATCCCGAATCGGACGATGCAAAGCAACAGATGGTGGAGCGGCTCTCCCACGTCCTCATCGGCAGAGAGAAGCGCATCCTTGCCCTGGTCAAGGAATATTTTACCCTGGAAGACCTGATCGACATTAAAGAGCGCTTCATCGGCACGGGATTCATCGGCGGCAAGTCGGCGGGCATGCTCCTGGCCCGTAATATCCTGCGAAAAGATTCTGACGTAAACTGGTCGGAACACCTGGAATTGCACGACTCCTTTTATATCGGCTCGGACGTCTTTTATTCCTATATGGTCCAAAACGGCTGGTGGCGCACCCTCATGACCCACAAGACAAAAAAGGGTTATTTCGAGAGCGCCCGTGAATTGAAAAGCAGGATGCTGAAGGGTGTTTTCCCGGAAGAGGTCCGGGAACGGTTTCAACTGATGCTCGAATATTTCGGCCAGTCGCCGATTATCGTGCGCTCCAGCAGTCTTCTGGAAGACGCCTTCGGCAACGCCTTTGCCGGAAAGTATGAGAGTTATTTCTGCGCCAATCAGGGAACGCCCGAGGAGCGCTATGAAAATTTCGAGGAGGCCGTCCGGAAGATATTTGCCAGCACCATGAATGAAGACGCCCTCGCGTACCGTCTGCAACGCGGCCTGGATCAGCAGGACGAGCAGATGGCCCTCCTCGTGCAGCGTGTCTCGGGCTCCTACCGGAAGCAATATTTCTTCCCGGAACTGGCCGGCGTCGGTTTGTCCTACAACACCTTTGTCTGGCAAAAGGGCATGGACCCCAGGGCGGGAATGCTGCGCCTGGTTTTCGGACTCGGCACCCGTGCGGTCAACCGCGTTGAGAACGATTATCCACGCATCGTCGCCCTGGATGATCCGCTGGTTAAGCCTTATGCCAAGCCGGAAGATGCGGCGCGTTTTTCCCAGCACGCCGTCGATGTTCTGAACCTGGATGAAAACCGTTTTCAATCTTTATCCGTGGCGGAGGTTCTTCAGGAGGATATAGGTGCACGACTCGATCTCATCGGCACCCGCGACCGGGAGGCGTCCGAAAGGATGCGATCATCGGGCAAACTGCGGGACATATGGGTGCTGACCTTCGATGAACTCCTGTCGTCGACGGAATTTCCGGCGATCATGTCCGGGATGCTCAAGCGGCTGGAAGCCGTCTATGATTATCCCGTGGACATTGAATTTACAGCCAATTTCAATGCGGAAGGCAAACTGCAGGTCAATCTCCTTCAATGCCGGCCGTTCCAGACTAAGGGCCACGGCAGCCGCGTCGAAATTCCGGCAAAAATTGATGAAGTCAAAATACTGCTCCGGCAGGAAGGCAACTTCATGGGGGGCAGCATTTACGAGAATATCGCACGCATTGTTTATGTCGATCCGAAAGGTTATGCAAAGCTGCCGCTTTCGGAAAAATACAATTGCGCCCGTCTTGTGGGGAAAATTAACAAAACCATCACAAGCCGGGAAGAGATGCCGACAATCCTTTTCGGCCCCGGCCGTTGGGGAACAACGACGCCCGCTATGGGCGTCCCGGTGACGTTTTCTGAAATCAACAACATTGCGGCCATTGCCGAAATTGCCTACAAAGAAGGCAGTCTCATCCCCGATCTGTCTTTCGGCACCCATTTCTTCCAGGATATGGTCGAAATGAATATCTTTTATATGGCGGTTTATCCGGATAATGAAAAAGTCATCTTCAATGCGGACCTCATCAAAAAGATGCCCAATCTGCTGGCAGATCTTGCTCCCGACGACAAAAAATACGCAACCGTCGTGGGCGTCTACGATGTGGCGGGCAAAGGGTTGCGCTTGCTCTCCGATATTGTGGCCCAGGAGATGGTCTGCTGCTTTCAGTAGGTGCTGTAACACGAGCATAACCGGTGTTTTTCGCAGAGCGAAGCGGCGCGAAAAACATCCGTTTTAATGCACATGTTTTTTTGTAATTTTGAACCAATGCCTCTATTTCTATATTCCGGCATTACATAGAGTCTTCTAATTCTTCCATATTTTTTATTGTCAGGTTCGATGTTCAATCCACATATGCCAATTAGCTCATTCTCTGCTTGATAACCGATTAGTAATTCACCCCTATTTTCAAATCTATTTTTCCCTTTCTCGTATTCGTCTATTAGATGATCAACATGATTGCACCCTTCTTTCTTTGCTTTAAGAATGATCTGGCTAACATTATGTTTATGCAAATTTTTAATCCTTACAATCATATTGAAATAAAAATAACGCTCCGGCCTCACCTGCTCTGGGCGGGCTTAACTCTGGCTATTCGCTTGAGATCAGAGTTCTTGTGACTGAATTTCACGGATTGTTCGCGTTACAGATTCTAACGTATATCCGATTCTGTCTGTAATTTCATAATTCCTGTTCCAGATTTGCGGGAAAAGTATTGCCTTGCCCCCATTTTGTCGAAATTCATCCACGTTGTTTTCATAATCATCAATCAGTATGCTTCTTGGGTTGGCCAACAAGTACTTTGCAGATGTGAAAATATAGCTTTGAAAATCATGGCCGAACCGATACTGTAACCACTTTAGCTTTCCTGATAATGACCAAGGTGCATACGCTCCAGAAGTCAAAAATATGACCTTCCCCATTCTCGATAACGAGTTCATGAGTTCAGGATACCATTCGTACTCTCGCAAGTTGACCCAGAAAGCTTCGCCCTTCTGGGCAATGGCATTCCAATAGGTGTCCCTGTCAATACCCATAACCTTGTATGGGTGGAATTCACCTCGGAAGGATTGATCCCATGTGAAAAATACTCTGGATGGTTCATGTCCATTGGCTTGAATTCCAGCACTCGCAAAGTCAGTACAGACGCCATCCATATCAAGATAGATCGTTGGTTTCATGTTTTTGCGGATACCACTTTTTTACAACTAGACTTTATTATGCCCGCCCAACGACGTGGTTACCGGCGCGAGGTATGAGCGTCGTGTGGACTAAAAAGTTATGAACTCGCCTTTCCTGAATTTCGTTTCATAGACCAACCTGTGACCATCGCCAGAGATATGTCAACTGGGAAGATTACGTTTTGATCATTTTCCTTGGCTTCAAGTAGAACAGCCTTTATCCTCGCTATACCTCTTTCATAGTCTTCTTCAGATAAAAGACTCAGCTGCGATGTAAAATCTTTGGATAACGGGAATACGTTGTCTGAGTTTCTATCATTGTGAAGACGCTCTGCTGTCTTATGAGCAATTTTCCCAAAGCCGACAGATACCATCCAGTTTTCAATGATTTCCGGTGACGGATAGCGCTGCAGATCAACCTCACGCGTTCCCGGAAAATAGTCATAGATAAACCATCGGTCCTTTTCGGCGTGGGGATTCATTCCAATCACGGCAAGGACACCATCAGGTTTAATAACTCGATTGGCATCAGTTATGAATGCCGCAGGGTTCAAGAAGTGATGGACGGCATTTACACAATAGACCATATCAAATGTTTTATCTGCGAATGGCAGTTTGCTCGCGTCTCCCCGAACAAGCGATTTTCTTTTATTTGATCCAGCAGCCTTCCGTAACATGCCATAGGAAAGATCAATTCCTACAACAGTTGTATAATCCTGAAGAATCTCCATCCAATGTCCAGTACCGCAACCGACTTCAAGAACCTTTTGGGCTTTTGTCAAATGGACCAAATGGAGCAGTTCCGATGCTATGCCATCTTGCTTATATGCCGTTTCGTATCGTTTGTTGTATCCGTCGGCCACGTTGTCGTAGTTAACTGACTCCATAGTTTCACATTTTCTTAGATTCATAATCGCTCCGCGTAACCGGCTGGCAATGAAGCGCAGCGGAATTGTCAGTCCGAGTTAGTGCGGTGGTTAGGCGAATTTTATAATTTTATGGATGTTCCCTTTTGTTTCCCCAAGCGATGAGACATCGTCGATGAGACTGTTTTGCCTTTTTAACGCTGATTAATAGGCGGCAACCAGGGTTCAACAGATGGATAATGCGCCGGATCCATTTGAAAAGCCAAACCCTTGAGGGCTTCTCCCCGCACCCTTCTCAAGGTGTTTTCCCGGGCTGTTTCTTTGAAAAATATCAGGGCCTCCCTATCCGTCATATGGGATACATCCATATCGAGATGCTCTTTTAACAGATCATTCAGGAATCGCCGGGCCGTGTCCCGATCCCAGAAAGAAGCGTTCAATTCCGTATCTGAATAGAATGACCGGTCCCCGATATTACACGAGCCGATGGTTGCCCAGACCCCATCCACGATGGCCATTTTTGCATGGACATAAACATCCCGATATTTGCCTGGGCCGCGGTTTGCCGCCAGAGCCGCCATGGTAAAATTGGGATAGCGACCTAAACCTTGCAACCTGTCAATAAAAGGACGCGAACGGGGGTCATTCACAGCCCTGACCATTAAATCGTTAGCCTTTCCCGGAAGAATGTAAACAATTTCAACCCCTCGTTCCAGGGCCTTCTCCATCTTTTCAATAATCAGCAAAGTGCCGAGGGCCTGATCTTCTATATGGATGGTTTCCTTGGCCGCATCGATAGCCAGTTGGTATTGTTCAAAGACGCTCTGTTCCCCCTTACTGATGGGGAAGGGGGCAGCGCCAACTGAGGGCGTGGTGTCAGAATAGGTTTCACGACGGATGGTTCGAGATATCTGAACCGGAATGTTTCCCGCAGGAGCCGTCAACAATTCGGGAAAGGTCAGATTGGATAGCATCTCTTTAGCAGGCCATGAGCCGTCAGGGAGGTCTTTTTCACTTGCCTCATTCCAACGCTGAACAAAGTTATGGTGAACATCCGTTGTCGCCGGTCCTTGAACCTCGACATAAATATCGTGAGTGCTTCCATTCTCATGTTTCTCATGGCCGGGATCAACCGTGGAATTGACTCCCAGGTTAATGCCGCCCACAAAGGCGATTTCAGTATCCTTGCCTGCATCCATCAACCAGCTTTTCTGGTGATGACACCAAGTTTTCGGGAGACGATCCCATCGCGCTGAAAAAGTACTGCCCCTGGCGGATAGAAATTGACGGTGTTCAGCAGATCCATGAAAATGACCAATTGGATCTATTTCAGGCGATCGCCAGAAAATGGCCCGCACATCGAGTCCCCTTTTTTTGGCGCGATCCAATACATCGAAAAGCGAACCATGACCATCCGGCATTTGAAAATCCTTATCCATAAAGGCAACCGTCACCCATACGGAATGCTGAGCCTGTTCAACGGCTTCACAAATCCGCCGAAAAGCTGGCGCGCCATCGATAAGGGGGCGAACCGCATTACCTAAGCGTAGGGGGTAGCTGCCATTTTTAGCATGGGGTATGTGTGCACCGGAATAAGTCATGTTTCCTCCTTTTTTTTGATAAAATAAGTTATGAGTTCCATTCCATCAGATTGTGAGTGTCGATTTCGCCTGAACGA
Source organism: Deltaproteobacteria bacterium (assembly GCA_016930075.1). Taxonomy (GTDB): domain Bacteria; phylum Desulfobacterota; class Syntrophia; order Syntrophales; family JAFGHS01; genus JAFGHS01. The sequence continues at coordinate 9,339 of JAFGHS010000109.1, forward strand.
ATGAATCCCAACCTTTCATAGAATGCCAGCGCCCGCGGATTGACCCTCAACACGCGAAGTCTTAACGGTAAATGTAATTGCTGTGCCTCCTCCATAATGATAAGCATGCACCGATTGCCGATACCCCTGCCTCGATACTCCGGCAAGAGGAATAGCTGATTTAGCTTTACGCATTCGGGGGCAACAACCACCGCTATAATTCCTATATCCGCGCTATCCACAGTGATGACCCGAAAGTCTTGGGTTGCGAACCGCTGTTCATGAAGCCGGCGTTGTTCATTCTCATCCCAACCAGAGGCTTTCTCTATATATTCCTTAAATGATGCCTTCTTTACGGAGTAAGCGAACTCGCTATCATTCCGGCTTGCGCTTCTTATTGATAGATTATTCATACTCATAACGCCCAAAATAACCGGCCGGCGAGCTTTTCCGCCGGACGGGTTGATTTTGTTTGTTAGCGATTTTTTATTAAAGACGCCACGAATTCATTTTTAGATATTGCATAATCATTATCGTCTAAAACTCTTCCAGCAGCTTCTTTTAATTTGAGGTTTTCATATTCCCTTGCCTTATTATCATTATTCCGCAGTATATCGCGAAAAAGCAGAAGCTTCTCAGTTATTTGGCTATTACGATTTACTATATGAACATGATATTTCCTCGGAGACCCTTTTTTGAACCAATACCTTTTTTCAAAACCAGCCTCTCCCATGTTGATATATTCCAACCTTTCAAGGCTTTTGATTATATGGTCATCCGGGGGGTAATTACATATTTCTATGATGATATCAATAATTGGTTTTGCTTTAAGACCAAATACCGCTGTGCTACCGATATGATGTTAGCAGCGGTGTTAATGTCCCCCCTTTGAGCGATGAGAACTGCCCCCCGGGGGCGGGTTAAGTTGTCGGTAAGGCGCAGAAGA
>JAFGHS010000110.1 GCA_016930075.1 Deltaproteobacteria bacterium
GCGGGAATCCAGTCATTTTAAAAAGTTCTGAACTCACTCCTCCGCGGGAATGACAGAAATCAGGACTTTTTACGATATCATCAATAATAGTTAGATTTGATAAAAATGAGAAATGAAGAAGTTAGACCATGGCCTGATCCAGAAATTCCTACATTTGATAGTGAAGGAATTATGGTTCCTCCATGGATAAAATACCCAAACTTACTGAAAGATTCAATGGGATGGAGAATGGGGCAAGGTGAATCATACATTGATGATTTTTACCGATGGTATTATTCACGCCCTCGTAAAGTACGAGTACAAATCATGAATAAATATAAAGAACCTGAAGCATGGAGCGGGTTTTACAAAAGGGAATAATCTAACCCATCGCTGAACCGAACGCGGCCCGCCGCTGGGCCGCTCCGGCTGAGCTTTTCGTTGGCTTCACAGAAGAACATATTTAACATTGTTAAGAAATGATGTATATCTATAATTAGAGGTGTAATCATGAAGATTAAAATTATACTGGAACCGAGCGAAGATGGCGGCTATACGGCTTTAGTTCCTTCCTTGCCCGGATGTATAAGCGAAGGCGACAGCAAAGATGAAGCTATCAAGAACATTCGGGAGGCTATCGAATTATATCTTGAACCCGTTGAAGATGATGAAATATTCCCAATGAATTCGGAAATCATTGAATTAGCCGTATGAGTAATGTGCCGATTTTACCCTATGATCAGGTCATCAAAGCGCTTCAGCGAGACGGATGGATTGTGGTAAGGCAAAGGGGAAGCCACATTCGATTGCAGAAGCATACTACAACAGAGACTCTTAAATTAACTGTTCCTGCCCATCGACCGATTAAAAGGAGTACCCTTTCACACATTCTAAAGCAAGCCCGTTTGACTATCGAAGAATTCGATAAATTATTATAGATAAGCCAACTATATCGATTCACCGGAGTGCCCAAAAGCAAGTGCCCCGTGATCTCTTCGTTCGATGATAGATATGAAGATAAGAAAAGCAAAATATTCAGATCGTATTGAATGGTTAAGGTTAAGAAAATTACTTTGGCCTGAGTGCTCTGCTGATCGTCATTCACTTGAAATTGATTTGATTTCATCATCACCAGGTATTGTGATTGTTGCAGAGTTATCCAAATCATCTCTCATGGGTTTTGCAGAAGTTTCAATTCGCAATGATCATGTTGAAGGAACTAAAAATTCCCCAGTGCCGTATCTTGAGGGATGGTATGTAGAACCTGAATATAGAGGAAAAGGTATTGGCAAGGCTTTAATAAAAGCTGCTGAGGATTTTGCTGTGTCAAAAGGTTTCAAAGAACTGGCTAGTGATTCCGAGATAGAGAATAAATCCGGCATTGAAATCCATAAAAGTATCGGGTTTAAAGAAGTTGGAAGATCCGTTCATTTTGTAAAGTCATTGTAATATTTAATCTATTGCATCGAACCAACCATTTGAGCTGGGCTGGTTTTTCGCTGGCCGCGCCAAACCAGCCCCTCAATTCACCGTTATGAATGATGAATTTCTTTAGAATATTCTAATTTTTTGCTATATGAAATAGAGCCAAGATATGAAAACGGGAGGAAGAAATGCAGACTAAATTAAAGATGCTTTATTGGAAAGGTGAAAAATTTTGGGTCGGCAAACTTATTGAACACCCTGAAATAATGACCCAAGGTGAAACGCTCGAAGAGCTTGAGGAAAATATGAAAGATGCATATCTTCTGATGACAATGGATGATGTACCGGAAAACCATAAGGTAAAAGAACTCACTCTTAACGTATGAAAAGAAAAGACCTGCTCAAGAAAATCACGTCTTTGGGGTGCATACTCTTGAGGCATGGACACAGTCATGATTTATATCTAAATCCCAAAAACGGTAAAAAGCAACCCATTCCCAGACACAATGAAATAGACGAAATCCTTGCAAAACACATCATAAAAGAATTGACATGACATACGAATCAACTTCGACCGGCGATTCCGTTCCACGCCATTGCCAACAGGCAATACGGAGTGTTTAGCCTATCCATCGATTGGAGAGGATATGAATCACTTCATAGAAATTACTGACTTTACAACAGATGAAATCCTCTGCATCCTTGACCGTGCAGACGATTTGAGAAAATCCTGACAGAGCAATACAATGCCGCAAAGCTTATCCGGCGAAAAAATTGCTTTGTGGTTCTTCGGTAAAGGATTCAGAAACAGGGTCGCATTTGAACTCGGCGCACGCGCAATGGGTGCTGATGTTTCCTTCATTCCCGGTGACCTCGGCATCCAAGAACCATTGGAAGACATCGGCCACTATCTCAAAAACTGGTTTTCAATGCTTGTGATTCGGGCAAAAAATCATGACGCTTTGACGAGTGTGGTGAGCCACGTCGAGATCCCCGTCATTAACGCTCGAACCGACTACAACCACCCGTGCGAGATACTGGGAGACTTGCAGTACATGCCCGCCTGTTACTCGGGGTCAGGAGGTTTCCGCAGGCGCAATGAATTCTCCGTTGTGCTTGGACTACGCGGCGAAGGAATTTCTTCTTCATACCCAAAATGCGATTATGGAGTTTCTCGTCAGGCGAAATTAGGGAATTAATTTCATAACTATTCAATTCACGCGACCCTTCGAGTGCGTGATCTTTTCATTATTCTATAAGTTAAGGAACCATCATTATGAGTTCAGACATCGTGTTCGATGGATTAGCAAATGATTTCGAGAGAGACATTTACGAATCATCGAAAGGCTATATCAGACTGAATGTCTTATGGCACGATCTGTGTGAGGGACTGCCTCAAGTCCGTGACGGTAACTGGCGGATACTGGATGCTGGAGGCGGTATGGGGCAGATTTCTATCAAACTTGCCACTTTAGGGAACAGTCTCGTGTTGTGTGATCCATCTGAGGAGATGCTCGCCAAAGCAGATAGCAAGCTGCGCGCTCAAGGGATAAAGGACAGGGTTCAGCTTGTCAAAGGCACCATTCAACGGCTTTCCGAACAAGTCTCCGGCAAGTTCGATTTAATTCTTTGCCACGCAGTACTCGAATGGATAGCCGTACCCAAAGACGCCCTGCTCAGTATTCGATCCTTATTGCAGCCCGGCGGCTATCTGTCGCTGATGTATTATAATCAGAATGCCGCAATTATGACCGCTATGCTGTCCGGCGATTATATAACTGCATGTAAGTATCTGGATGGTGGTTCTGTGCCGAGCGGATACAAGAACCAATCCCATCCTCTTGATCCCCAGGTCGTCAGGCTATGGTTACAAGAGTCAGGATTCGATATTCTCCAAACATCCGGCATTAGGATATTCCATGATCATATACCTGATGAGTTAAAGAAAGGTCAGGCATTGGACAATCTTCTGATGACAGAGATACGATATAGACTATCAGAACCATTCGCTTCATTGGGGCAACATCAACATGTTATATGCCGGTTAAGGGCTTAGGGCTCGGAAATATTGGATGGATGATAACTCAATGGTCACCGGAGCGCTGATTATGGGAAAAGCAAAAATAGCAATTACAATGGACGCCGAATTTATCGGTGAATTGGATAGACTGGTCGAGGAGAATTATTTTCAAAATCGCAGCCAGGCCATCTGTGATGCTGTGCGCGAAAAACTTGCCAGAATGAAGCGAAGTCGGCTATCTATTGAATGCGCCAAACTCGATCCGAAATTTGAAAAAGCTATGGTGGAAGAAGGATTAGCTTCTGTAGAAAGAATAGGAAAAATCATTGGCAAAGCATCTCTGGAAGAGTTGAATCAGGCCATAGAAGGATTGAATGAAATTATTGCGTAATCGGGTAACCGGGGGTTTTTCTCCCCCAGTCCCCACGCCGCCTGGCATGCAGGTCCGCACCAGACGGTTCACAGAGAAGATCCTTCGTAGCACTCAGAACGCCTTAGCCGGGTAGTGAATGTGCATCCGCAAGCGCCGTCTCAGCCACTCGTCTGTTTCGGGAATCGGCAAGGCGCCCGGCCTTGCGGAAGAAGCGTCGGTCGATCATTGCCGACGGGCTACTTTCCCTTGAATACGGGCTCCCGTTTTTCAATAAAGGCACGGGCACCTTCCTTGTGGTCTTCCGAGGCGATCAGTTCTTTATTCATGGGCGATGTCAATTTCAGGGTCTCTTCCAGGCTGAGATGCAGCCCTTCGTAGATGGCCTGTTTGGCCCTGCGGATCGCCAGCGGCGGACCTTTGACGATCTTCTCGGCCAATTCCCGCACCGCGCCGTCCAGTTCCTCATGCGGCACCACCATTGTGACCAGACCGAGGCGCTCGGCCTGTCCGGCATCCAGCATGTCGCCCGTCCAGATCAGCAGGCACGCCCAATCGACACCCACCAGGCGCGGCAGATAATAGGTGCCGCCCATGGCTGGAATGAGCCCGCGCCGGATGAAGACCTCGGCGAACCTGGCGCGGTCCGAGGCGATCCGGATATCGCATGACAGGGCCATATCCAGGCCGCCGCCCGCGGCGACGCCGTTGACGGCGGCGATGACCGGTTTGGGAAAATTGTGAAACAGCATTCCACCTCCAATCCCCCGGTCTTCCGCCGGCTTTTCCGCCGCGCCGTCGGCCCTTCGCGCCATCGATTTGACATCCGCCCCCGAACAGAATGAGTGCCCCGATCCCGTCAGGATCAACACCCTGACCTGATCGTCCTTAGCGGCGTCATCCGTCGCCTGGCGGAGACTTACCGTCATCTCCGGGGTAAAGGCATTTCTGTTTTCGGGCCGGTTCAAGGTGATTGTAGCGATGCCGTCTTCTTTGGTATAGAGAATATCCTTATATTTCATAGCAAGTTCCTCCCTGCGGAGACCTTTGAAAAACGCTCCTTTTGTCATTGCAAGCCAAGCGAAGCAATCTCATAAGCTGCCGATCATGTGAGAGATTGCCACGGCAATCCGCGCCTCGCCACGACAGGAAAAACGGAAATTCAAAGTTCCCCCGCTGAATGATGATCAAAATTAAAGCCTTTATGGGGATCAAGCGATTTCTTCGGGAAAGACAATGCTCGTGCCGTAATCCAAAAAGGCCGACCGCAGGCCGGATAGATTGATCTCTTCCATTTTGATATAGACCGGCCGGCGGCCGATTTCTTCGGGCGCATGGGCATCGGAGCCCTGAATGCAGGCGTGTTTTGCGGGATAGTCGCGAACTTGCCCGTTATTCCACAAGGCCTTGTTCCGTGGCACGGTGATTTCCAGAGCGCCGAGGCGGCTGTTGCCGTGAATCCTTATCTTCACCCGACGGGGCTGGTTCGATTCCAGAAAGCCGCTCGGCCAGCGTTCGATATGGGCCGCGATGCTGACGCCGCCGCGTTCATGTATCTTCTCAATCACGTCTTCGAGGCTGCTTTGCGCCGTTATCATGGCATCGCCCCACCCCTGCTGCGGCAGTCCGCAATCGTTGAGAAAGTCCCTCAAGTCGGCCACGGGGGCGTCATTCTCAAACAAGGCGATGACATGACCGCCCGTCGTTGAAAGCTCAACGCCCGGGAAAACGACCAGTCCGTTCTGATCGGCCGCCAGGCGGATAACATCAATCCCTTCGACTGTGTTGTGATCGGTGATTCCAATAATATCGATGCCGCAGCTGAGGGCCGCCTCGACAATCTGCACGGGGGGCGTGTGCGGCTCCCGGTAGCAAAACGACCTTGGCGTATGTATGTGCAAATCCACCTTGCGAAAAGCCTGATCCCTTAATTTATCCATCTAATGATTCTGACCTGTCCTTGCCTCGCCCTCAACCGCCTGCCCGGATGATGAGAGGTTTTCAGTTTTGTCCATCTCAAAAACCCTATATCACAGCAAGGCCATCGCTTCTTCAACCGTCGGTTTCAGCATTCCCCGCCGCTCGAAATATTTCAGCGCCCACTCGTGGTCTTCCGGTGAGGGTGAAACGCAGCAATCCGCCGGGACGATCACGTCATACCCGAATTCGAAGGCGTCCATGCACGTCTTCAATACGCAGCCGCCCGTCGCCTGTCCCGTGATAAACAGCGTCCTGGCGCCCAATTGCCGCAGGGTGAAGTCGAGGTCGCTCTGGAAAAAGCCGCTCAACATCCTTTTTTTGATCATGAAGTCCGTCGGTCTCGGGTCCAAATCAGCGATGACCTTCTCGCCTTCCGTATCCCGAATATTCCGGAGGGGCAGCTCCAGCTTTTTAAAGAGAAAATCGCCGGGGTAGCGGCTGTCGCAGGCGAAGATGACGGGGATGCCCTTTTCTCTCGCCTTGTCGATGAGAAGGCGGATTTGGGGGATGACCTCGCGGCAGAATCTGCCGACATTGTCTTTCTGCATGTCCACAACGATGACGGCTTTATCCGATGTGCCTGTTCCTTCCATGGTTGAGGTCTCCTTTCTGTGGCGTCATGGCGATGAATTGAGACGTGTTTGATTATGAATAGTATCCCATACGCTAAAATGCAAGAACAACTATCATCGGCTGCCGGAAAAGTGCTTGACAATAGTTTTCAGTGAAGGCGATATATCCTTCATGGCAGGCTGACTGTTTTGATAATGATTCGGATGGAAGAGAAAAACCACAGCAAAGGAGAATCTCATGGGCACATATCCGGAGATCGGGGACAAACTGATGAGCCTCGGAGATGCCGTCAGGCGGTTCATCAAGGATGGTTCTCAGATCGCTATCGGCGGCTTCACCATCACCAGAAACCCCATGGCGATAGCTTATGAAATCGTCCGGCAGGGCGTCAAAGACATCCACCTGGTCTGCCATTCCCACGGCCAGGCCCTTGATGTCCTGATCGGTGCGGGGTGTGTCTCCCGCCTTGAGATCGCTTACGGCGGCAACGGCCGGTACGCGCCGACCTGCATACGATTCAAGGAAGCCATCGAGAAGGGCAGGATCCAGTGGGAAGACTATTCGAACTATCAGATGAGCCTGCGCTTTCTTGCGGGCGCCCTCGGCATTCCCTTTATCCCGACAAAATCGGGGCTGGGCAGCGACCTGATTCGTCTGGAAGGGTTCCCGCCGGAGATCAGGAAGGAACGAACGGTGGCGTCAAAGAAGATGGTGGTCGCCCAGAATCCTTTCAACGGCGAGGACGATAAGGTCGTCCTGCTGCCCGCCCTGAACCCCGATGTCGCCCTGGTCCACGCCCAATACGTCGGCGAGGACGGCACCGTGCGCATCAAGGGTCTGACCTTTGCCGACATCGAGCAGGCCAAATCGGCGGACGCGGTTATTGTCACCTGCGAAAAGATCGTTCCGCGTTCCTTTATAAGACTGTTAGCAGCGGTGTTAATGTCCCCCCTTTGAGCGATGAGAACTGCCCCCCGGGGGCGGGTTAAGTTGTCGGTAAGGCGCAGAAGA
>JAFGHS010000111.1 GCA_016930075.1 Deltaproteobacteria bacterium
TCACTGGTGGGCCTCCCGGACTTCAAATCCGGTGTGGGGCGCTAAAACCGTCCCAGGTGGGTTCGATTCCCATGCACTTCCGCCAATAATGACGATGTCGTAAAAAGTCGAATTCTGTCATTTCGAGGAGTCCCGCTGAAGCGGGACGACGAGAAATCTATAACGATTTCAAGAATTCTCCCCTGCAAAATGCGGAGTCGAAATGACATGAACGCCGCATTGCAACTTTTTACGAGGTCGTCAAAATTGATTATGGGAAAAGGGGCGGGTATTGAATGTTTTTTGTTTTGACATGGTGCATCACAAGTGTTACACCTTGTCTGAAAAGGAGAAGAAACATGCCGACTAAGAATCCGAGAGTAAATATCGTTGTGGAGCAACCGCTGTACAGCATTATGCATGACCTTGCAGACAGTGAGGGGGTTTCCATGTCCACCATTGCCCGGGACCTGATCCGGGAGGCAATTGAGTTACGGGAGGATGCCGCTCTTTCAGCCTTTGCTGATAAACGATTGAAGACATTCGACAGAAAAAAGACGCTTTCGCATAATGAAGTATGGGAATGATCCATGTCTTTTACATTGCACTATCATCCGGATGTCCGCTCTGAGGATTTGCCCCTTTTAGATCAAAAAGCAAGAGAACGAATCCGAAAGGCCATCGAAGAACGGTTGCAGACCGCGCCTCAGGATTATGGGGAGCCTTTGCGAAAGACACTCAAAGGTTTCTGGAAACTGCGCGTGGGTGATTATCGGGTTGTTTTCAAGGTGATCGAACCGGAAGTGTGGATTCTTGGCATCAGGCATCGGAAATCGGTTTATAAGGATATCGGTTCAAGGATTTAAAGCGCCTCCGGGTGTAGTCAGGACGGCGATTCTGTAAACGAATGAAATTAAGAGAATTTTGCGAAACGATGAAATAAAAAAATGTAACTAAATTGTAACCGTCAGAACCAAAAATATCCAATGATGATGTGGCCAATGCCTTGAAGGGGCGAGATGCAATCCGTTTGCAGCCCTCCGGTGCATATGCCGCCAATCTTCCGGGCCTTTCCAGGCAGGTTCACATGAAAATCGTCTTTTTCACGGATGGCCCTTCAAAAAGCATTAAACTCGGGAAAATGGAAATCGCTCTCAAACGCACCACGCCACGCAACATGGCCACCGCCGGCAGAATCAGCGGCATCGTCATACAGGCGCTGAAACATCTGGCGCAAAAAAATATTGACGAGTGTGTTTCGCAGCTTCTCAAGCAACATCTCAGCGATGCTGATAAAAAGCAACTCGTTAAAGACCTTCAATACGCTCCCGCCTGAATCGCCAAAGTCATGCGGGCCATTGCAATCAGCTTCATTTCTTCTGCGATCAACTGAATCTACTCCCGCGTTGCCCCTTGCCACGGTTCGCCCGGAATAAAGGGTAGTAATCGATTCATCAGCAATTCTTTTGCCTCGCTAAAATCAAATTCCCTGTCCGTAACCAAGAGTGGACCAATGTCGTCCAGAAAAGAAGTGTCTTCAAATTTTTCGAGGAGGTTTTGCTCGAACTCCGCCCTGGATAGCTTATGTCCTTCATGTTCCATATAAGCCAGAAAACAGCGGACGATGTATTCCGGCTTTACAGTCATTTGAGCAAACGCAATCCATAGATCAAAAAGGTCTCGGCCCTTGCGACGTTGATAGAGCGCCCGCAGCTTCGTGCCCAGGAGTTCTTCCAGATGGTAGGTCGGAATAGACGCCGTTCCGGTAAACCAGCGGGACTGAACTTCAAATTTACGCGCAACAATACCCATAACGGACATATGCTCGCGGGAATTGATTTCCATTTTCAGCCTGAGCGGCATCCCTTCTTCCGATTCCATCCGGTAGGTTAGCGTGATCCTGCCTTCCGACTGCTTTCGCCGGGGCTTCCCCAGCCATGGATTAAGTTTCTCCTGCAGGGCATTCATGACCGGTCCAATGGGACCGGGATGCACCTGGACAAGGTCGATATCTTCAGAATAGCGCACGGGCGGCAGGTAAAGTTTGAAAAGCGATGTCCCTCCGCGGAAAGCGAGACTTTCAGCGAGTACCGGATGGTTGAATATCTCCACAAGCGCCCGGCAGATGATCAGATCCTGTTCCACCTGATCATTTCTGGACCAGGGTGCGTTTCTCTTCCATTCAGATATGAAATCCAGGGGGATCAAACCTCTGCCTCCACCTTGGCATTGACCAAGAGCCGCCAGCGCTTTAACTGGACAATCCCCTTAAATGGCTTTGATGGTACAAGGGGTGACGGCACCGGTTCCTTAAAGGAGATATACTCAGCCAATTCCCCGGTTTTATCTTCAGCCCCAACAAGATCGAGAAGATAACCGAGTCGCTGCGACCAGGCGATGGGAGAAAGCCCTGCTATGGCGACCAGGTCTTTCGCGTCAATGCGCTCTGCAAGTTCCGACAAAATGGTGGCCACATTGTCCAAACCCGCAGCGTAGTGGAAATAGCCGACCAAATCAAAGGCCGTTGCTGCCGGCGTCGATATTTTCACATAGCCCCGCGGGGTCTTGAAATCTGACGTCGGTATTTTTTCCATATTTTTTCTGGCGATAAATTGTATCCGGACTTTTCCACAGGCAATTTCGGGTTTGTTCCGAGCCACAACCACCTGAAAGACCTGAGGGCGCTGGTGTGCAGCGCCGTGATACTCCGCCGCGCTGAGCAAACCGGCATAATAGCCTTCATGAAGATATTCCATCAAGGACGAAATGAAATGGTCGGCCGGAAGGCAGCCGATAGCCCTATACTCCGGTGGAACAATGACATAGAATCCCTTGTAAGGCACAGCCAGTTCGCCTTTTTGCCGCAAACGGCGAAGTGCTGCACGGGTGGCGATCACGCTCGTGCCCAAAACCTGGGCTGCTTCTTCACTGACGAAGCAATAGCGGCCACGTGAGATCAGGTCCGTAATAAATTGGCTGGCAAGCATATGACTCCTCTATTAAATGAATTACTGCGGCAAAGTAACACATTTCGTTACTTTCGTCGAGTGAAACATGCGATGTAGAGTTTGACGATTATCACAACAATTTCACCGCCAGGTATAGGCGCATCACTTTAATCGTAATGACCCTGGACGGAAGTTGGCCTGCCTGACTCGGCCTGCTTGTTCTCGTCATGTTCTTCTTATCTGAGAGTATCGACAATCGTAAATGGCGAATTCCAGATCGTCAAATACAAACATTTTTAAAACTGCTATTTGATATTATTTGACTTTATCACTTCGTTTCACTATATTCCGTCTAAATTGCGTTTGAAACAATTATGGCGGCCTTAATGAAAAAACAAAAAATAAAACTCGGCCCCCTCGAAATGCAGCTTCTTTCTTATGCCCAGATGAGAAAAAAGGACATCCTCTCGCTGGGTGAACTTGCAAACGTTGCAGGGATCACCAAAAAGCAAGAACGTGAGCTGTTCAGCCGTTTGAGCCGAACGGGTATCCTTATCCGTCTCAATAAAGGTGTTTATCTTGTTCCGCCTAACATGCCTGCCGGTGGACGCTGGACGGTAAGCGGTTATTATATTCTTTCCAAACTCATGGAAATCCTTCAAGGCACATATCAAATCAGCGGTCCCAACGCATTCAATCTCTATGGATTCGACGATCAAGTTCCTAATAGAATTTATGTCTATAATGACCGACTTTTCGGTGAAAAGGAGATTGGTGGAACCGATTTCATCTTTATCAAAACGGATGCTAAGCGGTTGGGATCGACTAAAAGCATGAAGACGCCTGACGGCATTGAATCCGTCATGGTCAGCAAAACGAGGGCCCTGGTCGATTCCGTCTATGACTGGTCCCGTTTCAACACCCTCCCGCGGGCCTACGGCTGGATCGCTGAAACACTAAAAAAGGATCAGGACATTACCGAAAAATTAATTGACGATACATTTAAATACAGCAACAAAGGGACAATGAAGCGAATTGGATATCTGCTTGCCCAACTCGGCATCGCAGATAACCGCCTCTTGGAGTTGAAACGAAAACTCGGTCCTGCCAAATCACTGATACCCTGGATACCCGGACAGCCGACCAAGGGGAGCGTAAATAAAGAATGGGGATTAATTATTAATGGCGCCATCCCACAATAACAGAATTCTCGCCCATGAAGATCAGGTATTGTTTCGTGAGGCTGTGCTCTTCACGGCAGGACAGACGGGTTTGAATGCCAGTCTTATCGAAAAGGATTATTTCTGTACCGTCCTTCTGCAATATCTTTATCAGCAGCAAGATTGTCCCCTTATCTTCCGAGGAGGGACCTGCATCGGTAAAGTCTATGCCGATTTCTACCGGCTTAGCGAAGACCTTGACTTCATGATTTCTACACCACCGGAAGTGAGCATCGCCAATCGGCGGAAAAGGATGGCACCGGTTAAAGAATGGGTAAACAGTCTTTCCTCTGAAATGGATATCCTGACACTTGCTGATGACTTCAACGGGCATAACAGCTCTCGGCAATATGTCGCTTATATAACCTACCCCTCAACCTTCCTCTCCGGTGAGGCTGCCCGCATAAAGATTGAAATAGGACTGCGCGAAAACACCCTGATGCCGCCCGTTGAAATGAAGGCCAGAACATTGCTGTTGAATCCATTTGCGCGAAAATCCCTGGTTCCCGATATTGATTTAATCGCTTTATCCATGAAGGAGGCCGTCGCCGAAAAACTACGGGCAGCGTTAACGCGCCTGGAGCCCGCCATCCGGGACTTTTTTGATATCGATTATCTTGTATCTCAACATCAGGTTGATGTGTCTGATCAGCATCTTCTAAATCTTCTGGCTAAAAAATTGAAAGTGCCGGGAAATCCGCCTATTGATATGTCTTCAGGACGGAAAGAAAAACTCAAGACCCAGCTCAACACAGAACTTAAACCGGTTCTGAGGTCGTCGGATTTTGAGAATTTCGATCTTAACCGAGTTTTTGATATAACTGGAAGGATTCATCAAAGCTTACAAGTAATGGAAAAGAAGGCTAACTCTTTAAAACATTAATTTTATACTTTATGGCAAAGCGGATCATAAAAAACATCGGCCCGGTAGGACACAGAAACAGACTTAGAGAACGTTTCCGCATATCCGGGCGAAAGGCCCTCGCCGACTACGAATTGATCGAGCTATTATTGACATATGCAATTCCGCGTGTCGATACAAAACCTACAGCAAAGGCGCTTTTGAAGGAGTTTAAAACCATCTTTAACGTTATTCAGCAACCCGTCGAACAGCTGCAGAAAATAAAGGGCATTGGACCTGAAGCGGCAACCTACATTCGTCTAATCCATGCCTGTTTGACGCGGGCCATGGAAAAAACGCTTGAGTACCGTAAAACCGTATCCGGACCTGAAGACATTTTTGCATACGTCCGGATGAATCTTGGCGCGAATTCGACTGAATGTCTCTATGCTCTTTATCTGGATGATGCGCGACACATTATTCATCATCAAGATGTAGCAATGGGAACGATTGATCGACTGCAACTGTATCCGCGGGACATCCTTAAACCGGCATTGATCCATAACGCAACGGGATTGATTCTTGTTCATAATCATCCGGATGGTCAACCTGTGCCATCCGAAAACGATCTTGAATTGACGATGAAGATTGAAGATCTTGCGAAAACGTTTGATATTAAACTGATGGATCATTTGGTGGTCACTAAATTTAATGCATACAGCATTAAAACGGGAAAGCTACTTTGAATATTTTTGCTGAATTAAAGCGAATATCGGCACCCCTGGGGATACCAGGTTGCGACGCAATGGAAAATCTTGCAGAAAACCCTCTTCTTGTGTTGCAAAACCTTGATCTGCAGGCGTCGCTATTTACCAGAGTCATTCTGGCTTTTGAAGGTCTTGCGGAGCCTGCTGCCGATACGCAAGTTGCTAGGCTCAATATACTTAATAATCGTGGCTTTCTCCCATCGACATTACTCCCTTTCTTCCACTGCCTTAACAATAATAAGCAGGAACAGAATATTTCTACTCCAATAATCAGGATGAAGGCGAATCTGCACCTCAAACTTGCCGGGCATTTAGCGACTTGGTTTATTAAATCATATGGACCGTATTTCCCAACTTCAATATCAGAAGCCCAAACGGGGGAATCAGCTTTGCAACATCTTCGCCAACATATAACAGCTGATTCGGTACGGCGGGCAGCACGCAGGGCAGCGATGCGCCGCGCAACGACAATGACCCTGAGCGAAGATGAAACGCGCGTGATCATTGACTACCAGCTTCGAACTGCCGGCTGGCAGGCCGACACCCTATCGTTGCGTTACGCACAGGGCACTCGCCCCGAAAAGGGCGTAGACAAAGCCATTGCAGAGTGGCCTACAGATACAGGTCCCGCCGATTATGCCCTTTTCGCGGGACTTGACCTCATCGGGTTTATTGAAGCGAAAAAAATGGGCAGAGATGTAGTCGCTGACCTTACACAAGGAAAGCGTTATGCACGTTCTCCTCTACTTGATGGGGAAGCGCGCTTAATGGGAGGCCCCTGGAACGATCACAAAGTGCCCTTTCTTTTCTCCACCAATGCCAGACCTTATCTGGACCAGATCAAAGAGAAATCCGGAATCTGGTTTCTTGATGTCCGAAATCCTTCCAATCACCCGAGACCGCTTCAAGGGTGGTATTCTGCCGACGAATTATGCACATTATTGGAGCATGATATCCCAGAGGCGCACGAGAAACTGAAACAGGAACCCATGGATTACCTCGGGCTTAGGGACTACCAGGAAAGGGCAATCCAGCGAATCGAGTCCGCCCTCAATCAGGGGCAAACGCGTCTCTTGGTTGCCATGGCAACGGGCACCGGCAAGACGCGCCTGGCCATCGGCCTTATTTACCGATTGATCAAATCACACCGGTTCCGACGAATTCTTTTCGTCGTGGATCGAAACGCCCTTGGCGAGCAAGCGGGCGACAAGTTCAAGGAAACACGGTTGGAAGAACTGAAAACCTTTGACCAGATCTATGACCTAAAGGAAGTAGACGCAAACGGCATAGAACCCACCACCAAAGTCAAGATCGCCACGATCCAAGCACTAATGCACGCCATCATGTATCCGTCCGATCCTATTAACATACCCAGCGTCGGTCAGTATGACTGCATCATTGTGGACGAAGCGCACCGGGGATATACACTTGACCGTGAACTGGGAGAAGAAGAACTTCTGTACCGCGATCAAAATGATTATCTCAGCAAATTCCGACGAGTCATCGATTATTTTGATGCGGTAAAGATAGGCTTGACGGCAACGCCCGCGCCGCACACTATCGATATTTTCGGAAGGCCCGTGTACACTTATTCTTATCGTGAGGCTGTCGTCGATGGGTGGTTGATGGATCATGAACCACCCCACCAACTTGTGACCCGCCTGTCCAAAGAAGGGATTAAATGGCAAAAGGGCGACACGATTCCCGTCTATGATCCGGCAACAGGGCAGATCACGAATATCGAAGACATTCCCGATGAAGTGAAACTCGAAATTGATCACTTCAACAAACTCGTTCTGACAGAGAACTTCAATCGTACCGTAGCAAAGGAACTGATTAAATATCTAAATCCCGACGGCGAGGAGAAAACGCTGATCTTCGCCGCCACGGACGACCACGCGGATACGGTTGTCCGAGTATTGAAGGAAGAGTTTGAAGCCGCCGGCATCCCCATCCCCGATGAAGCCATTGCCAAGATCACAGGATCTATTGATCGTCCTGAAGGCGCAATCCGACAGTTTAAAAATGAACGCCTTCCCAATATAGCCGTTACCGTTGATCTGATGACAACTGGTATTGACGTACCGGAAATATGCAATCTCGTATTTATTCGCCGCATCCGCTCTCGAATCCTTTTTGAGCAAATGCTGGGCCGGGGCACCCGTCGGTGCGATCGCATCGGAAAGGATCACTTCAATATCTTTGACGCCGTCAGCATTTATGAAGCTCTGGAACCGGTATCGGCCATGAAACCCATCGCCGCCGATCCCACTCAAACACTGGGACAACTCTTCGATGAATTGGATCATCTATCGGAGGATCATGCAAAAACGACGTCACTTAAGAAACAGGTCGAACAGATCCTTGCCAAGCTACAGCGCATTCTCAAGAGAATGGATGACGATGCCTTAGGCGAATTCAAGACCCTCTCCGGTGGCCAGACGATGCAACAGTTCATTGCATCGCTGAAGGGAGACGATCCGGAGGCCTGTCGCCGAAAGCTTGCGGCCAGGCGCAACCTCCTGGCCTTTCTTGACGAAAACCGCCACCGCCCTAAAAAGCAACTCATTTCCCACCATGCCGATGAGTTGCAGTCCCATACCCGTGGATACGGCAACGCCGATAAGCCGGAAGACTACTTAAACGCATTTAGGGAATTCATTATCACAAATATGAACAAGGTGCCCGCCCTCGCCGTTGTGTGCCAGCGGCCACGGGAACTGACCCGCCAAACCCTCAAGGAATTGAAGCTTGTCCTCGATCAGGCAGGCTATACCGAAAAGAATCTGCAAGTCGCCTGGAAGGACTGGAAAAATGAAGAAATCGCGGCAGATATCATCTCCTTCATCCGTCGTCAGGCGCTGGGCGATCCTCTGCTTAGCCATGAAGAGAGGATTAAAAAGGGCATGACACGGATCTACGCCATGCGTCCCTGGACAGCTATCCAACGCCAGTGGCTGGAACGGATCGAAAAGCAGCTCATCGCGCAGACGGTCCTGGATCGTGAGGATTTCGACCGCGGGGCCTTCGCCGAACACGGCGGCTTTAGCAGATTGAATAAGATTTTTCAGGGCAACTTCCAAGAGATACTGGATGAGATCAACACGACCCTGTATGTTTCAGAAAGGCAAACGGCATGAACACAACCGAAATCGTTCAAAAACTATGGAATCTCTGTAACGTCCTGCGGGACGACGGCATCACTTATCACCAGTATGTTACAGAGCTGACCTATATCCTGTTCTTGAAGATGGCCAAGGAAACCGGTGCGGAAAACAAAATCCCCGCAGGATACCGCTGGGATGATTTGACGAAAAAAGACGGTATACAGCAACACCAGTTTTACCGTGAGCTTTTACTGAAGCTCGGCACGGAGGGCAAGAACCGCGTCCAGCAAATCTACGTGAACGCGCATACCAATATCGACGAGCCGAAAAACCTGAAAAAGATCATCAACGACATCGACAAACTGGACTGGTACAGCGCCAGAGAGGAGGGGCTGGGCAACCTCTACGAAGGGCTTCTGGAGAAGAATGCCAATGAGAAAAAATCGGGCGCCGGGCAATACTTCACGCCGCGGCCACTCATCAATGCTATGGTGCAGCTTATTAAACCCGGTCTTGAAGAAAGATGTGGGGACCCCGCTTGCGGCACATTCGGATTCATGATCGCCGCTGACCGGTACTTGAAGGAAAAACATGACGAATACTTTGGCCTACCAACAGAAAAACAAGAATTTCAAAAGAAAGACGCTTTCACCGGGATAGAA
Source organism: Deltaproteobacteria bacterium (assembly GCA_016930075.1). GTDB lineage: Bacteria > Desulfobacterota > Syntrophia > Syntrophales > JAFGHS01 > JAFGHS01. Next base: position 9,525 of record JAFGHS010000111.1, read on the forward strand.
CTGGTTCCGGAAACACACCGTCTGGCCTTGATGAATGCCATGCTCCACGGCATCGAAGGGAAAATCATTCAGGCAGATGCCCTTTCAACGGCGGGTAAACAGTTCAAGGACTATGATGTGATCCTCACCAATCCGCCATTCGGCACCAAACGCGGCGGTGAAAGACCAACACGGGATGATCTCACCTATCCCACGTCAAACAAGCAACTCAATTTCTTACAGATGATCTACCGCTCTCTTCGCACAAACGGCAAGGCAAGGGCTGCTGTGGTCTTGCCTGACAATATTCTCTTTGCCGACGGCGACGGCCAAAAGGTGCGGGCCGACTTGATGAACAAATGCGAACTCCACACCATCCTGCGCCTTCCAACAGGCATCTTTTACGCCCAAGGCGTCAAAACAAACGTCCTGTTTTTTACCTGCGGACAGAAAGACAAAGGGAATACGAAGGAAATTTGGATATACGACATGCGCTCCAACATGCCAAATTTCGGTAAGCGCACACCTCTCGGCATTGAGCATTTTCAGGATTTTATGAAAGCTTACGGTAACGACCCCTATGGCAAGTCAAAGCGGAAGGACCTGGGAGAGAACGGGCGTTTCCGCTGTTTCACCAGAGAGGAAATAGCCAAACGAAACGACTCCCTCGACATCACCTGGCTTCAGGATGACAGTGTACGGCGGGGCGATGATCTTCCCGAACCTTCCGATATCGCCGATGAAATTCTCGCCCAGCTCAGTATAGCCGCGGAGGAGATGCAAGAACTGTCGCTTCTTTTGAATAGTACGCAACAGAATAGGTGATTTTGTGAGTCGATGGCAAATCCCAACAGGATGGCAGTGGGCAAAAGCAATTGATATATCTCTGATTGTAGGTGGTGGTACACCGCCGACGAAAAATTCGGCAAACTTTACTAAAAAAGGCATTCCTTGGCTAACACCAGCTGATCTTTCAGGTTATCAAGATGAGTATATCAGCCGTGGAAAACGTGATTTATCCGAAGAGGGCTATAGAGATAGCGGGGCGCAGCTTATGCCAAAGGACGCGGTCCTTTTCACTTCGAGGGCTCCAATAGGCTACTGTGTTCTCGCTGCTAATGAGATATCCACGAATCAGGGCTTTAAAAGTCTTGTATTAAAGGGTGGTATCAATCCCAAATACATTCGCTACTATTTACTTGCTTCGAAACAGTATGCAGAGTCACTCGCCAGCGGTTCTACTTTTAAAGAATTATCTGGAAATCGTATCGCCAACTTAGAAATACCAATTCCCCCGCTCAACGAACAAAAACGCATTGTCACCAGAATTGAAGAACTTCAAGCTCGCAGCCGCCGTACGCGTGAGGCACTGGAGACCATTCCTCATCTTATTGATCAACTCCGTCAATCTATTCTGTCATCAGCCTTTCGAGGAGATCTGACAAAAGAATGGCGCGAAAAACAAACAAATATCGAACCGGCAAAGGAGCTTTTGAAGCGTATTCGTGCTGAACGCCGCAAGCATTGGGAAGAGGCAGAATTAGAAAAACTAAGAGAAAGAGGACTTTCAGAGGAGAAGTTCAAAGAAGCATTTGCCAAACGTCGTAAGCAATATAAGGAACCCTTTCCCGTTGTCACCAGCAACTTACCTGAATTACCGGCAAAGTGGTGCTGGGCAAGCCTTGAAGAAATATCCCAATGGATAACTGATGGCACTCACCAGCCTCCGCCTTTTATGGATAGAGGAATACCATTCTTGGTAATATCTAATATGGTGAGTGGTGAAATTAAGTGGAATACAATACAAAAGTGGGTCTCCACTGAAACTTTTCATAAATATACTGGTATTTACAAACCAGTTTTAGGCGACATAATCTATAGTACTGTGGGTTCTTATGGCGTAGCCGTTGAAGTAACGACGAATAAGGAATTCATGTTTCAACGTCACATTGCGCATATTCGTCCAATATCTAAATACCTTCCTGTTACGTATTTAACTTATGCTCTCAATTCACCAATCTGTAAAGAACAAGCAGACGTCGTTGCAAGAGGAGTTGCGCAGAAAACCGTAAATCTTTTCGATTTGAGACGATTTGCAATCCCCTTAGCACCTCTATCTGAACAATACAAATTGAATGAGCTGTTATCCATATGTTTTGAGATATTAGATAATCAGCGTCACAAGCTAAATATTTCATTAGATAAGCTACGCAATTTCGAGCAATCCATTCTCACCAAAGCTTTCCGTGGTGAATTAGTCCCGCAGGACCCGAATGACGAACCAGCCTCCATCCTGCTTGAACGTATCAGGCAGGAAAAAGACCACGCCACGGTGGAACCAAAAGTCAAAGACAGACGAAAGGACCGAGAAATGAAACACAAACAACAAGAACAAAGAGACATAATTTCAGTCCTCCGTAAATCGAGTCAAGCTCTGACGCCGGAGGAGGTCTTCTCGAAAGCTGGTTTTGATGAGGCAGCGGTGGATACATTCTACGACCAACTACGGCAAGCCATTGCAGCAAAACAGATCCGCGAAATCAGAAAAGGTAAAACGATACGGTTGGAGGCCATAGCGTCATGAGGATTCACCGTCTGTTTATCAAAGCCCCCGGATTCAAGAATCTCATTGATTTTAAGATCGACTTTGATGAAGCTTCGCCTATGACGGTACTTGTCGGTCGAAACGGGACCGGCAAATCGAACATCCTTGAAGCGCTGACGATCATTTTCCGTGACCTCGATCTTGAAGTACCGACGCCCCCATTCAGCTATGAACTCGAATACACATGCCGCGGACATAGAATCATTGTGGATGCAGAGCTTACCCGGACTGCTAGAAAGGTTCAAATCAGTGTTGACGGTGCGCTATTGACTGGAAAGACTTTTACAGAAAATAAACGGACCTATCTTCCCAATTACGTTTTTGGCTACTATTCCGGTCCAAGCAATCGGATGCAGGAGCATTTCCTGAAGCACCAAGATCGATTTTATACTGGTTTAATTAACGCCGACGGGAAAGATCTTCCCCTGCGGCCGCTCTTTTTTGCCCAGCATATTCACAGTCAATTTGTGTTATTGGCCTTTTTCCTCGAACAGGATCAAGAAGCCCTTCAATTTCTCAAGGACCAACTCGGTATCACCGGCCTTGATTCCGTTCTTTTCGTCATGAAGAAACCCCCCTGGAAAAGTAACAGCGGCGATGAAAGATTTTGGAATGCCCGTGGCGTTGTGGCAAACTTAATGGACCGGTTATATGAGCATTCGATCGCGCCCCTGCGCCACAAATGGCGCGTTCCTCTGGGATTTCATGAGACAACGAACCTGGAGCACCTCTACCTCTATCTGCCCAGCGCTAACGCTCTGCAAAATCTTAAGGCAGGGTATGCGACACAGCAGGATTTTTTCAAGGCCCTGGAAAGCACCTATATCTCGGAACTTATTCGTGAGGTTCGCACCCGCGTCATGGCCCTGTCTGCGGAAGCGCCGCTGACATTTCGCGAGTTGAGCGAGGGGGAACAGCAACTTTTGATGGTTCTTGGCCTTTTACGCTTCACCCGTGAAGATGAATCGCTTTTTCTTCTTGATGAACCCGACACACATCTGAACCCTGCCTGGAGTATCCAGTATCTGGAATTTTTAAAGACCATTGGCGGTTTGAGTGAAAATGGCCATGTCATTATGGCAACCCATGACCCGTTAGTGATTTGTGGCCTTACGCGCGCACAGGTTCGTATCATGCTCCGCGATACTCTCGAATCACCTGTCAGAGCAGAAATGCCCGACATGGATCCCCAAGGGATGGGGATCAACGGACTGCTCCGAAGTGAACTATATGGCCTGGCGTCCGCCCTTGATTTGCCTACATTAGATAAGATTGGTGAACGCGATGCCATTCGAGCAAAGCAAAAGGAATTGCAGGCCCAAGGGAAGGATTTGAGCCCGGAAGATCGAATCAAACTCATTCAACTTTCCGACGAGCTAGCCGCCTTAGGCTTTGCCCGCGACTATCGCGATCCCATCGAACAGCAGTTTGCTGATGCCATGGCCAGAAGGAAAAAAGGAAAGGATAAGATATTATTGTCACCATCAACCTTGAAAAAGCAGCAGGATCTTGCAGACGAAATATTGGCGGAGATTATTACTGAGGAGAGGTCATGATTTATATTAACCGCGATGGTCAAGCACCTCCGCCTGACTGGTTGAAAAAAGCAGAGGCTGTTAAGCAGAAATTGGAAAATGCAACTACACTTGAAGAACGTCTTGCCATGATCAAAAAACATGCATCCTTATGGGGCGAACTCAAAGAGTGGCTTTTATCATTATCGCATAATAAATGCTGGTATACCGAGGCGCGGAATGATTCTTCCCATTACGAAGTGGAACATTTTAGACCAAAGAAATGGCCTGATGATTCATTTGAAGGATATTGGTGGCTGGCATTCGAATGGCAAAACTACAGAATATGCGGGAATGCACCTAATCGAAAGAAAGGGGCATTCTTTCCGTTGCAACCGGCTTCGCGACGCGCTTCATGCCTTGATAGGCATTTTGTCGATGATGAACTGAACACGCTTCTGGACCCAACCGATCCCGCCGACCCGCTGCTCTTATCATTTGATGAAAGCGGTGTGTGTAAAGTTGATCCCCACTGTGCTGGATGGGAAAAAGAACGGGCGACTACCTCTATCGATCGGTACGGATTGAACAGTCTGCCACAATTATGTGAAGGGCGGCAAAAAGTCTGGCAGGAATGCAGAGCCATTCTTGACGACCTTTTTGAATTGCATAATCGAAATCAACAGAAACCTACAGCAAGTTGTAAAACCAGCATAAAAGAAAAAACAAAGCAATTAATGGCCAAGGTTAAAAAAGATCAGCCATTCTCTGCTGTAGCACGCGCATGCATCGCGGTGAGTGGTTGTCCCGGGGCGGAAAAGATTGCGTCATTGTAGGTATCATCATGGAAATGCTTTTCATTGAATTTCGAGACAATACCCCATGAATCCGGAAAACAGCTACGCATGCCATCGCTGCTTTAAAGATAAAGTCCTCTTTGAGTTTATACGACAGAAAGGGCAGCGTGGGTGGTGCAACTGGTGCGGCGCACGAAATGTTTATGTGGTACCCCTTTATGAACTTGGAGACATTTTTCGAGATGTCATCCCAATATATTCACCGGGCGATATCAATGGTGATCGGTTATCGTATCTTTTACAAGAAGATTGGAATGTTTTCAGTGAAAGAATAGAACAATCACCCGACAATTTGATGCAGGAGTTGACGGTTTCTATCCTGAAGGCCGGCCTCGATCCTAAAGACTATCATTCCGGCGACTATCCTGATTATAACGATTTTTTTTATCGGAAAGAGGAGTGGCTTGTCGGACACTGGCAAGATAAAGCCGAGGCTTATTTTCTTAATGGACAGAAAAGACTAAAAGAATCTTTCCCTTCAATTCATCGAGAACCAATTGATGACCTGCCGGACCAACTCGAAGCAGCCTTTGAAGACCTGTCGCGCACATATGAGCCGGACCATATTCTCTATCGAGCAAGGATTCACGATGAGCGATTACGAAACGAGAGGTTTAGTTTGTCTGAGATGGGTATGCCGCCGCCCGAAAAATCAACAGCAGGTAGGGCAAATCGCAAGAGCGAATCAGTCCTTTACCTGGCAAACAATGCCAGAACTGCACTTGCTGAAGTACGCGCATGGAAGGGTATGGCGGTGGCTATAGCGAGATTTCAAATAAAGAAACCGTTATCCGTTGTAAGCCTTCTAAATTGCGATATGCCGGAAAGTCCTTTTTTTCAAGAATATTTAGAATGGAAAATTCAATTAGGCGCCCTGTTTGACAGACTCGCCGAGGAACTCTCGCAACCGGCCCTGCCTAATGAAGATGAAAATATATATTTTTCGACACAATACCTTTGTGATTGGATAAATAAATCAGGTTACGATGGTATCGAATATCCGAGCGCCATGGGTGCTGGTTACAATGTCGCGCTTTTTCGATCGGATCATGTTGAACCGCTGGATGTTCGATATTTCCGTGTCAAAGATATAATTCATAAATATGACGAATTGGTTAGAGATGAACTGCCATATGAAGAAGGCCCATTCGATTATTTGTTTATGAAATAATTAAACATTTACAGACAGAGATTTAATCTGTTGGATATTAAGAATAGAGATAGACTCTTAGACATGCTCACATCGAAAGGCGCGAATCAATGTCATGAAGAATAGATTTTACGGGGATGTGAACGATTACATCAAATATGGGATATTGGATATCTTATCTGAAAAATACCAATCTATTGGAATCAATTGGTATCTAACGGATGATGGGCATGGGAAAGCGGGTGATGGGAATCGTGTTCATTACATCGATAAGGTGAAAGAATGGCGTGCCTTTAATCCAAGAATATTTAATGCGCTGAAAACTAGACTCGAATGTAATCAACGAAATATCTCATATTGCTGCACAGATAAAGTATTCGATTTCAATTGCGAATTCACAGAACTGATGCCCGATAATGCCGCCAAGACTGAGTATGAAATTTTACGCCATGGCTGGCACGAAAGAGCAAAACACGCACTTAGAAAATGCGACTTAATATTTTTCGATCCCGATATCGGCGTTGTGGATCACCTGCCAAAAAGTGCCGCGAAAAAGTCGGAATATTGTCTAACGAAAGAAATAGAAGAGTACGACTGGTGTGATTGGCTCATTGTGATATTTCCAAAGCATGCGCAGCGCTACGCGACATTAAAAAGTAATCCTATAGTAAGAAGTGCAGAGAAGAAGGACAAGAAAGTTATGGTTTTCTTATTTGGCGGGATGGCACTGATCTACATCTCGAAAGAGATTCAGGCAAAAATGATGTCTCGTGTATTTAAGGAATGGGATACAAAAATAGACACTAAAATTCTTATTCCATAGAGTTGTTTCTAAAAATCATTTTCTCCTTCAAAATGGGAGATATTGGAAAAAATGTTTAGGAGAATAACCTATGATGAAGCCGCCTCAAGAACTTATCGATGCTTTCTTTAAATGGTATGCGAACGATCCGCATTCTAAGAATGAGGACAACTATATTGAAACGATTACAAAAGACCATCTTACTGGCTTATCCAAATCCGATTTCATCGATTTCTTCTTCAAGTTTGCCCATGAGGGGGGGAAAGTACAAAGCGGCGGTAATCGGACAAGCGGACAATTCAAGAAGATGGTAGAGGATAATTTCGCTGCATTTCACTCATTCGCATTAGAACCGTTCAATGATGATTTTGATGAGATACACTGGCTTTCCCAAACGAAAGATTTTAAATATTTCGGAAGCGGCTTAGCAACTATTTATCTGAATCGCGTTGATAAGAATCGATTCCCTATTCTAAACAACAAGACTGCTGATTCGCTGAAATTGTTTGATGTCTTTCTACAAAACAATATCGTTAAACGATACCAGTCTGTCCGTGAGGCCCAAAAGCAACTTATTACATGGTACCCTCAGTTTGAGAACTTTTATCGCGTCGATGCCCTAAATGAATATCTTATTGGGCAAGAGGAGGGGCAGAAAATGGCGACCCCAAAATGACCCACCGTGGTAACCTAATAATGGCCCACACCTGTTTAGGTTAAAGCGATGCTCATCATCGAGCTTTGGCTTCCCATAATTTGTCTTTTTAATACCTCCCCCGTTGCCCCCTCCAGAGGAAGACAGCCCCCACACCAAGAATTATTCTGGTCGCTTCGCTGAATATAACCTACATTTTGCACCATAATATCGTTATTTATTGGAGGATCGCGTTATGGATTATCTTGCGGCAAAATCGTCTGTCCGCATCACGGACCTGAAACAAAATCCCTCATCGATCTGCACAGTCACTCCGGAAAATGTCACGGGGATTAAAAGCAGGAAGTGTTATGGATTTTCCTACAGGCGGCGGGATGAAAACCTGGTAGCCGCAGTCTTTCCATTGGAGCCATTTAAAATAATTGTTTTCGAGGGGCAGAGAAAAGCGATAAACAATCTCTTCCGGACCATTTTTTTCATTTATAACGGTAACGCGGGCCGTCATTCCGGTCACATAAAATTCCTGATTGACTTTTATCGGGTCCTCCTCCGGGGATCGGAAAATGCAGCCGTTGAATCCATTAAAGAGCCCTCCGGGAATCCTCAAACGGATGGAATTTTCATCAATGCGATACACTTCAACGGCTACCGGCGCACCGGAGAGGACTCGCATTGCGGCCGGAAGCTTTCCTTCGGATATTCCAATCGTCCAGATGAGTAGAGATGAAATCTGGTCGGGTGGATTGATCAGAATAATTTCCTTTTGCCCAATTTCCGGATCATTAATGATTTGAACGGCAGCAGTAGCATAAGGATCGCCGTAAAGCTTCATGATATAGGAACTGAATGCCAGCAAAGGAGGTGAAATAACAAGGCGGACCACAACCAGGTAAAAAACAAAAATAAAGGCGGGCATACGCCATAAGCGTGAAGAAGGAAGAACACCGTCGTTTCGCTTAAGATGCATAATGAACTGAGCCAGGAGCCCCATGGCGCCTATACCGATAAAAATCAGCAGCCGGTTCATGGGACGCGTGGCCGCGACCGGCACAATAGACAAAATCATGCCCGTTAACCAAAAACGTGCAATTCTGTCTTTTTGAATCAAAGGGAATAAAATGCAGGTCAGCAGGGCAATAAAAATAAAGGCCCTGATGAGAGTCGCTTTTTCACTGACCATGCCTCCTATGGCTTCCAAAGGCATGGCCGACCACTGGCCCAAGAGCAGAAGGGGGGCCCTTGTTAGCAAGGCATGAACATATGCAGCCGGGGCGCTTATGGGATCGATATATACTCCTGAACCATGAGTGCCGTAGCCGAGGAACCGGTAAACAAGCGCCCAGGATAAAAATACGACGGCGCAAGGCCACAATGGCCAAAGACGCTGCAGCAGAGGCGACTGGCTCTCTGTTCCTGCCTGCGGCCGACCATCAAGAAAGAGGGCGTAGGCAAAAAGATATGCGCCGACGGCAAGGGCCAATTCCCCGGAAAGCAGGGCCAGGGCAAAATAAACGGGACACAGGATTCCATGCTGTTTTCCGCCTTCATGTCGCCATTTGTCGTAAGAAAGAAGGCAGAGAATTCCGAAAAACGTTGCGAGCAGAGCATAACGGTTAGCCAGCCATGCTGCCGGAAGGGCGTGGGAATGATCGACGGCAAAAAAGAGGGCCGCCAACCCGGCAATGACGGTAAGACCCATAAAACGGCGATAGAGCACTGTGGCGGCCGCCACTAAAGCAGCATACCAGAGCATGCTGTGGAGGTGCATCAAAGAAGGCCAGTTGGGCCAGAGTTTGTAGTCAATCCATAGGGACAGAGCGCTCAACGGTCGGAAGAAAGAAAGACGCAAATCGGAAGGCGCCCACCAGGGAAGCACCCCCATGTTTTTGGCAAGGTCGGCAGTTTGTTGATTGCCTTTGAGGAAAGAATAAACATCCAAATACCCTAAGGGTCCCGGATGGACAAGCTTGTTAAGACCGAGAACCGTCATGCGTTGAGAGAAGTCATCAAGCTGCAAGCCAACCCACAATGCAGGCAGGGTAAGAATCATGGCTAATAGCGAAAGATGCAGGGCAAGCCGCGGGTGTGTAAGTCTGCGCGCCGCCATATTCAAAAGACGGGCGCCCCAAGGTCTTTCTTGATTTAGAACAGATATTGGCGAATTTTTCATCGCGTTTCTATTCCCAAATGAGAAAATTCCGCAGCTTAATTATTGCGAGAAATACGCCGTCAGTTCCCCATCCTCTCGGCCATCTTCCTTCCCAGATCGCGTGCCTGTTCTATAAGTTGCGGGTTGTTTTTAACGTCCCCCAGCCCGCCGGCATAACCGGAAACTTCCAGCCAGTTTTCCGGCGTGTTGCCGCCCTGTATGCGGAAGCAGCGCCGCAATGCTTTTATGGTTATATCGTCGGCGCCGCCTCCGGCAACCACAATCAGCCCCATGCATTTCGACTTCAGCTTGATGCCGTGGGTATATAAAAAGTAGTTTCGGTCGATAAACGTCTTCATCTGCGCCGTCATATTGAAGTAGTAGACGGGTGTGGCGATAATCGTGCCGTCGGCGTTGCTGAACTTTTCCAGCAGCATGGGCATATCATCGTCTATCTTGCACTTCTCATAGGTGCGGCAGTTGTCATGTCCGCGGCATCCTTCCATCCTGTACTGACCGAGCATGATCTTTTCGACCTCACAGCCGCACGTCGCCGCTTCTTCCAGCGCCGCATCGACGAGAATGCTGGTGTTCCCATTTTGTCTCGGACTGCCGACAATCGCCACTAATTTCATTTCATTCCTCCCATATTTTTAAGTGAACCGTTTTCAACTCATCAAAAACGCTGATGCAATCCCCTGCCCTCCTGTGTTCAATCGTTGATGGCCTGCGTAACAAGCGTCTGCATATCGGCCCGGATATTCAGGTGATCGTAAGGCCGCACCTGTGTGAGCATCATCCCGAAGAGCTTTTCTTTGGGATCGTTCCACCAGTAGGTGCAGAATGCTCCGCCCCAGGTGTAGGAGCCCTCGCTGACCATATTGTGGGTTTTGCCCCGGTCCAAGGTAACACCGAACCCGAGGCCGAATCCGTTTCCCGGCCCCGTCAACCAGACGGGCTTTTCGCCGATGTGATTCATCGTCATCAGTTCGACCGTTTTCCGGCTCAGGATTCTCGCGTCCCCTCTTTTCCCGCCATTCATGAGCATATCGGTAAAACGGAAGTAATCCGCCGCCGTCGAGACCAGGCCTCCCGATCCCATATAGTAAATGCCGGGCTTGCTCAGCCAAAAGCTGCTCGACGTATCCGGATCGACGAGGGTGATTTCCTTATTTTGGCCCGGCGTATAGGCGGCGGCAAAGCGCCCAAGTTTTTCCTCCGGCAGGAAAAAATGGGTGTCCACCATGTCCAGCGGCCCGAATATTTTTTCCTTAAGATATTCCGCCAGCGTCTGCCCCGAAAGCACCTCAACCAGACGGCCGACAACGCAGGTGGCGCGGGAATAATCCCACATGGCTCCCGGATGGTTGTTCAGGGGGACGGCGGCAAGCCGGTCCACAAAGTCGCCGATAACTTCTTTGCGGCTCTTGAATTTGGCTGCCTCCTTGTAAAGCTCCTGATTCTTGGGATTGTATTCCGTCGGAAAACCGGCCGTATGCGTCAGGATATGCATGACGTTGATCGGCGGATCGGCCGGCGCCATATCATAGCCCCTGCCGCCGTTGTACACGGCAACCTGTGAATCCTTAAAGGCGGGCAGCCACTTGTAGATAGGGTCGCCAAGCTGGAATCTGCCCTCTTCGTACAGCGTCATGAGAGCGACGGAAGTGATGGGTTTTGTCATGGATGCGATGCGGAATATCGTTTCCCTGGTCATGGGAATTTTCTTTTCCGCATTCTGATGCCCCTGCGCCTCAAAGTGAACAATTTTGCCGTCGCGCGCCACCATGGTGACGGCGCCGGGGATTAAATTTTTTTCGACATATCCCTTGATCATCGGTCCGATGCGCTGCAGGCGTTCCCGCGACATTCCGACTTCCTCCGGTTCCGCAAAAGGCAGTTTATCCATCATCATTATCCTCCATGTTAAACTTATTGTTGTGACCCATAAATCGTGTTAAAAACTCCTATAGCAAGTATTCCCTTTTTGCAATGGAGAAAAGATGAGATGGATCCGTCTTGACGGTTTGGCGCAGGCATTGGATGAATCGGAGGACGTCCTCAAAGAACAGGCTGCCCGTGCGCTCGGCATTTCCGTTGCCGATGTTTGCTCGGTGACGGTCATCAAAAAGGCATTGGACGCCAGACGCAACAAACCGCCCCATTTTGTTTACGCGGTGAAAATCGGTTTGGCTGAGCCCGTGACGGTGTTGCCCGAAGCAATGCCGGCAGGAATCCGCATGCAGCCGTTTACAGACGAACCGGCAATGGATTTATCCCCCGTGTCTTCATCGGAGCGTCTTCCCGTTGCGGTCGTCGGCAGCGGCCCGGCAGGTCTTTTTGCGGCCTATGTTCTTGCCATAAGAGGCCTTCCTGTTTTGCTGCTCGAAAGGGGCCGGCCCATGGAAGAACGCACAAAGGATGTGCGGACATTCTGGGAAAAGGGCGTCCTTGATCCACAAAGCAATGTGCTTTTCGGCGAAGGCGGGGCGGGAACCTTTTCCGATGGGAAACTGACCAGCCGGACAAAGAATCCTTACGCCGGCTGGGTAAAAAAAGTGCTGGTAGAGATGGGGGCGCCGCGCGCCATTATGACGGATGCCAAACCGCATATCGGCACGGACAGATTGCGTGAAGTGCTGATTCATCTGCGGCGTAAACTCCTTGATCTGGGATGCGAAATTCGTTTTGGCGCACAAGTCACGGATGTGATCATCCGTCAGGGCGCCGCAGCGGCTCTTGTCGTCAATAATCACGAGGAAATACAGGCAGACAGGATCATACTGGCCGTCGGCCAGAATGCCGACGATACCTATGGGATGTTAAACAAACGCGGCGTAAAATTGGAACCCAAGCCGTTTGCCATGGGTTTGCGCGTCGAACATCCGCAATCCCTGATTAATTCGATTCAGTATGGCCGGTGGTCGAATCATCCCCGGCTGCCGGCGGCGGAATATTTTGTCACAGCCGACGTGAGTGACCCGAATCGTTCCGTTTATACGTTTTGCATGTGTCCGGGAGGACAGGTAATCGGTTGCAGTGCATCTCCGGGGCTTGTCGTCACCAACGGCATGAGCAACGGAAAGCGGGACGGCGACTTTGCCAACAGCGCCGTTGTTGTCAATGTGCGTACGGATGATTTCATGTCGGCGGAAACTCCGCTGAGCGGCCTGGATTTCCGCCGTCACTGGGAGAGGAAGGCTTACCTTGCAGGTGGAAGCAATTATTGCGCACCCGCGCAAAGGCTTACCGATTTTGTCGCGCAAAAAACATCGGGAACAATCGGCCGGACCAGTTTCTTGCCGGGGGTAAAACCCGCCCGGCTTGCAGACATTTTGCCTAGCTTTGCAGCCGACGCCTTATGTTCCGGGATAAAAATATTCGATAAAAATATGCCCGGTTTTATTTCGCAAGAGGCCCATTTGATCGGTTTGGAGACAAGAACCTCGTCGCCTGTGCGTATTTGCCGCAAAGCCGACGGTCAGAGTGAGAATGTACAGGGACTGTACCCGTGCGGCGAAGGTGCAGGATACGCCGGAGGAATCATCAGTTCGGCCCTCGACGGCATTAAGGCGGCGCATGGCATCATAGCGTCGGTCAGCGGCCGCCGATAATTACGTTTTCTCCTTTTTTTTCCCCCGTACGGCGTGGCCTGCACGAGGGACTCGGAGAACCCGGGGATCTTATTTATTCTCCCGGGCCGCCTGTTTCGCCATGGCTTCCTGCATCCGTTTTGAAGCTTCCTGCATCTGTTTCATCTGCTCTTCGGTCATTTGAACATTCTTAGGCAGCTTTGCTATGGCTTCCTGCATCTGTTTTGTCGCCTCTTGCATTTCTTCGGACTGTTCTTCGTTCGTCTGATCCGCCTGCGGCATTTTGGCGACGCTTTCCTGCATTTTAGTTGCAGCCGCCTGCATCTGCCGGGCCGCTTCTTTCAATTCCTGAGGCGCTTCATTTGTGAAGCCACGCATATGCATGCCGGGCGTCGGATAGGAGATGAAAGCGCGGGGTATCCAACTGATGATGAAAAAGATAATGATCGATGCAATGATGACGGCCACCGTATAGCCTACTGATTTTTCTGCGGGCGCCTTCATGAGAACGGGGAGCCCGGTATAAATTAGATAGATGCTGTACAGACCCAGGATCGATAAAATCGCCAGTGCGGGAATGATGACGAAAATTCCCGCCACCCAACTGGCGGTAAAAGAATAGGCAGCCAGTTTCAGGGCCTGATTCATATTCTTCTCGGCGGAAAAGGTCGGCGCCAGATAGTCAATAATCAATGCAATAATATAAACGCCCGCAAGACCCAGGACATAGGACACGACAGCCGATGAAACGGACGTTGCGATGGGCACCCTGAACGATCCCATAAACGACGCGCTGACGCCGACAAGAGACATACCGATGATGGAAGCGACGGGACCGATGGCGGCTAAAATGATAATATAATTTTTGTATAAATCTGCGGTCGTTGTGGTTTCGCCCGCAATAACCTCCCACTCCTGTTTAGGTTTCAATAAAATGTTTTTGACACGGTCGAGTAAATTCATTTTCATTGCCTCCTTCGATAAGATATTTTTTTAAAAATAAGCTGCCTGACATTTGTGGATAGGATTGATAGATAAGACATGTTGTCTTTACCCTTTCCATTTTCGTTTGTCAAGAGTGTAGACCTGACCCCTAATTTTCATTTGCCCTTGAAATCCGGTGCCTTCTTCTGTAAAAAGGCGCTGACGCCCTCCATAACATCCTTGGTGCTCACGGCAATCCCTTGCAGTGCAGCTTCTCGATCCAGGGCTGTTCCCAGATCGGTCTCGTAAGATCGGTTGAGCATGGATTTGATCATTCCTATGGCTCTGGTCGGGCCTTTGGCCAGTTTTCTCGCCGTTTCCATGGCTTCGTCCATCAGTTTGTCGTCGGGAACCACCCTGCTAACCAGACCCATAGCGAGCGCCTGCGGTGCATTTACAGCCTCCCCCGTGAACATGAGCTCCTTAGCCTTGGCCATGCCAACCAGCCTCGGCAGAAAGAAGGTGCCTCCCGCATCCGCCACCAGACCTCGGCGGACGAAGACCTCGATAAAGCGCGCACTGTCCGCAGCGATCAGGATGTCGCACGCCAGGGCAAAATTGCATCCCGCTCCGACCGCGTCTCCGTTTATTGCGCCGATGACCGGTTTTTCCAGCTCGGTTATGCCCCGAATGACGCTGCCATAGAGTTGTGTGGAAAGACGCATTCCCACAGGCGTTATGGCATCACTGCGCCCTCCGGCTCCCGTGAGATCCGCGCCGGAACAGAACCCTCTGCCGGTTCCGGTAATGACGACAGCCCGCACCTCATCGTCCTGCGCCAGTTCGGACAGTTTCCGGGACAGGGCAGACAGCATGTTGACGTTGAATGCATTGAGCATCCCCGGCCTGTTCAGGGTAATGACTTCAACCTGATCCTCTCGTCCAAAAATCACCTCATCCATGGTTTTCTCTTTTCGCCTCCCTAAATACTTGAATCCAAAATAATCTGCTTTCTGATAATATCCTTATCACAAATATCCGTTGCCTGCTTCTTTTCACCAGCTGATCCGATTTATTCTCATCGGTCTTCATAAGTCGAAATGCAGACGTCATCCCAATCGACAGGGGTCGGAAAGATAGACTCGATATACGGGGTCTGTTTATGAGGAATCTCACTGCCATCGGGAAGGGTGGTCGTTTCGGTCAAGGGGCGTTTCCTGAAGCAGATGATTAATTATGCCATTGACCTGATCCGGCATTCCAACTCCGGCCACCTCCGGAAACGGCAATGCGTTCTCCGGCACAATCATCATACACCATCTACCTTTCAGGGCGCCGCAGATTCTCTCCTTAATGTTCTGAATCCGTTGATCATTATTCCTTTGACACATGACCATTTTTCTTGTAAATCCTGTGACGAAAAACAGTTCGTGTCAGATTATTCGTATTATGAAGGCGTGGTAAACAGCATGAAAGTATTGAAAATGAAGTATGGTGCAACCGGTGCGCAAGTTGATTCATTTGGAATGCGTTTTTATGGGAATTTTGACAGCAAGATTGAAAGCCTTGGCAGCATTAATGAAATCTTTTCCGATTCGGAAGAGCCGCCTGTCACAAAAAATAAAAGGGTTACCATTTGGTATACCCTTGAAAGAATCCGCCCCTACGGCAAGGTGTCGGGTCTGCTTGATGAAATCGTAACCATGCTAAAAAACGAAGGGTATGTCGTTATACATTCATCTCTCGATGAGCTTGCCGATACGACATCGCCCGAATACACAGGCAAGACTGAAAGCAGGTTTGCCGCTCCGGAAAGGATGCATATTTATAATGCTGCCGGCGGTTTTTCGGTTACAGCTGAAAAAGCCGATTCAAAATCAAAATTTACACTTGCAGAAATAGAAATGATCCGGGACAGGGCTATCAAATTCGGTCGATTAGTCTATGGCCGGACATTAAAAAAGGTCGATGAAAAATAAAGGAGAGGGGTCAGGTCTACACTCTTGACAGGGTTATTCGGCCCTTAATCTTTCCTGTGAATGGACCAGGCATCCAGGTCTGAGTCATAACGGAGCAGATATACTTTTCCCTCTGATGTCCTCACCTTGAAATAGGCAACAACAGGCTCATCCGGTTTAACGCCGCCATCATACCAGCGATCAAGGATTTCTAATACCTCTTGACGGCATTCCAGATATGTAAAAGCAACCGGGCGCTCATGGGCCTTGTAGCCGCCGTAGCATGCAACTCGTATCGGTTCAAAATCCACTTCCTTAACCGGTCCGGTATCATGATCATTCATTTCGCGTATCTTAAAGCTTCTGGTAAAGGCCGGCATCAATAAAAAAGGGGCTAAGCTTACCGCCTAACCCCCTCTGTTTACCTTTGGTAGCGGGGAGAGGATTTGAACCTCTGACCTTTGGGTTATGAGCCCGTTATATATTATTTTTACACCTTTCATTAGAAATCACTTGACATAATAGAATATAATATTTAAGATACTTACACCGTTGACCTTTGGGTGTAAAATCATCCAATATCATCGTAAATGACAAATATGGTGAGCTATAAGGGAGCTAAGATAATTGCAATGAACCTTTGAAATAAAGAAAATACACATTATTTTCATGTCTGAGGAGGAAAATATATGGCTTACAGAACCCTCACAAAATACAAAGGAGTATTTGAACGCTACTCTCAAGACCGATTGTATAAAGGCAAACCCGACGTCTGTTTTGATATCCGATACAAACTTGATGGGAAAGACATATTTGAAAAGGTTGGATGGGCCAGTGAAGGATATACGGCAAAGCAGGCAGAGAATGTCCGTATTGAACGCTTGCGAACCATGCGCCATGGCGAAGAACTTCCACAACAAAAAAAGAAGGCTATCACATTTGAGGCATTGGCAAAGAAATACCTTAAATGGTCGGCAGTAAATAAGAGCCGCGATGGAATAGACGATGAGAGCCGATATGAGAACCATCTAAAGGATCGCTTCGCTAATAAACGCCTTGATGAAATATCAACGTTCGATTTGGAAAGGTTAAAATCGGACATGGTAAAAAAAGATTATGCACCAAAAACCATTTCTCATTGTTTGGGCCTTATCCGGGCCATGTATAACAAAGCGATGGATTGGGACCTATATCATGGTGCTAATCCCATTAAGAAAAAGAGACCGGGCGAAAAAAAAGGGCTTATGCCTGTCGTTCAGAATGCCCGTGATAGATTTCTTTCAATCGAAGAGGCCGATATCCTCTTAAAAGAATTGAGACGAAATCCACGATATAAAAAAGAGCATAAAGAATTGGAAGACCCTAAGCTTCACGACATTACTCTTTTAAGCCTCCATACGGGCGCACGAGCGTCTGAAATCTTTAATCTAAAGGGTTATGATGCTGACTTAAAGAACGGCTTATTAACTCTCAGAGACACGAAAAACACCGAAACCCGTTATGCACCCATGACGGAAGCCGTTCATGATATGATAAATCGGCGATTACCGAAAGACCTGAACGCCTATATTTTCACCGATGAAGACGGCCAAAAAATCAAAGAGGTTTCAAACTCCTTCGAGCGGGTTGTTAACCGTCTTGGATTCAATGATGGGGTAACAGATCCCCGACAAAGGGTTGTCTTTCATTCATGCCGGCATTCGTTCGCTTCATGGCTGGCAATTCAGGGGACGCCACTGTATACCATTGCAAAACTAATGGGACATAAGTCAATCAGCATGTCTGAGCGATATTCCCATTTGAGCCCAGATCATAAAAAAGACGCTGTCAACGGCCTGAAGGCTACTTTTAATCACACCGGCAAGATTCGGAAGATAGAGGGAAAATGACCCTTCTAAAAAAAAGAAACCGACTTCCAATTATGGAAGCGGAAATATTTTAGGAGGGAAATATTATGAAAAAAGATTTAGCCGTAAACGCGAAACAAGGGGCCGTCGACATCCAGGAAGAATTTATTGAACCGATTAAAATCTTGATCGAGGATCTTCGTACCTTCACTGATGATGGGTTATCCGGCGACGAACAAATAGATTTGGAGCTTGATCGTCGGATTATGATGGTCAAAAATTACATCATGGCGATGGAAGGCGCCATTAACCGCAACGCTGGGCCACTACAGGACGCATAATTTAAACACCAGGGGGATAGTCCGACGGGACGAACACGGGAACCTGAACCGCTTCCCCCTGATTTACTTTCAGGACAGCAACTATACAGGAGGTTGCATCATGGCCAAGACGAAACAATCCACAAGCAACGCATCATCAATACGAAAAAAGGATACAACATATGAGGATACATTTGTTAGCCTTGCTGGCAAAGATAATCCACCTGTTGATGAAGAACTAATTGAGGAAATCAAGGCCGGGGAAGTTGAATTGACAGATAAGCTCTTTTTAAAATTATTGAAAATATCCTCCGCTTACCTTCGTGCTGAACCTTTTAAAGACAAATATATAGAATGGACCATCGAGCAAAACCTTAAAATGCTTAAAAACATTCAGACGGCGATATCCCCCGAACGTCGAGGCCGGAAAGCCTTAGATGATGAACAGATATTGGAAAAATACAATGGAAACATAAAACTTTTAGAGCAGTTTAAAAAAGAGAATCAGGGCAAATCAAACCATGCCTTAAATGAAAGCTTTAGAACGCACTATCCTGAATATCAACTTAACTTCCGCCGGCACCGCACAGAAAAGGCTTTGGCCATCGATCTTACGATATATCAAACAGGGATTTCAGAACGGAAGCTGAGGGATTTAATGAAACAGGAGAAAGAAACCAAAGGCATAAAGACCTATAAGAACGCTGCCCGTATTATTCAAGAATCTATGAAGAAACATGAATAATATTTGATAATTAAGGAATTAAATCAAGATACCTACATTAATTCATTCGCTTAGCAAACCGCTAAAATCTATTCTTCATAATACCATAATAAATTCAACTAATTAAGAACTGCAAAAATAAATCAGTATTTATTATTTCAGATATTATTCTATAATTACAATTACTTACGCATTGACATGAAATCAGATAATTGGTTATTATAGATTAAAATAAAATAACGAAAGGAAATATCGATGAAATCAAAAGAAAATCAGATCAACGAACGAATCGCCCTTTCTCCGCGGTCCGCCGCCGCCGCGGTCAACGTAGCGGAAGGGAGTTTGGCAAACCTGAGAGTGAAACGCCAAGGACCGCGGTTTTTCAAAGTTGGTCGACGCGTGCTGTATCTTCCGTCGGACCTAATCGCTTGGGTAACTGCGAATCCCGTCCTCACCAAAGATAGCCAGAATCAGGGTTAGCGAATGTTCACTAATATCAATTCTATGACCGCACACGACCGATATAACGAAGCCCTGAGCCGCATCCCCCCGCCGGGGTGCGGTTGTCATCCCTTCCTATTGGCCGTTGTTGATTATGGTGTCATCGCAAATGTTGATGCAGATAAAATCTTTTCCGACATCCGGCAAGCTATCCCACAGGGAGCGCGCCGGATATCAGACCGCGAAATCATGGACGCAATAAACAAGGCTTTTTCTGATCACCACGGCGGCACCTTCACCCCCCGCCCACGGCCGGCGCCCATTTTTCATGACGGCAAGGCTGCCCTTCAAAAGATTATCGACCAGGGGAAGATTAACAATGAAGTCGATTTGTGGGAAGCCTCACCTATACGATTATGGGAGGCCCCATGAGTGACGCTATCTTATTGCTGGAAACTCTCTACAATCTGACCGACCTGATATGGATAGGGGAGCGCCACCAGGCCGGGATCATCGGCGACACTATCCGAACCGCTGCGGAGTGGATAAATCATTTCAGAGACGGCGGAAAGTCTGGACCCCATATCATCATCAATCCCCTAACTGGTATCCCTGCACCCACAAAGACTGGCGAAAAGACAACCCTTCGCGGCGATGGAAACGTCGCGTCTTACCCCCACTGTATCGCCGAATTCGACAACCTGAGTCGGGATGAGCAGATCCGTTTCTGGAGCGCCGTCAAGCTGCCTATCGTCGCCTTGATCGACACCGGCGGAAAGTCAATCCACGCATGGCTTGACGTCCAGAAACTGGCACAGGTGGACACCGCGACACAATGGGAAGCCCAAATTAAAAGCCGCTTATATGATCAAATTCTTACGCCTTTGGGTGTCGATGCTGCGTGCAGCAATCCGGCAAGGTTGTCCAGGCTTCCGGGGCATTTCAGAAAAGAAAAACAGGCATGGCAACGGCTATTATGGTTGGCGCCGGAAGGACGGGCAATATGTCTATAAGCGATTTTGAGCAGCAAGCACGAGTTGCCGACGGCCAGACAACGGCACATACGTTGTGTGAAAGCTTGGAGAAAACAGTTCTAAGCGAAAATGCTCTGAAAAATCTTGAAGTTAAACCTCAGAAGAAATTCTTGGGGCCAATATTTGAGGGGACTTTGGGCGAGATGTATGGACCGCGCGGCATTGGAAAGACCTGGCTACGCGATGCCATTGCCCACTGCTTGACTCGGGGGCTTAAATTGGGACCGTTTACAAGTGGATGCCCCGCCGGCGTACTTATCGTCGACGGAGAAATGTCCATCAGTTCATTAAAAGAAAGATTGTCGTTATCTCAAAACCTGCCGGTTGCGCTCAAACCTTTGGATTTTATTTCAAATGAGCTTCTCTATCAGGGAGGCTATCCCGTTATTAATTTATCCGATCCTCTTTGGCGAGAAGCGTTTATCGAGCTAATCAAAATTACGGGCGATAAATGGAATGTAATTATATTTGACAACCTATCTTCTCTCCTTCCCAGCGTAAAAGAAAACGATCAGGAAGCATGGGGGCCTACAAATGGCCTTTTCCTTCAACTTCGATGGATGGGGAAGGCTGTTGTTTTTATCCACCATGCCGGAAAGAACGGAGATCAGAGAGGCACTTCCGGACGGGAAGATCAGCTTGATTTTGTCTTGAAATTAACGCTTCCCCCTGGCCATGATCCCCAGGATGGGTGCCGGTTTAATGCGACCCTCACGAAATCAAGAAGTCTCACGGGGGATGAAGCTGCCCCATTCACGTTTGAGATTGGTAAACATCCGGCGGGTGGGCTAACCTGGACGGTTTCAAATCTGAAAGAATCGCGAAAAGAAATTATTATCGCGCTTTTAGGCAACGGCATAGCCCAAAGGTCAATTTGTGAATTGCTGGGGGTCGATAAAGCTTATGTCTCGAGGGTGAAGATGAATTCAATCCGGCAGAAGATATTAATGGACAAAGGTAATGATTTTACTCCGGTAGGTTTTTTAAAATATGGCGGTATCGACATCGAAAATTATATTAGTTGACCAAGTTTTTTGTTGACCAGTTGACTACCCCTAAAGGGGTAGGTAGTCAACTACTGGTTTGTTGACAGTCAAGTTGACAAGTCAACAAAAGGATAAGTCATTGATATATAAAAAGAAAGAGACTACCGGTTGACAAGCCGGTTGACAAGTCAACAAAAAACGCCAGTTGACTAAATTTGTTGATCACTTACTGGACAATAGCGGACGCGAGGTCAACCGGTGTAAGTAGGCGTAATTGAAACAACTTTTAAGGAGGAAACCTAAAAATGATGAAAAAAAGTCGAGCAAGTTACAATTCAATTCCAGTCATGGTCAGAATTGATGATGGATATCCCAAATTCGTTAGAGCCCGTATCCATCTTGAGGGTTCTAACGATGATCATATCGAAATCACTTTACCTAATTCATTCGGGACGTTTCATGTTGGTGATGCCGGTCGAGAGCGTCTTGACGGAATCTTCGGCGCTGGCCGCGTCGAATGTGTTGAAATTTTAAATGAATAAAAATGCCCTACGGCGGCAATTACACAAACACCAGTATCCCCCTGCCAACTGACCTATGATCAGTAATTGAAGGAAATATGCTGAATGATTCTCATGTGTTCTACACATGTCATGGAAAAGGGTGCTACCATCATCGGTCTATGCGGGCTTGCCGAATTCCGCACAAGGGCGATGACTGATAAAAGAATAAAAATAGCATGATTTTAATATTTTAAGCGAATTTGGAGGTAATAAAAAATGAGTATAAAAGATGATCAAAAAGTGAGAGTAACAACTTTATTGACTCAGCACGAAAAAGAAGCATTGGAGAAAAAGGCTTGGAGATCGGGCCGGACAATGTCTTCTTATCTGCGGTATCTTGTGAATGAAGATATCGGCGACGATTATGACGACGATTAAACGGCTGATGGTTTAAAAGATCAGATCCGGACAAGAAGTAATATTTGTCTTTTTATCCCATTGCGCCTAAAATGATTTCATCTTGAACAAAATATCAAAGGAGGTGCCTATTATGCCTGGTTATAGATGGGGCAGTAATCCGCCACCGGATTGGATAGCTCCAGAGGGACTGCTATTAATGCGATGGCGCAGGGACTTAATGATTCCAGAGATAAGAAGTACTTTGGGATTCGATACCTCATTTGATGGAAGGATGTACGAGTGGATACGGGATATTTTATTAAATCGTGGAAAGTCTGAAAAAGAAATTAAGGCAATGTTGCGCGAAGTCGAGGCGCGGGCGGAGAAAGAAGTTAAGCCAGAAGAGGATGATGAGTGGAGAAGTCTCCTCGTTGGGGAAAAGGTTGCTATCATTTGGGCAGAAAAACTATGGGACGAAGAACCTGAAAAAATAGCTGTGTTTGAAGACGTCACACGGACTTGGAAATATATCCTGCGAGTAATGGCGGGTGACTCCTGGTATAAGAATAAGAAGAAACCAGCGACACAGAAGGCGCCGGGAGATGCCCCACAACCTAAACGTTCCTGGTATGATTTTTATTATTTGTCGTATTCTAAATTGACTGCGGAAGAAATTGATAGGCTGCTTATTGAAGCAGGCCCGACCAATGAAGAACGACTTGAGTTTGAAGAACAACAACGGGAGAAAGCAAAAAACAAAAAAACTTTTCAAGAGGCTGTTGATGAATTGAGCAACTTTTTTGACGATGATTAATTTGCAAAAATGCCAACATAGCAATGGTTGACGTATCGCTTATTAATGTCCCTCTCTTTCAATAAAGTATCCCGCTACTATTGCAACGATGCCCCAAAATCCTATTGTATAGTTACCAGCCCCTTCAACAGTTGCCATAACCATACCCATTCCAACAAGCATCAGTATAAATCCGAATTTTTGCATTTGTTAACAAGATACTCTTTTGATGCCGCTTTACACAATTATTGTTTAGGTGAGTCGTAAACAAGCCAACTGTATTTTCCTTCATCCGAGGTAATAAAAAAAGGGCCGTGTTTATACGTTGCCCGAAATAATCTTTTTTCATAATATGGTTTTAACTTGCTAAGTTTATTATCAAGATAGGACAACTTTTTATCTGCATCGGTTATGTAACGGAAGGTTTCATCAATTTGAGTTAGGGAACTGACATATCGATGCAATGCAATAATATACATCTCTCTTTGCTGCCGTATAGTATAATAGCCTGGAGTTGGACACCAAGGTCCTACCTCATGGGATTTAGGGATACTTATTTTTTTAAAATGCATTATTTCGTACATCATTGAAAAGAATTCATTTTTTGTTTTGCTTCTAATCATATATGATTTGCCCGCCTCAAATATACCGGTTTCTTCGTACCTGTAAGATAGTTGAAGATAAATTAAATGATTTTCTTCGTCATCTGGGTGTTGGATGTAGCATCTGAAGATAAAACCAAACATTACTTATTCCTTTAATAACTTAGGTTGTGTTAGCAGCGGTGTTAATGTCCCCCCTTTGAGCGATGAGAACTGCCCCCCGGGGGCGGGTTAAGTTGTCGGTAAGGCGCAGAAGA
>JAFGHS010000112.1 GCA_016930075.1 Deltaproteobacteria bacterium
CACGGGTGTCTCTTTCGAGAACTTCAAGAAGTTAGAGGAGGATAAAATTCTGTTTCAGACCGCGGCACCACGGGTGTCTCTTTCGAGTTAACAATGAGCATCGCTTAATGGACAGTGTTTCAGACCGCGGCACCACGGGTGTCTCTTTCGAGTCTACAGATTATGCGGAATAAGCCGCTACAGTTTCAGACCGCGGCACCACGGGTGTCTCTTTCGAGGATTAATTTGGCCAAACAGGTTTTTGACTTTGTTTCAGACCGCGGCACCACGGGTGTCTCTTTCGAGTCGCCACTGCCCCGGCTGAGGCAGCTAACATGTTTCAGACCGCGGCACCACGGGTGTCTCTTTCGAGTTTACACGATGACGGAAATAGCAATTATTTCTTGTTTCAGACCGCGGCACCACGGGTGTCTCTTTCGAGAAGGCAATCGCGGCCTATGAGCGAGGGGAATTAGTTTCAGACCGCGGCACCACGGGTGTCTCTTTCGAGTGTCGTGGGGGTAAATTGTTTCCCCAAAAGCGTTTCAGACCGCGGCACCACGGGTGTCTCTTTCGAGAAGGCAAGCCATGCCCAGCCGCTTCCGAATTGGGTTTCAGACCGCGGCACCACGGGTGTCTCTTTCGAGAATGAACTTAACCTATCCAGCGTTTCGACTGGTTTCAGACCGCGGCACCACGGGTGTCTCTTTCGAGTGACGCGAAAGACTAAAAGACTTGAAAATTGTTTCAGACCGCGGCACCACGGGTGTCTCTTTCGAGAGGAGGATGGATATTGTGTAATTTTTTTGTTTCAGACCGCGGCACCACGGGTGTCTCTTTCGAGCCGAGCTGAGATTGTTAGCTCGGGGAAAGTGGGTTTCAGACCGCGGCACCACGGGTGTCTCTTTCGAGCAGGCGTGGTCAAATTTAACGAAGTCTCAGCGTTTCAGACCGCGGCACCACGGGTGTCTCTTTCGAGACGTTACGTCAATACCCGCACAGGTAGATGTTTCAGACCGCGGCACCACGGGTGTCTCTTTCGAGCCTATGTTTCTGTTGAAGGGCCGTCTTTCTTGTTTCAGACCGCGGCACCACGGGTGTCTCTTTCGAGATTGTCCGCCCTCACGATAGTCCCTTCTGGTGGGTTTCAGACCGCGGCACCACGGGTGTCTCTTTCGAGTTATAATTATACTTGTCAGCTACTACGTTGGGTTTCAGACCGCGGCACCACGGGTGTCTCTTTCGAGTGTTTACGAGGGCGTGATAATAGTAATGACAAAGTTTCAGACCGCGGCACCACGGGTGTCTCTTTCGAGTACCTATTACCTATTAGGTAACAGCAAAAATGTTTCAGACCGCGGCACCACGGGTGTCTCTTTCGAGAATGGAAAGACTATTCGGCCAAGTCGTACCTGTTTCAGACCGCGGCACCACGGGTGTCTCTTTCGAGGAAGAAAAACTTCCTCCTCCGGACAAAGAGGGTTTCAGACCGCGGCACCACGGGTGTCTCTTTCGAGCTAACTCTTTCGGTAGTAACTTGTCATGACAGGTTTCAGACCGCGGCACCACGGGTGTCTCTTTCGAGACTCTTTTTCTGATTTCCTCCTTTCAAGATGTTTCAGACCGCGGCACCACGGGTGTCTCTTTCGAGAAAAAATACCAAGTTAGGTAAAGATCGCGGGTTTCAGACCGCGGCACCACGGGTGTCTCTTTCGAGATTATCGGCGAATTACTGCCGAGATTCGAAGAGTTTCAGACCGCGGCACCACGGGTGTCTCTTTCGAGGAGTATTTGGTCGGTTGTCGTGACGGCGAGTTTCAGACCGCGGCACCACGGGTGTCTCTTTCGAGCCAACTCGGTATGTTGGCAGGTCGTGTATGGTTTCAGACCGCGGCACCACGGGTGTCTCTTTCGAGAATTAATACTGACATTGGATGTATTTGTCTGTTTCAGACCGCGGCACCACGGGTGTCTCTTTCGAGGAGAGTCAGGAACGGCCGATTTCGCTACTTGTTTCAGACCGCGGCACCACGGGTGTCTCTTTCGAGAAGAGGAAATCCGTGATGATATAGAGATCCTGTTTCAGACCGCGGCACCACGGGTGTCTCTTTCGAGTTGAGATTGGTTGAGTTTGTCGGATATGGTGTTTCAGACCGCGGCACCACGGGTGTCTCTTTCGAGCAGGCTGAACGATGCAGTAAATGCGACAAAGTTTCAGACCGCGGCACCACGGGTGTCTCTTTCGAGACTTGCTATGCAATATATAGTTTTCAAAGAACAATTTCCAGAAAAATTCAGAACCCCGTCGGCTTTTAGATCTGTAAACAGGTAATCCACAGAGGTTCTGAATAACCTAGACGATGTAGGCATGGCCCTCATCAATATCATTCCCTTCTTTCTTCCCGATAATTACATTTTTCGACGAATATTCGAGGCGATAGACTTTTACGAAACCGGTTTGCACATCAAGCTTGTCCAAGTTCTCTATCAGTTCTTCTTTCGTCCTTTTGTTCATCCGGCATTCAAATACGCTTTTTTGAATCCGAAAGCCAAAGCCCTTTAATACCTTATCCACTTTGCCCCGCTCTTTGTCCGATGTGATGTCGTAAACGACGGCGTAATCCGATATGCCTTTCATACCTGCCACCTGTAAAATGATAAATGCGTATTGTCCGTAAAATACTTTTTCAGCACCATTATCTGAACATAAATGCTTTCCTTAAGAGATAAGGTATTCTTGCTGTTTTTACGATCCATCTCTCGCTCCAGGTTATTGAGAAATTTCTTCACCGCCTCTTTACTCAAACGACAATCTTTGTCCGTTTGGGTAAAATCCGAGTCCGTGACCACCTTTAAATTGATCATGCTGATAATAAAGCGGTCTATCCGGGCACGGAAAAGCTCTTCCACATCGCATACGAGGGATTCATAATTATCCTCAGCACTATGAAGAAAACCCAGATACGGATTCAGGCCGACGGCGCGCAGCGTGGCATTGACACGCGTAAACAGCAAATAATAACCGAAATTCAGCAGGGCATTGATCGGATCCGGTATCTTCCGATCCCGCTTCTTAATATGAAAAGCCGGATTTTCAATGATGCCGTTATAATGTTCATATATCTTTTTAGCCATGGCGCCTTCATAGCCGCGCACTTGATGAATGTCCGCCGCCGCGTAAATGTTCGCAATCGTCCTTTCAATCTGGACAATGAACAGATTTCGATTCCTGTCGTAACGCTGGCGGAAAAGGGGAACGTAGTTTTGCAGTTTGCCTGCGGCAAATTCTTTGGCGATGCTCAGGATGTCCGTGTCCGTCAATGCGGCATAGGCCCTGGCATGCGCGTAGGCAATATCAAAATATTTCTTTGAATCGGGTTTGACGGTGGAAATGTAGTATCCTGAATTCAGCGTCAGGGTGAATGGGATCCCCGTCTCCGTGCACTTTTTCAACAAAGCCGTGGAAAATACGGCTTTCTCCATAATAATCATCTCACTGACCCGTCTCAGCGGGATACTTTCGATCACCTTCTTGTTGCGGCATACATCAACGGCGTCGGCATTTAAAGACAAAAACAGATAAGGTTCTGTAATATACAGCGGCTTCTTGAGGGGCTTCATGGCGTCATCAAACTCAACGACGGCCTCCGGGCCCTGGAAATTCATACCGAGAAAACGAAAGCCTTCCTTAACATGTTTGATGCTGGTTTTTTCTTTCTTGATGCCGAGGCCGATTTCCGACAGGACGGCTTCGGTTTGGGATAAAATCGCTTCTGCCTCTTCTGCGGTTTTGGTTAAAATAATGAAGTCATCGGCATATCGGATGAAGCGTACGGGCCAGCTTTTAATTTTTTCATCAAAGGAATCCAGAAACAGATTGGCCAGGATGGGTGAAAGCGGACTCCCCTGGGCCACGCCTTTGACGCGGTCATGGCATTCGCCGTTCAGGATATAACCGCTGTGGATGATTTTGTTGAGCAGAGACTTGACGAGACGATCTCCCTGCGGCAGATAGAAATCAATGAGTCCGGCAAGGATGTTTAAATCGACGGACGGGAAGAAATCCTCCACATCCGATTCAATGATATACTGATACCCGGCTTTCAATGCGTTTTGTACCATCTCTACGGCTTTCTGCCGGGAAACGCCTTTGCGAAAGCCGATGGATTCCGGCTCAAATATGCGCTCAAACTCATCGTCGATGGTTTTGAGAACATATTGCTGAATGATCAAATCCTTCAGTGGAATCTGTTCGACCAGCCTGTCCGCACCGCTTTTTTTCTTGATCTTGAATGCCGTATTGGGCGCGGGGGTATACGTATCCGTCACAATCTGCTTGACAAGGTTATCTGCATACACATCTTCCTTGAACGGGAATTTCTCATTAACGGACAGAGATTCCAGGGCATGATCATAGCGTTCAATGACATCCCGAATGATGCCGACCAGCGCCTTTTTGTCGGGAAAGCGCCGGCAGAAGTGGGGTACCTGCCGGGGGTGCATCTGAAAATAGCCTTGGGCGTTGGATAGTTTTGCACCGGTGTGCAATTCACTGCCCATGACAAGAAACG
Source organism: Deltaproteobacteria bacterium (assembly GCA_016930075.1). Taxonomy (GTDB): domain Bacteria; phylum Desulfobacterota; class Syntrophia; order Syntrophales; family JAFGHS01; genus JAFGHS01. The sequence continues at coordinate 4,551 of JAFGHS010000112.1, forward strand.
GCAGAAAATTAGCGAACCGGCCTTTGAGATACAACCGGCCGAAGCAGCCGTTGATGAGCTGATGCGTACCGGGCTGCGATTGGGAGGCGTGGCGAAACTCCGTATAAGTCCAGTAATAAGGCAGCACGGCAAAGTCATCATCGGCGGGATGATAAACGAGCGATTGCCCGAACAGACGGCTGAAGCGGTTTGTAAACGAGGCAATAAAGGCGGATCTCTCAATTTGGGTGCGGTGTTTTCCCGGCTGGCGCTTGAAGGGGAAGGGCGTGATGAATTCCAGGCAGATTTCACCTTCCGTGGGAACATCGCCGATTTCTGAGGCAACGGTTTCAATGTCCCGTTTTTCAATCGGTCCGGCATCGGCCAGATCAAAATTGCGGCCTGTCAGTTCATCATTGAGATACGCCTTAAAAACAGACAGCCACTGGCGCACATACTTTTCGTCTTTCTGGAAAAAGAATATTTCCAGCGGCAGCTTATCCATCAATTGCATTTTGTAGGTGTGCTTGCGGTCTCTGATATGGAAAAAGATGAGCGCATCATCCGGCTTTTCAAACTTCGCCGTCACGTCCTTGACAATGGCCTGCACAATCGCAAACGGCTGCGCCTTCTGCGCGGGCGACATCCGCACATTGCGCAGACTCACCCGCAGGCGGTGCCAGGCGAGGGTGGATAGGGGGTGGGTTTTATAGTCACTTGCCATTTTTCGTTTTCAGAATGGATTGTGGTCAAAAATTACAACGTCACCAGTTGCTGGACTTCTATAGACCAATGTCCTCACTTTTCCGTGCAGGGCATGAGCGATTTTCAGATAAAGCCAAACAGGTGCAGGCCCCGTTAAAATAACATCATTGCCATTGCCCGCCAGTTCTACGGCCTTGTCTATATACCGCTTGAGTTCGGAAATTTTCGCCGTATCTTCAAATAATTGATTCAATTCAATAACGCTCATGTCAACCACCTTCCGACAAGGGTGAATATACCCGAACATCGTAGCTCATTACGTCTTCATTCAAGGGTACATCACCAAAACGCAATGTTCTCACATACTGAAAATTCATTTTACTATTCAACGTTACGGCGGCAGCAGCAATGCTCGCTGTTTTTTGACCGCCTGTCACATCAATGATGATCTCATCTTCAGAGTATTTTAACTTGCTTCGCAATTCCATTAGAACGTCGTTCATTTCGTTTTTCAAAGCATCGAAATCCTCAAAATTCACAGCGTCTTCATTGATCATTACATTGACGCTGGGAAAATATGTTTGAATCAATATTTTGGCTTTTTCAGCAAATGCTCTTGAACCATATAAGGTATTGCCTTCTTTATCCTTGGTATTCGGCGACCCGATCAATCTCACTTCTTTGAGATGATTGAGATGAGGTATGAGTGCACGCATCAACTGTTGCCAATTCCACCACATATGCGGTAAATTCTGCGCATCGTTAATTAAAGATTGACCTTCGAGTATTACGGGATCTCCCTTGACGTTACCGACTTTATCTTTCTTTTCCAGCTTCCAAGGTAAATCTCCTTCGGGTATCTGTATATCCGGCGATGGCAAAGTGAGCATCATGACAAGACATGCGTGTGGTTTGCACGAGTGATAACGAAATGATCGTGATAATAAAAAAGCTCTTCGATAATTAAAAACAAGCACGAATGAAGCGAAAAACAAAAACAAAGCTGTAATAATATTAAAAACAGGGTGTTCGCTGAAGATCGTGCACCAGCGCTGAAACACCATTTCGCCCAGAAGAGCAGATGCCAACCACTCGCCTGTAACAATTAAACCGATCGCTCCGGCAATGCCAAGCCACAAATCCCTTTTCTCGATCCATTTTCTTATTTTCAGGCTCATCGTCAACCTCCAGAATATGGGTTCGTTATTTTACCGGTTTCGCCATGACTTTCAGTTCTTCGTAGCGTTCTTTTTTATCACTATCCCATTTCTTTTTCGGCTCGATGAATGTCAGCATTTTACATGCGACTATGGATTTGATGGCGGCATTCATTTCCAGCGCTTGCAAATTTTTGACCGCGCCGATATTTAAAATGTTTTTTACTGCTGACAAATCCAACATACTGAATTCCGCTGCATCATCTTCTGTAATATTTTCAAAAAAATTGAAGAGTTCCTGCCGGTCGTCGAGATTTTTGATTTTGTCGAAGTCCGCTATAATATCTTTCTTGATGCTGGCATCCTTGATTTCGATAATCGGTATGTCACGCTTAATAAGCGCCTTCTGTTTGCTGCCGAGTTGGCCGCCATGTTGCCGGAATCTTTGTAAGTCCGTGCGTCTCGTATAATCCAAATGCGGTTCCAATATTTTTTTGGGTGCCTGTTTTGCATCGCGAAATTCCGAAAGTTCCATATATTTTAATTTACCAGTTTGGGTTGTGCCAGCCGGTTCTTGGTCTGGATTGGCCATTGCTTTGAGGTGACTCAGTTGTTCGCAATTTTCCCAGTCGTCAAATGGCACATTAGGCACGTATTGTATCGATGTCATATGCGTCACAAAATCATTCATGTATGCGTTTAGCGTTTTTGTTATTGATTCGCGTTTGGCATTAATAAAGTGTGAAGCATCGTCATCAATATTTATTTTAATCTGACCATAACCGAATGGCTTTGCCATGCCCAGGCGGTGGCATAGTGAAGCATCGCCACCCCATTTTAACGTCCAGATAAGCGCGCCTAACTCAACATGACGCAGATTGTGAAATCGTATTTTGAATTCAAATTGAACGCCACTATCCAAGGGAATAAATTTTGTCACGAGTTTATCGGCGCTCTCACTGTCAGGCGTGTCATACAGATTTTCCGGTTTTCTCGTGGGGTAGCGCTTCCACCCGCGGACTTCCGCGTCACCGTCCATCATAGTTTTATACGTTGCAACAGGTGTTTGCTGCTTGATATAATTTGGATAATAGGTCGGTCTCGGCGAGGATAGGACTTTGCGCTGGCATGATAGCTGGCTTACCGTCCCCGCAGCAGCCACCGCATGACTGATGGAGATGCGGCCTTTGAGACTGTCCTTGCCTTTTTCGTCAATATAACCGAACATGACATCTGCCAAATCGGGATCGTGCAGACTATGATCCTTGTCTGTATGACATATTGTATCGAGGATCGAGTGTTTATAGGGGAGGCGATACATTTGTGCGAGGCCCATTGAATCCGGATTGCTGGCTGTGCCTAAATAAAAGACCGGTATTCTTTCCCCCAAGTTGAGTTTTTCCTGCCAGTAATTCCAATCCTCGGAATCTTTCAAACTGTCGCGATGAATAAAGAGAAATTCATCTTTAAGCTTATCGCTAATCTTTATTGATTGGTCAGGAGGTCCGGCAGCAAAAAAAATAAATTCCATATGTTTGACCCTTCTCGCGTTTTCCGTTGCTGACTTAATATATAATTCATTAACCGCAGTCTGATATGCGGTATTGGAAGAGAGAGCCAACAAGGCCGTTTTTTCATTATCAAGCATTAATCCCGCACATTTTAATTGATTTCTTCTGTTATCATATTTAAATTTTTCCGGAAACGTTACACGCGCAGGTGATGAAGCTAACGAGACGACCGTTTCGTTGGCAGATGGCTGTCCTGTAAATACTATTTCACCGGTAGCGCGCGAACCCACTCCCAGATCGGAAGCCTTTTTGTATTGTATTTTTCCACAACTATGGCACCATGAATTTTCTGAATAATCAAATTGAACCGTCCTATTGGGACCCCATTTATTGTATTTATCTTCCGCAGACTGTTTTGCCTTTATGTCCGGTCTGTGTCCATGATATGCAATCAAATCAATTTGATCCACCCGCGCATACTCACAAGGCGTTAGATGCCAATCTTCGTGTGCATCTTGAGTAAGCCATCCCGCATTGACTTTTGATTCGAAAACATCCCTATCTCTTCCTATTCTGTCTGTCATTTTATCTCTGTATATTTGATAATTTAGATCTCTTATCGAATACGGCGGATCTTCCACTCGATTGCGATCCATTTTTCCAAAAGATATGATTTCCAGAACATTACGCAGCATTCCTTTGATAGAGGCACCCGGAATCATATAAGTATAGCCTGTTGCGGTTGAACCCATCCTGAAAAATGCCTGAGCCTCAGGATTATTCAAAATATCATTGTGCTCCCAGTTGCCGCCATTCCTTACATATATTGGCGTCATCGCGGTCAACTTACAAACAAGCGTCCCTGAAATTGCGTCCGAGAATGGCACATCATGAGATACTTGATCCGCCCAATCAGGGAAGTACACGAAACGGGAAAGGGGCACAAAATTATAAGGTGCAGTAATCATAGTTAAACCTCCATCGTTTTCGTTGCGGTCGTTTCATATCCGGCAAATCGGCTGATGTAGGGGCGATAAACTGCCCTGCCGCTCGGATCAGCAGTTTCTCTCCAATACACTTCATACTTCAATCTTCGGCTGCCTCTTCCGGGAATGGGTAAAAATGATTGCTCATACATCAGTTGGTCCCCAACCGTATTCTTCCTTTCAATAATCCGGCAAAGCCAGCCGCTTTCATCCTGTCGAATATGCAGACTTCTTAAACCTGCAACCAATTCGCCCGATAGAACAATTCCTGTAAGAGGCAGCGCACCGTCATGAGGAATACGCACAACTATGTTTGTCAAACAAAGCCAACCTTCCTGCGGTTGAAAATCCTCGATCAGTTTATTTAATTTATCTGTCTCCATCACAGAAAAAGAATGAGGGATGATGAATGCCTGGGCTGGGATCAATTGGCCGAGCTTTTCATCATTAAGAATTTTATTCAGTATTTCAATCATGGTTTTCGCTCCTTCCGTTCGATCTTACCAAGGTATGCTGACTGTTTCGGATGATTTAAAATAACCGTTGCCGCGACCATCGCCCGAACCAATTGCAAGTTGCTCCTCCTTTAAGTCTTTAATTGCCAAATTAAAAGCTTCTTTGACGTTTGATTCTTCTATGATTTTGCTTTTCTCGGTGATGGTTATTCTAAGTTGAACAGGGCCGCCTTGATAGATCGGTTGCTCGGAAAAAAGGGCGCCCGCCCGCGAACCGCCCGTAAACCGATCAATGGAAACATGATTAATGATTTTTCTGGCAGCTTCCAGGCCATTCGTCTGTTCAATGTAAATATCGTCAATATAAATCCGCCCCGCCTCACCCGGGTCGTGATGCTTGTCATTTTTCGCCGATCCGAAGAGACATCGCACGGCGCCGTTAAAAGCGCCGACTGCGGGCTTTATTTCGGAGGGGCAGTCCGCATAAGATTCATTCAATGCATTGTAATAGTAAGCAACGCGATGAGAAAGAGGCCCTTTGATTGCCGTTCCCGGTATAAGAATTACTTTTTTGACGGAACCATTCTGCTGCTCATCCCAGACAATCCGTGAGGCCTCAACAGGTGTCATATCCGCCGCTGTTCCGCTTCCACCGCCAACCATCCAGAAACCCTGAGGTTCAAGCGGGATTGTCAATGATATCGTTTCAGGATTTCTTGTGGTGGCTGCGTATAAGTCGCGCCTATCCAACATAGCTGAGTCTATGGCAAACTCTTTCGGCTGAAGGAGGTACGCATCTCTCTCAGCAGGATTGGACAAATTGAACATTTGTGTTTTAAGATGTACAACGTCAAAAGCGCCGTAGCCGCGTCTTGTCTTCCCGCCAAACCTCAGTTCGTTGGATGTTAGAGCGGACATCAGGATAGTCCACTTAGACTCATCGCCGGCATTGCCTTCCAGTATCATCTCGAATGTAAAACGGTGTCCGGCGTCAACGCAACGTTCATCAAACTTGCCACCCTGCACCGCAGTACCTCTTCGGTTGATACAAACATGGTCGCGGACCATCGAATATTTTGCCTGGCGTAAGACGGTGTCCTGCTCAATAGTATTAAGCTGAACCAAGCCTTCAACAGGGCGGTTATGCGAATCATGGATGCAGCCCCAGGATATGGTTAATCGCGATCCCATGCTGGCATCTCTGTTCCCGAAAATATCGTTTGCGTCTGTCTCGGACAACTGCCTCCGCAAAATGCCCGCTATGGAGGAACCCGGTAGCGCCGGCAAACCGTTGGCGTCCGAAACAAAAACCTCATCGGCAAAAGCATTGTTCTGCCCGTTTCCAATCAGAAATGCGGTCCTGAATTCGATGACTACTCTGGCAAGATAACGCAGCGGATATTCTTCAAATCTTGTTGTCATAATCCCTCCTGATTCATCACATGCTGCAGTCTGCTGCCCAGTCTATAAACTAACTGTCGCGTATAATAGACTTGGTCTGTCTGACTTGAACCCTCGATAAGCACATAATCTTTAATAAAATCTGAAAAACTGATTTTTTGCCCTGCAGGTTGATAAAAAGACCTTTCATCCCATTTTTTCCTGGTAACACCTCTTGTACAGAGCGCCTTATCGCTATCAAAAAGCAGTTGTTTGAAATCCGAAATGCTCGCAGACTGGATGGCAATGGTTCGCAGCTGGCTCCACTGGGATTTGCCAGGGGCTTTTGTTTTTAATTTTTTAACGCCTGAAATCAATGGCACTATCCACTCTTCAACTTTATTCCCGGCTTTTTCGTCTAATTCAGAAAATGCGTGGTTAGCGGTTAACCAAGATATCAAACTGTTATCCAGTGGATCATCTGCCTGCGGCATGGTATTGAGTTCAAGAAGGGGGCTTTGCGTGTCATCCGGTCTAAATTGCCAATCAGCAAGGAAAGGAGGATTGATAAGGACTTTCCCCAGCCCGTCCTGCCGGTAGCATCCCACGCCACATTCAATCTCCTCTTGCAGGGCAATTAAATTCATTTTGATTGCGTCTTGTTTCGCAAAAAACGATAGAATACTCCCCTTACAGATAACATTCCTTTCCAAGTCATGCGTTTGCCAGGTCCGATTGTATGGCGAGTAGGTGCGCGTGCGGATGAAGCTTTTTTCCGGTAAAAAATCACATGGCCCCATCACTTTGTCCAGATGAAAATGATGTGACTCAGGAATCAATGTGGGGACGCCTGTCTGTTCATCACGTAAAGCAATGTCTGATAAGCAATAGACGGTAAGGTAATTGCCATTGAGCGCCGGAGCATTTTTTACAGGCAAGCCTTTCAGAACACTAAATGTCACCGCACCGTATTCTGCGGTGCGCGATTTGCCTATGCGCCGTGGTTTTTCAGTCAGCATATTCCTAATTTTCTCTTGTATCGATTCATCGACATTATCATCGAATTCGATAGTAAAATAAAAGGCCGATCCCTTATCGAGACTTTCATAACCGAAAAACTGCTCTTCTTTTGGCCGACCGCCTTTATCACGGTCAATTGCCGTTTTAAGTCTATAGGAAGACAACGGTTTGACGTAAGACCCGTTCAATGAAAAGTATCCCTCGCGGATCTGTTTGGGTTGTTGTATCTGCAATTCTTTTTCACGTTCTTCGGTTGTAAACAGCATATTAAAGATGCTCGCCGTTTCGAGCTTTTGTTCTTTATTTGCGCTTTTGCCCTTTTCTGTATGCCAGGCGATCGGTATAGGCATCATTGGGTGATTCAATTCATCAAGAGGATAAGCGCATCCAAAACGGGCATGTCCACTGTGAAAAACTTTGAATGCATCTTTACCCAATTCTGAATAAAGCTGCGATGCGCACAAACCCAAAATTGCCGATCCTGGAATGTAATCTAATGTCGAGTGCCCGCCTGTTGTTGCTGATCGTTCACTGAATATCACATCAGATTGAAGGAGGGTTTTAAAGCAAAGGGTATTCATGACGTCACCTCCTGAATTGAAACAATGGCGCGGCCAAGGCCTCGATGTCTATTCGTTCCTATATAACGAATGAAATGGGCCGCTTTCCGTAGATCTTCGATCCAACTCTTGGAAGCAATATCAGATTCAACCGTTGCATTTAAACTCAACGGTATAGTGACTTCGACTGTCCGCAACGTTTTCGAAAGCGCTTGTCCTTTGTCGTCGATGCAAGTTGCTGATATTTGACGAAATAATTGGCGGCATTTTTTTCTGTCGAGATCAGCCCACGCTGCCATTTTATCGCCAAGGGTTGCGTCAGTAAATTCGAGGCAAGCCATGTCTGAATCAAAACGTGTATTCTCCGGTCCCGGCCCGCCGAAATACGAAAGAGTATCATCGTTTGTTACAAGACCGCATTCAACCGCCGTCATGAGTGCATCTTTAAAAAGCCCCTTGACCGTTTTGCCGGGTAAAAAGGGAAGTCCGCTTGCATTTTTAACGACAAGCGCATCAAGGTGTGCCCCTTCGCCTGCGCCCGTACCGGCATGCCAATAATTCATAATCTTGAATGTAATTGTCGCTTTTGTCATAAGCCTCCTTTCAACATATGCCATCGATGATTTACTTTTGCAGCTCCCTGTGCCTGATTGCATCAATAAGCGGTGTTTGCTGTTCAGTTGTGAACAGACTGCCGGACATTCCCGTCAAATTATCCATACCCTTTTCCAGCGCATCTGCATGCTTGGCTTTGGCGTTGTCTCTTCTCAATACTTGCAGTATCCGGCTGTAATCGTTTTGGGCATCTGCCATATTGGAGTAAATCGTAGTTGCCAGTTGGCGAATTGATCCGGATGGTATTGTGCCAAGGGTGTCCGACAAGATACGCAGGTGTTCATACTTCGGCAGTCCGTTTGAATGAAGTCCCACGCTGTAAGGACCGAGCCACAATTTAATTCTGCCGTCTCTCGATGTTAGTTCTTTTTCTTTAATAGTTTGATAATCGCCGGCAATGCTGGTTGATATCTTGCAAAACGAAAAACATGAAGGGATATGATGGTCTTTGCCTTCCGATTGTTTGGCTTTAGCAATCTTTTTTGCGTCTTTACATAATGATTCCGAAAGCTCATAGGCTCGAGAAAAGGGATAGGCTTTTTTGACGAATGCAATTCCGGCACAGGCGGTTAAAATTTTAGGCAGGTCAAGCTTCTTGAATTTACCAAGAAATTTCTGAAGCGCCGCCTTAGAGGTTTCTTCAAATTTACATAAGAACACTTCTGTGAAATCGAAGGCTAAATCGGCGCGAGTAATGATTGTGAGGTCGTCGCCACCTAAGATGATTGGACGGGCGGCCTTGTATTGGGTTTTACGGTCTTCAAAATCTGTCAGTATGACTGTTTCATATGCTACCCTTACAGCTTCTAAAGTAGCTTCCTCAATGGCATTGGAAAACCCTCTAAATACGTCGGCTGCATCGGCATTTTGATTCTCATTCAAATAATCTTGTATTGATATAAGTGTCTTTCCTAAACTGTTGCCGTCGGCATGAATAATCGCTATATATTTTCGTTCTTCTCCTGCGATGTGATCCAAATCTGTAGGCCAGTTGGCGTCATTTTCAATTCCTGTAATTCTTTTAATAAGAGCATTCGCTTTGATGTCACGTTTTCGTTTGCTTTCTTTATCAATGGCATCACCGGCCTGCCGGCCAGTGGCGGCTAAGCCGGTACGTTGGTTTCTGTCAATTAATGGTCCGGCCTCCGGCATGTCAACATCCAATGTGTTGCGCGCATATATTAATTGTTTTTCGCTTTCATTAATCGCAGATGAAAGCGCCCCGTTAATAGCGATTAAACTTTGAACAATGTGCAAACCTGGTGCATAAAAAGAAACGGCAAGCGGCCAATATTTATATAAAGTTGCAGCATCTGCTTCGTTTTCAAACTTGATCTTGGCCCAGCCCGCCGCTTTTGTGATGATCTCATATTTTTCTTCTGCGATACCCAAGTCATCAATAGTTTTTTGGAGAAAACCGCCTTCTCTGCATAGGTTATCTATCAACTCGCTCGCCCCTACCATTTCTGCAAGTTTGTCACTTTTAAGAATATAATTCTGGATGTCTTTTGCTGCAAATGAATACAAAAAGCCGGCCATACTCTCCCTCCTTGGAATTTTCACATTGTCTTCAATCCATAGATAAAAGAACAAATACTGAAGATTGTCTCTGATATTCTAAACGCTTTTATTTTAAAATTCTTACAACTTGCGATTTTTTTTATTGGGAAAATTATTAGTGCTTATCGTATGTGTTAACGGAACATCGATTACATTGCCAGTTCAAGTTCGCTCACTAAAGAATCCAGTACATCCACCAAATACCGTGGCGCCTGCGCTTCGCGAAAGGCATCCACCAGCGCCCTATGATACTGGAGTTGATCTTCTTTGTTTGCCTTAAAGCGCTTCCAGACTTCATCGCCTAAACGGCGATAGTCCATGACGATGTTTCGTGTATTGTGGATTTTATCAGCGAGGGCCACGCGGCACAGGGGATATTTCTCCTTTCGTAAGCGTTCCACATAACCCTCTGTGCCAATATAAGTGAGACACTTTCCCCCCAATAGTTTAGTGTAGGGCGGGAAGGAGAAAAATAAATGGGAAAGAAAGAA